>NC_021500.1:2519513-2834452 GCF_000410515.1 Enterobacter sp. R4-368 | reverse complement strand
TGAAAATATCCCACTCGGATTGCGAGGCTTGCAAATACTCGCCGACCCCTTCGACAACCTGGCGGTCGTAGGCTTTATTGGCATTAAATAACAATGTGATGCGATGGCGCTTCTCAAACATGTTGGTTTGCTTCCTGACTTTCCATCCGATCTCATTATCATATTCATCAAACTGATGAATAAAAAAGATCCGGCCGTGTGATCGCGCCTTAATTCACAGTTTTCAGGCCCGCCGTTTGGTGGCGGAATCCATCCACACAGCCAGCAGCAAAATGGCCCCTTTGACGATGTATTGCCAGAACGTCGGCACATCCATCATGCTCATGCCGTTATCCAGCGACGCCATAATAAACGCGCCCATTACCGCACCCGCGACGCTACCAATACCGCCTGCAAGGCTGGTGCCGCCAATCACACAAGCGGCAATGGCGTCCAGTTCGGCGATGTTTCCGGCGGAAGGTGAGCCTGCCCCGAGGCGCGAACTGAGGATCAAACCGGCAATCGCCACCATCAATCCGTTAATGGCAAATACCGCAAGTTTGGTGCGCTCGACGTTAATGCCGGAAAGCCGTGCCGCTTCCAGGTTGCCGCCAATAGCGTAAATACGGCGGCCAAACGCGGTGCGCGTCGCCATAAACATGCCCGCCAGCAGTAAAAACGCCAGCAGCAGTACCGGAGTGGGGACACCCCGGTAATCATTCAGCAGCCAAATGGCTCCCAGCACGATCACTGCGATAATTGCCTGACGTCCAACCGCTGTTGATGAGGGTGACGTTGCCAGCCCCAGCGTCTGCCGACGCATACGCCCGCGCCACTGCCAGAGTACAAAAGCCACCAGGCCCAGCAGGCCTACGCCGAAACCTACGCCGTCTGGTAGATAGCTTTGGCCAATCTGCGACATTGCCGCGCTGGTGGGGGAAACCGTGGTGCCGTTAGTAATGCCGATCAGCACGCCGCGAAAAGCCAGCATCCCGGCCAGCGTGACGATAAATGAAGGGACTTTGCGATACGCCACCCACCAGCCGTTCCAGGCGCCAAGCAGCAGGCCGAGCACCAGTGTTACCGCCACGGTTAGCGGCAGCGGCCAGCCCAGCCAGACATCGAAAATCGCCGCCGCACCGCCGAGCAACCCCATCATGGAGCCAACGGAGAGGTCAATTTCGGCGGAGATAATGACAAACACCATTCCCACCGCCAGGATGCCGGTGATCGCGGTTTGGCGCAGCAGGTTAGAGATATTACGCGCGCTCAGGTAGGCACCATCGGTCATGCCGGTGAAAAACAGCATGATCACCACAATGGCGGCAATCATCACAAATACTTGTAAGTTAAGGGACTTTAGCCCGGAAAAAGCCCCTGGTGAGGCGGTAGTTAATTTAATTTCAGACGGGTTGCTTTTCGACATGATGTTCGCTCCTCAGCGCCGCTTCCATGACCTGCTCCTGGGTCAGATTACGATTGATGAGATCGGCTTTTAGCTTGCCTTCATGCATCACCAGCACCCGATCGCTTAATCCCAGCACTTCGGGAAGCTCGGATGAGATAACGATGACGGCGATCCCCTGCTGCACTAATTGGTTAATCAGTTTGTAGATTTCGTATTTCGCGCCGATATCGATACCGCGCGTGGGTTCATCGAGGATCAGGATGCTCGGGTTGAGTAACAGGCAGCGGGCGAGAATCGCCTTTTGCTGGTTGCCCCCGCTCAGGCGGCCGATTGCCAGCTCCGGGGAAGACGTTTTCACTTTTAGCCGCTGGAGCGACTGTAAAATGCACGCCTGTTCGGCGGCGTCGTCCAGGCTGCTTAACGCGCCGGTAAACTGGTTAAGCGCCGCCAGCGTGATGTTCTTACCCACCGCCATCACCGGCACGATGCCGTCTTTTTTGCGGTCTTCCGGCACCATGGCAATGCCAAAGTCGATAGCCTGCTGGCAGTTGTGAATCTGTACCGCCTTGCCATCAAGGAAAATTTGCCCTTCCCAGCGCCCCGGCCAGACGCCAAACAGGCACTGCACCGCTTCGGTCCGCCCTGCGCCGACCAGCCCGGCGATGCCAAGGATCTCGCCGCGCTTCAGGCTGAATGAAATATCGTTCACCCGTTTGATATGGCGGTTTACCGGATGCCAGGCGGTAAGATGTTCAACGCGCAGGATCTCCTCGCCTGTCGCATGCGGTTCATTGGGGTAGAGCGCGGTCAGTTCGCGACCTACCATCATCGTGATGATGTCGTCTTCGCTCATGCCAGCGGCATCACGCGTACCGATATGCTTGCCATCACGGATAACGCAGATGGTGTCCGATATCGCTTTGACTTCATTCAGCTTGTGGGAAATGTAAACGCAGGCGATATCGTGGTTGCGCAGGTCGCGGATGATATCCAGCAACACGGCGGTTTCCTGCTCGGTCAGCGAAGCGGTGGGTTCATCGAGGATAAGCAGCCGTACCTGTTTGTTCAGCGCTTTGGCGATTTCGACCAGTTGCTGTTGCCCGAGCCCTAAATCGCCCACCCGGGTATCCGGTGAAATCGACAGGCTCACCTGTTTGAGCAATTTTTCGCAGCGCAGTGTCATTTGGTCGTAATCCATCACGCCGTGACGGGTGATTTCCGTACCGAGGAAAATGTTTTCCAGCACGGTTAAATGTTTCACCAGCGCCAGCTCCTGGTGAATGATGGCGATACCTTTCCGCTCGGTGTCGCGGATATGGCTGGCTTGCAGGGTTTCGCCCGCAAAAATAATTTCTCCCTCGTAACTGCCAGCCGGGTAAATCCCACACAGCACTTTCATCAGCGTGGATTTACCCGAACCGTTCTCACCGCACAGCGAGAGCACCTCACCCGCGTTAAGGTGCAGGCTGACGTTATCTATCGCCTTTACGACACCAAAAGTTTTGGTGATATTTTTCATTTCAAGTAAATAAGGCATGGCTGCTCCACGTCATTCGCTGATATACAGCGCCTGAAAGAGATGGCAGCCGACGCGCCCGCAGGCGCGCCGACGGTTTTAGAGCTGATTTTTCTGATGGAAGCCGTCTTTGATGACAGTAGCGTCGATGTTGTCTTTGGTGACTTCAATTGGCGTCAACAGGCGGGCAGGGACATCTTTCAGGCCGTTATTCAGTGAAGCGTCCGCTTTTGGCGTTTTGCCGTTACCCAGTTCGACAGCGATTTCCGCCGCCGTATTCGCCAGTTGGGTGATTGGCTTATAGACCGTCATAGTCTGGCTGCCGTTAATCAACCGTTTCACCCCTGCGAGGTCGGCATCCTGGCCCGAAATCGCCACTTTTCCGGCCAGACCCTGGGCGCTCAGCGCCTGAATCGCGCCGCCAGCGGTGGCATCGTTGGAAGCAACCACCGCATCAATTTTGTTATTGTTGGCGGTGAGGGCGTTTTCCATAATCTTCAGCGCGTTTTCCGGTAACCAGCCATCGACCCATTGATCGCCGACAATTTTAATTTTCCCGCTATCAATATAGGGTTTTAATACCTTCATTTGCCCGGCGCGGAATAACTTGGCGTTATTATCTACCGGCGATCCGCCCATTAAAAAGTAATTTCCCTGCGGGACTTTGCTTACCAGGCTTTGCGCCTGTAATTCCCCGACTTTTTCATTATCGAAAGAGATATAGAAATCGATATCGGCATTATTAATCATGCGATCGTAAGCCAGGACTTTAATTCCTTCCTGTTTGGCTTCTTTTATTACGTTACTTAATACCTGGCCGTTGTAGGGAATAATAACCAGTACGTCGACGCCACGGTTGATCATATTTTCAATTTGCGACATCTGCGTTTCTTCATTTCCGTTTGCGGATTGAACAAACACGTTAGCACCGAGCGACTCGGCTTTTTTCACAAAGATATCGCGGTCTTTTTGCCAGCGTTCAAGGCGCAAATCGTCAATCGCCATGCCGATTTTCACCTCTTTGGCATGGCCGAAAGCGCTTGCCAGCAGCAGGGAGGCGCAGAGTGTAAGGCAAAGGTTCTTTATCTTCATAATAGTAATACCTTTTGTAGGGTGAAGGGCGAGATAAAAGAAACATGCACTGCTATAGACGAGCAAATTCTTAACGCAGAATTCTTCTCTGGCAATTACAGATTTTTATCCGGGCATTACGTTTTTTGGTTTATTTGCTGATTTATGACCGCGATCTTATTTTAAAAAAAGCAAAACCGATTTTGCATAAAAAACAGGAAGGCGCCTCGCAGCCGCAGATATCATTATTTTGCGAGCCAGCGCACGTTTGTGCATTCTCTTAATAGCAGTGTGAAATAACGTAATTGAGCGAGTCAGAGAGAGAATCCAGTATTAACGTCAGATTTGTACACTCGCCAATGGAGCTCATTATGCAAGCTTATTTCGACCAGCTGGATCGGGTTCGTTTTGAAGGTCCAAAAACCACGAATCCTTTAGCGTTTCGTCATTACAATCCGGATGAGCTAGTGCTCGGTAAGCGCATGGAAGATCACCTGCGTTTTGCTGCCTGCTACTGGCACACCTTCTGCTGGAACGGCGCAGATATGTTTGGTGTGGGCTCCTTCGATCGCCCATGGCAACAGCCTGGCGAAGCCATTGCGATGGCGAAGCGTAAAGCCGATGTCGCGTTTGAGTTTTTTCATAAACTCAATGTGCCCTATTACTGCTTCCACGATGTGGACGTTTCGCCGGAAGGCGCGTCGCTGAAAGAGTATCTGAACAATTTTGCGCAGATGGTGGACGTGCTGGCGGAAAAACAGCAGCAGAGCGGCGTGAAGCTGTTATGGGGCACGGCGAACTGCTTTACCAACCCGCGCTATGGTGCGGGCGCGGCGACCAACCCGGACCCGGAAGTATTCAGCTGGGCGGCGACGCAGGTGGTGACCGCCATGAACGCCACTCACAAACTTGGTGGCGAAAACTACGTGCTGTGGGGCGGTCGCGAGGGTTATGAAACCTTGTTGAATACCGATCTGCGCCAGGAGCGCGAACAGATTGGCCGCTTCATGCATATGGTGGTGGAACACAAACACAAAATCGGTTTTCGCGGCACGTTGCTTATCGAACCAAAACCGCAGGAACCGACCAAGCACCAGTACGATTATGACGCCGCTACCGTTTATGGGTTCCTGAAACAGTTTGGTCTGGAGAAAGAGATTAAACTGAATATCGAAGCCAACCACGCCACACTTGCCGGTCACTCCTTCCATCATGAAATCGCCACGGCCATCGCGCTGGGGCTGTTTGGTTCAGTGGATGCAAACCGCGGCGACCCGCAGCTCGGCTGGGATACCGACCAGTTCCCGAACAGCGTCGAAGAGAACGCGCTGGTGATGTATGAAATCCTCAAAGCGGGTGGTTTCACTACCGGCGGCCTGAATTTTGACGCCAAAGTACGCCGTCAGAGCACCGATAAATACGACCTTTTCTATGGTCATATTGGCGCGATGGACACCATGGCGCTGGCGCTGAAAGTGGCGGCTCGCATGGTGGAAGAGGGCGAGCTGGATAAACGCGTAGCGAAACGCTATGCGGGCTGGAATGGTGAGCTGGGCCAGCAAATTTTGCAGGGGCAGCTTAGCCTCGCGGAGCTGGCGAAGTACGCTGAACAGCAGAACCTGGCGCCGCGCCACCAGAGCGGTCATCAGGAGCAACTGGAAAACCTGGTTAACTACTACCTGTTTGATAAGTAAACCGTTCTGCGCCGCTGATAACGCGGCGCACTAAAAAGGAGTGGTCACTATGTATATCGGGATCGATCTCGGCACCTCTGGCGTGAAGGCGATTCTGCTCGGTGAGCAGGGCGAGGTGCTGGCCTCGCATACGGAAAAACTCAGCGTGTCGCGACCGCACCCGTTGTGGTCGGAGCAAGATCCCGAAGCGTGGTGGCAAGCGACGGACCGCGCCATTCTGGCATTGGGCGAGGTGCACTCGTTACAGCAGGTAAAAGCGATGGGCCTCGCCGGTCAGATGCACGGCGCGACGCTGCTTGATAAAGATAACCAGGTGTTACGTCCGGCCATTCTGTGGAATGACGGTCGCTGCGGCGAAGAGTGCGCGCTGTTGGAAGAAAAGGTTAAAAATTCCCGTGCGATTACCGGCAACCTGATGATGCCCGGTTTTACTGCGCCGAAACTTTTGTGGGTGCAGCGTCACGAGCCAGAAATATTTGCTCGTGTGGCGAAGGTCTTGCTGCCTAAAGATTTTCTGCGTTTGAAAATGTCTGGCGTATTCGCCAGCGACATGTCCGACGCGGCGGGAACCATGTGGCTGGATGTGGCGAAACGCGACTGGAGCGATGACATGCTGGCTGCCTGCTCGCTTTCACGTGCGCATATGCCTGCGCTGTTTGAAGGCAGCGAAATTACCGGCGAACTGTTACCCGAGATCGCCCGGCGCTGGGCGATGCCCGTCGTTCCGGTTGTCGCGGGCGGTGGAGATAACGCCGCTGGTGCCGTTGGCGTCGGTATGGCAGACGCAGGCCAGGCGATGTTGTCGCTGGGCACATCCGGGGTCTATTTTGCCGTCAGTGAAGGGTTCCTCAGTAAACCCGAAAGCGCGGTCCACAGTTTTTGTCACGCGCTGCCTGGCCGCTGGCATTTGATGTCGGTAATGCTTAGCGCGGCGTCGTGCCTGGACTGGGCGGCGAAGCTAACGGGGCTGGAGTCAGTTCCGGCATTGATTAACGCCGCGCAACAGGCGGACGATAACGCCGGGGATCTGTGGTTTTTACCCTACCTTTCCGGCGAGCGTACGCCGCATAACAACCCACAGGCGAAAGGCGTGTTCTTTGGTCTGACGCATCAGCATGGCCGCGAAGAACTTGCCCGCGCCGTGCTGGAAGGTGTCGGTTTCGCGCTGGCGGATGGTATGGATATCGTCCACGCCTGTGGCGTCACGCCGCAGAGCATTACGCTTATCGGAGGTGGTGCGCGCAGCGCATGGTGGCGGCAAATGCTGGCGGATATCAGCGGATTGCAGCTCGATTACCGCACCGGCGGCGATGTTGGGCCAGCGCTTGGCGCGGCGCGGCTGGCACAAATTGCCGTCAATCCGCAAACGCCTCTGGCGACGCTACTGCCGCAACTGCCGGTTGAGCAACAGCACGCACCGGATGCCACCCGACATGCTCATTACGCGCCACGCCGCGAAACGTTCCGCCGTATCTATCAGCAGCTACTGCCGCTGATGTCCTGATTTTTCCTGCTTATCCGGCCCGCTGTTCAGGTGGGCTGGAATCACCATGATGTTGTCCTTTTTTGGTCTTAGCAGGCGCAAAACTCCTTGCCACAATAGCGTTAACCCTACTGAGCAAGGAGTCCTGAAATGTCCCGCACCGCGCTGATTAACATCGACACACAGCAATCTTTTTTCCATCGTGACTACTGGCAAGATACGGATTTCGCCGCGTTTCAGCAGGCCATCTCCACGCTTATCGCTGGCTGTGAAGCACGTGGCGTACCGGTAGTCGATATCTTTCATGTCGCTGACAGCGGGCCGTTTTCGCTGGAGAGCGGTTTTGTCACGCCGATGCCCTTCCTGCAACACCGCGCCGCCGTAACGTTTTATAAGCATGTGCACAATGCGTTTACCGATACCGGGCTCGATCACTGGCTGCGCAGCCGCGACATCAACCACCTGATTATTTGCGGTATTCGCACCGAGCAGTGCTGTGAAACCACCGCGCGCGTCGCATCGGATCTGGGGTATCGCGTGACCTTTGTCAGCGAAGCGACACTGACCTTCCCGATGACACATAAAGGGGTTACGCTGGATTGCAACGCGCTGCGCCACCGCACTGAAACCGTGCTGGAAGGCCGCTTCGCTGCCATTAAAACCGTCCACGAAATTCTGGAACTGTAATGACCACAGATGTCTGGTTTGTGATGTTGCCCGGCGTTCTGGCGCTGGATATGACCGGCCCGGCGGAAACCTTCGCGCTGGCAGGTAACGCTTTTCGCCTGCACTACGTTGGGCCGGAAGCGAGTGTGTCGACCTCGATTGGCCTGACGATGGGAAATATTGCACCGCTACCGGATACCTTGCCGGAAGGCAGCCTGCTGGTGCTGCCAGGTGTGTCAGATTCCTCACGGTTATTTGATACGCCGCAGGCGAACGCGGTGCGGCACTGGCTGATGCGCCTGCAACCGCTGATCCACAGCCAGAGCATTACGTTGATGTGCGTCTGTTCCGGCGCGGTGCTGGCGGCGAAGGCCGGTCTGATGAACGGCATTCAGTGCACCACTCACCATGATGTCATTGCCCGTTTACGCGCGGTGGCGCCTGCGGCGCTGGTCAAAGAGAACCGTATTTTCATTGAGGATCGCAGCATCTGGACCAGTGCGGGCATCACCTCCGGTATTGATCTGGCGCTGCATCTGATTAACCGGTTTTGCGGTCCGGAGACGGCGCTGGCGGTAGCGCGGGAAATGGTGGTCTGGTTCCGTCGTTCCGGGGAAGATCCGCAAATTTCACCGTGGCTGCGCTACCGTAACCACCTGCATCCGGCGGTGCATCGCGCACAAGATGCGTTGACGGCGGAGCCGCAAAAAGCCTGGCAACTGAGCGACATTGCCGAGCGGGCGCACGTCAGCCCCCGACATTTAACGCGCCTGTTCCAGCAACATCTCGGGATCAGCGTGCGTGATTATCTGGAGCAGCTGCGGCTGGTGATTGCCGAACAGTATCTGTTGCAAGGGCGCGGCACCGAGCAGGCCGCACTTGCCGCCGGTTTCTCCTCGCCGCGCCAGCTACAGCGTGCGCGCCAGCGTGCCATTAACTGACGAAACGGCGTTTGTCGAGGCGTTGCACCAGCATCGACAGCGCCAGGCTCGCCAGCAGCGTGGCAGTGAAAATCCATACTATATCGAGCAGCGGTGAAGCGTGGATTTCAACGCCGCGCGTGCGCAGGGCGTGAATAATCAGCGCGTGAAAACCGTAAATACCCAGCGAATGGTGAGAAATGAGCGTCAACCCCGGCAGCGTGCGGCTATTCAGCGTGTTTTTGATGAGCGTAAACAGCGCGATGGCGCAAAGAAAGACCATCGGCCCGCAGTAGAGATACCAGGTATCGGCGAAATTACCGCGCCATTTCAGCTCATTGAGCGTACCACGTGAAATCACAAACACCGCGGCTAAAAACAGGGCGGCGCAGACCCAGCTTAATGCCCGTTTTTGCGTCTCCATCATGCCGATAGCGCGCCCCAGCATGCCGTACAGAATGTAGTAAAACGTATCCCCGCCAATATAAAGATTGACCGGCAGCCACTCAAAACCGCCGATTTTCTGCGGCACCGTATTCGGGTTGGCCACAATGCCAATCACCACCACTAATGCCAGCAACATTTTGCCGCTGAGCGCTTTCACCTGAATCAATGGCGACACCAGGTAAATGACGATAATGGCGAAGAAAAACCACAGGTGATAAAACACCGGTTTTTGCAGCAGGTTTTTCAACGACAGCTCGCTGTTAATCGAGGTGAACAGCACGATATAGAGCAGGGCGATAAGGCTGTAGAACACCAGACAAAGCGCGATGCGCAAGAAGTGGCGCGGCTGTGCGCTGCGTTCGCCAAAAAAGAGGTAGCCGGAAATCATAAAAAACAGCGGCACGCTGACGCGTGAAGCGGAGTTGAGGATATTGGCGATATTCCAGTCGAAAGTGGTGATGCTGGCGGGATTGGTGATGTACCAGGTAGTGGTATGGATCATCACTACCATTAAACAGGCTATCCCTCGCAGATTATCTATCCAGTAAATTTTCGACTGCATCAGTTCCTCTGTGTTCACGTTAAAGACAACTCCCTCAGACTGTAAGATTATCTGCCCATCTCATTAGATAATTCTGAGTTTTACCGCTCTTGCTTGTGCGTTTTGCACAGATTTGCAAAATTTGCATTCCCCGCCTTTAAAAATAACAGCCCGCGAGCAGGCAGTGATAAAAATGATGAAGTGTATTGTCCCCGCGCTGGTACTGCTATTAGCTGGCTGCAGCGCCTCTGCAGATATTCCCGCGCAGCAAGCGCAAAAAGCCAGACCCGGCCCCGAACATTCGCTGGATATGGAAAATTTGTGCAGACAAAACGCCGCTCGCCGTTACAACACTGGCGTACAGCAAATTGATGTCACTGGCTTTGAACAATTTCAGGGCAGCTATGAAATGCGGGGCATGACGCCGCGCCGGGAAGCCTTTGTCTGCACTTTTGACGCGGAAGGCCAATTTTTACACCTTTCGATGCGCTAAACCGCCAGATTCACGCCCGACGGCGCGTGCTTTCCCCAATTTTCCTTAAACAAACCCGTTTCGTACTGTATATCTTGCAGCCAGCGGGTATACTGGGCGCTTCCTTTAAATCCACACGTATCCAGCACGAAAGAATATGCAAAAGTTTGATACCAGGACCTTTCAGGGTCTGATCCTGACCTTACAGGATTATTGGGCTCGTCAGGGCTGTACCATTGTTCAACCTCTGGACATGGAAGTGGGCGCCGGTACATCGCACCCAATGACCAGCCTGCGCGCGCTGGGGCCAGAACCGATGGCAACCGCGTATGTGCAACCTTCCCGCCGTCCGACCGATGGACGCTATGGCGAAAACCCGAACCGTTTACAGCACTATTACCAGTTCCAGGTGGTGATTAAACCGTCTCCGGATAACATTCAGGAGCTGTACCTCGGGTCACTGAAAGAGCTGGGTATGGATCCGACCATTCACGATATTCGTTTCGTGGAAGACAACTGGGAAAACCCGACGCTGGGTGCCTGGGGTCTGGGCTGGGAAGTGTGGCTGAACGGCATGGAAGTGACGCAGTTTACCTACTTCCAGCAAGTTGGCGGTCTGGAGTGTAAACCGGTTACCGGTGAAATCACCTACGGTCTGGAACGTCTGGCGATGTACATTCAGGGCGTGGACAGCGTTTACGACCTGGTCTGGAGCGACGGCCCGCTGGGTAAAACCACTTACGGCGACGTGTTCCATCAAAATGAAGTGGAGCAATCCACTTACAACTTCGAATACGCGGATGTTGACTTCCTGTTCACCTGCTTCGAGCAGTATGAAAAAGAAGCGCAGCAGCTGCTGGCGCTTGAAAACCCGCTGCCGCTGCCTGCCTACGAGCGCATTCTGAAGGCCGCCCATAGCTTCAACCTGCTGGATGCGCGTAAAGCCATCTCCGTGACGGAACGTCAGCGCTATATTCTGCGCATCCGCACGCTGACCAAAGCAGTGGCTGAAGCGTATTACGCTTCCCGTGAAGCCCTTGGCTTCCCGATGTGTAACAGAAATAAATAAGAGGCGGCCATGTCTGAGAAAACTTTCCTGGTGGAAATCGGCACCGAAGAGCTGCCACCAAAAGCCCTGCGCAGCCTGGCCGAGTCCTTCGCTGCCAACGTTACCGCTGAGCTGGATGCGGCGGGTGTCACCCACGGCGACGTGCAGTGGTTCGCCGCGCCGCGCCGTCTGGCGGTAAAAGTCGCGAAACTGGCGGCTTCCCAGCCGGATCGCGAAGTTGAAAAACGCGGCCCGGCAATTGCCCAGGCGTTTGACGCGGAAGGTAAGCCGAGCAAAGCGGCTGAAGGCTGGGCGCGTGGTTGCGGTATCACTGTCGATCAGGCCGAGCGTCTGACCACCGACAAAGGTGAATGGCTGCTCTATCGTGCGCATGTCAAAGGCGAAAGCGTGGAAACGCTGCTGCCGAACATGATTGCTAACTCGCTTGGCAAGCTGCCGATCCCGAAACTGATGCGCTGGGGCGCGTCGGATGTGACGTTTGTTCGTCCGGTTCACACCGTTACGCTGCTGCTGGGCGACACCGTTATTCCGGCAACCATTCTGGGTATTCAGTCCGATCGCGTGATTCGCGGCCACCGCTTTATGGGCGAGCCGGAGTTCACCATCGATAACGCCGATCAGTACCCGCAAATCCTGCTGGAGCGCGGCAAAGTGATTGCCGATTACGACGCGCGTAAAGCGAAAATCAAAGCGGATGCTGAAGAAGCGGCGCGTAAGATTGGCGGTAATGCCGATCTGAGCGACAGCCTGCTGGAAGAAGTGACCTCGCTGGTGGAATGGCCGGTGGTGCTGACCGCGAAGTTCGAAGAGAAATTCCTCGCCGTTCCGGCGGAAGCGCTGGTTTACACCATGAAAGGTGACCAGAAGTACTTCCCGGTGTATGGCAATGACGGCAAACTGCTGCCGAACTTTATCTTCGTCGCTAACATCGAATCGAAAGATCCGCAGCAGATTATCTCCGGTAACGAAAAAGTGGTGCGCCCGCGTCTGGCGGATGCCGAGTTCTTCTTCAATACCGACCGTAAAAAACGCCTCGAAGATCATCTGCCGCGTCTGCAAACTGTGCTGTTCCAGCAACAACTGGGTACGCTGCGCGACAAGACCGATCGTATTCAGGCGCTGGCGGGCTGGATTGCCGGGCAGATTGGCGCGGATGTGAATCACGCCACGCGCGCGGGCCTACTTTCCAAATGCGATCTGATGACCAACATGGTGTTCGAATTCACCGACACCCAGGGCGTGATGGGCATGCACTATGCGCGTCACGACGGCGAAGCAGAAGATGTTGCTGTGGCGCTGAACGAGCAGTATCAGCCGCGTTTTGCCGGTGATGAACTGCCGTCAAACCCGATCGCCTGCGCGCTGGCGATTGCCGATAAGATGGACACCCTCGCGGGGATCTTCGGTATCGGCCAGCATCCGAAAGGCGATAAAGACCCGTTCGCACTGCGCCGCGCGGCGCTGGGCGTGCTGCGTATTATCGTTGAGAAGAACCTGGCGCTGGATCTGCAAACCCTGACCGAAGAAGCGGTGCGTCTGTACGGCGACAAGCTGACCAACGCGAAAGTGGTCGATGATGTGATCGACTTTATGCTGGGCCGTTTCCGTGCCTGGTATCAGGACGAAGGCTACAGCGTGGATACCATTCAGGCGGTGCTGGCGCGTCGTCCGACCAAACCGGCAGATTTCGATGCGCGTATGAAGGCGGTTTCGCACTTCCGTACGCTCGACGAAGCGGCGGCGCTGGCGGCAGCGAACAAGCGCGTTTCCAATATCCTGGCGAAATCCGATGAGACGCTGAACGATATCGTTCACGCCTCGGTGCTGAAAGAAGCGGCGGAAATTAAGCTGGCGGGTAACCTGGTGGTGCTGCGCGATAAGCTGCAGCCGTACTTTGCCGAAGGCCGTTATCAGGACGCATTAATCGAACTGGCGCAGCTGCGCGAGCCGGTGGATGAGTTCTTTGAGAACGTGATGGTGAATGCCGACGACAAAGACGTGCGTATCAACCGTCTGACATTGCTGTCTAAACTGCGTGAACTGTTCCTGCAGGTGGCGGATATCTCTCTGCTGCAGTAATCGTCATGGCAATAAAAAACCCGCTGCGGCGGGTTTTTTTATGTCTGGCGTCAGGGCTACGGCGTGTTTTGTTCGCCGGGGTAAGGGTCAAACGTCGAATTGACGCGAACGTTGTTACGGCCTGCTCGCTTGGCTTCATACAGCGCATTGTCGGCGCTCTGGATAAGCTGCCCGTACTCGGTGTGGCTTTTCTGGCAAAGACTGGCGACGCCAATACTGACGCTGATGATACCGCCAGGGGAACTGGCGTGGGGCAAATCCAGCAACTGGACGCTGGTGCGGAGTGTCTCGGCGAGCTCAACGGCATCAGCACAGCGGGTTTCAGGCAACAGGGCGCAGAACTCCTCGCCGCCGTAACGGAACAGGACATCGGCAGGGTTTTTCAGCGCGCCGCGCATCGCGGTGGCGATTTGCTGTAAGCACTCGTCACCGCGCTGGTGACCATTGCAGTCGTTATAAAGTTTGAAATAATCCACATCAATCAGCAGCAGCGACAGCGGCTTGTTATTGCGCTTGCTGGCGCGCCATTCACGCTCAATGCACAGATCGAAATAACGGCGGTTACCCACGCCGGTAAGCCCATCGGACAGCGATTGCGATAAAAGCTCATGCGCCTGTTCACGCAGTAAGGATTCGCGGCGCACGGCGGCGGTAACATCGACTATCTGAATCAGGCAATAACGTTCCGTCTCGCCTAACGGCACAATGGTGACCGCCTGGCTCAGGCGCGCGCCGGGGCGTGACGGTTCGGCGTAGAGCGGGAAGGGTGAACGGTGCAAAGATTGCGAAAGCAGGGCAGATAAATTGTGGCCAATAGCCTGACGAATCGCATCGCCGACACGGTGATACACCAGGTCGGGAAATACGCTAAAAAAATCCTCACCAACCGTGTCGCAGGCCGCACGCCCGGTGTGCGTTTCTAACCACGCGTTCCACAGGGCGATACGGTAGTGTGCATCAACAATGATCACACCGAGGCTTAAAGATGAAAAGGCATCAAACAGCAACGTATCTTTCATTTCCAATGCATTCCGTCTGGAACACTGCCGGTTTCTACGCGGCTGATATAAAGCCGGATCTGTTCACGTAAGTCACGCAGCGCGGACATATCAAGGATAAAGGCGAGATATCCCTGAATCTGCTGGCGCTCAAGCGCAAAATCGATGCGCAGCATCATCACCAGCGGGTCGTTGTCATCTTTATTCGGATTGAGGATCTGCTTGCTACTGCCCACACGAACGACGGGCAGCGAACCTTGCAGCTCTTTCTGGAACATATTGGCCAGCGTCCCGACACAGGCGTTGAGCACAATATTACCGATTTCGCTTATCGCTTCGCGTTCCATCTCGCCCAACTCATGGGCGGGGATCAGGTCGCCGACCATCATGCGCACAATTTCAAAACTGGCGGCTTCAGGAAACATCAAAATCGCTTCGGTGGCATACGCGCCCTGATAGTGCTGGCTAATACCGAATAACGAGATGCCCGCGCCTAACTCTTCAGCGGCTTCAGAGCGCGGCGTAAAGCGGATCGTCGGCACCGACATACGCACTTCTTCATTGACGATATTGCTCATCGCGGCGGCGGCCTGACCGACACCGATGTTAAAAATCTCCATCAGGCTGTCGGTTTCAATTTCGCTGATATCCGGCAATTCGCTCATGGATGTGCCTCCAGATCGTTCAACAACGCGTGGAGTTGCGGCTCTTTCAGCGGTTTTGGCAGGAAGCCAAGACCGAGCGTTTGCGCAGCGGTTTGTATGGAGTGCTGAACGTTGGCGGTGAGCAGAATGATATGCGTGCCTGGGTGCGTCTGGCGGATGCGCGAAGCGGTTTCCATGCCGCCAATACCCGGCATGTTTACATCCAGCAGGATCGCAAAAGGTGTGTGCGCCGATGCCAGTTCGATCGCCTCTTCGCCCGTTCCGGCTTCGTCGATTTTCCAGTCCTTGTGCAGGCTGAGCACATACTGGCGTGAAATCATGCGTGACAGGCGGCTGTCATCGACAATCAGGATATATTTCGACATCATTCATTCTCGTCTGGTGATTCATTGCCTGAAAAGGACAATGCACAGCGCCCGGGGTGGCTCTCTTCCCTGATGAATGCGGCTTAACGTCTCAACATCGTTATGTTTCACATAACGCGCTGTTTCGTATTTTCCTTTGTTAAATTCTCTTCCCGGTTTACACGCACGGCCTGCTGCTTTTGGTTAAGTCACCATATTCATCGGCAATAACATGCAAATGATTAGCCTCTTTATGACGAGATGGTGAAAATTTAGCCTTGAAGAGGGCAGATGATGCGGCTATTCTTTGCCGCGACGAACTTCTCGTCTCACCGGAGCGCTTTCTGAAAATGAACAAACACGACTGATGAACTCGGATCCTTGCTAAACGCGCAGGCGTCGGCAGGGGATGTATTGATTTCATTCAGGAGTGCTTATGGCTCATTGCGCCCAGATCCCCGCTTTTATTTTGCATCAGCTCACCTGTCAGTTTGCGACGGGCGAGACGCTTTTTGGCCCGCTTACCCTCTCCCTTGAACCGTCACTGTGCGGCCTGGTGGGGCGCAATGGCGTGGGCAAAACACAATTACTCCGTCTGCTTGCCGGGCTAGCCATACCTGCCAGCGGGCATATCGAACGCTTCGGCACACATACGTATGTTGCACAGCAGCACGCGGTTTCCGCGCATACCACGCTTGCGGAACTGCTTGGTTACACAGACGTTTTCGCGGCCCGCGAGCGCGTCGAACAGGGCGCTTACCAGCCCGACGATCTCGACAAACTTGAAGGCTACTGGGATCTGCCGGAACGCCTGGCAGCGGCTTTTTCTGACGCCAGACTTCCCGCTTTTGACCCGAATAGACCTGCCATTACGCTGAGCGGTGGCGAGCGCGTGCGGGCACTGTTATGCAGTGCGTTTATCGCCAGGACAGATTATCTGCTGCTGGATGAACCGACCAACCACCTCGACAGGCAGGGGCGTGAGTGGTTTTACGCACAGCTGGCGCAGCGAAACGGTGGGGCGCTGGTGGCGACTCACGATCGCGAATTGCTGGCGCTGATGCCGCGCATTCTTGAGCTCACGTCCGCCGGGTTGCGCAGTTATGGCGGTAATTATGACGACTATCAGCGCCAGCGCGATGCGGAACAGCAAGCCGCGCGGGCAATGCTTGAACACGCCGTCAACGAGCGTCGCCGTACCCGCAGCAGGATGCAAAAAGAGCATGATGCCAGCCAGCGGCGCTCGGCGCAGACGCTGCGAACGGTGGATTCGTTAAATATCGCCTCGTTTGAACGCGTAAAATACAAGAACGCGGCGAAAGAGCGCCCCGATAGCTGGCGCAAGCAGCACCGCGATCAGAATGACACGCTTAACACCGCCGTTAACCAGGCGCGCGAACGGGTGGAAGAGGAGATGCCGGTACTGTTTACGCTGCCTGGCAGCCATCTTCCTGAAGGTAAGCAGGTGCTGGTGATGGAGGATGTGCTGCTGCCGCACGTAGCGCTTCCTCCGCTTAACTGGCGAATGGACGGCCCAATGCGCGTAGCGGTGCGCGGGCCGAATGGTTGCGGTAAATCGACGCTGCTGAAAGTGATCCTCGGTGAGCTGGCTCCCCGCGCCGGACTGTGCCAGCGCGCGGTTACCTGCGCGTACCTCGATCAGCACTTATCGCAGCTCGATCTCTCGTTATCGGTGCTGGCACATCTCAATGCTGGCGATACGCCGATGGAGGAGGGCCTGCTGCGCACCCGTCTGGCGCAACTGCAACTGGGGGCAGATAAAGTGGTGTTACCGATGGCGGCGCTGAGCGGCGGGGAGCGTTTAAAAGCGGCGCTGGCGTGCGTACTGTGGCGGCGTGATGCCACGCAGTTGCTGCTGCTGGATGAGCCGACGAACCACCTCGATCTGGCGTCAACGCAGGCGATTGAAGCGGCACTGGCGACATTTCCTGGCGCGATGCTGGTGGTGTCTCATGATGCGTCATTTCTTCAGGGATTAAAGCTTACGCACAGTCTGGTATGGCGGGAAGAGGGCTGGTACTGCGAAGCGGAGTAAGGTGGACATTAACCCCCGGATTATCGGGGGTTCTACCATCACTATTTATTCAATTAACTGCTTACTGAGCGTTGGGTTCGCATGAATCAGACGCATCAGTTTCATCTCGGTGGCAGTGGGTTTTATACGTTGTGATTCCCATTCATGCACCATCGATACTGAGACTCCCATGGCACGAGCGAAGTCATCAATTTTAAGCCCGGTTCCACGTCGCAATTGTTCAAAGTCACTAAAGTAATTCTGCTTCTTGCTCAGGGTTACCGGCTGCGTTACGTCATTTTTAAAAACAATTTGTTCCAGGCTGCTCAACAGCTCAAATTCTGGATCTTTATATTCCATCGAGAACTCCTCGTAAAATCACACAGCGGGATCGTGATACAGCTCATTAAGAATAGTCGTGAAAATTCCTGGTGTGGTGGTTGCGCCAGTGATTATTTATGCGTCGAAACGTTTTGATGCTGTTGAAATGCACGTTTTGACTTTCCGTTACCGCTTAATTGCTTGATTACGCTCAGGCTGCTTTTATTCAGTATATTTTTGTAAACCTTCAGCAGAATTTTCGATTAAGAATAATCTGTACCAATTCGCGGAAAATTTCATGCCAGGTCGGTTTCGCGCGTTTAAGAATGCATTGAAGGGGTATCTTGCGAAGCAGACCTGGACTATTCTTGTAAGCCTTCAGGCACGCGTGTGCCGGTATGCGCTTTTATGGGTGAAAGGAGTAACAAAATGGCGACAGGAAAGTCCTGCTCTCGCTGGTTCGCGCCTCTTGCGGCGTTATTAATGGTAGTAAGCCTGAGTGGGTGTTTCGACAAAGAAGGCGATCAGCGCAAGGCGTTTATCGATTTCCTGCAAAATACGGCCATGCGCAGCAGCGAACGACTGCCCGCGCTGACGGCGGATCAGAAGAAACAGTTTGGCCCGTTTGTCTCTGATTATGCTGTGATTTATGGCTATTCCCAGCAGGTTAACCAGGCGATGGACTCCGGTCTGCGTCCGGTGGTGGACAGCGTTAATGCTATCCGTGTGCCGCAGGATTATATGACGCAGCGTGAACCGCTTCGCCAGGCCAACGGTTCGCTGGGGGTGCTGAGCCAGCAACTGCAAAACGCAAAAATGCAGGCCGATGCGTCGCATGCCGCGTTAAAGCAGGCTGACGATCTAAAACCGGTTTACGATCAGGTGTTTACCAAAGTGGTCACTAATCCGGCAAATGCTCTGCAACCGCTGATCCCGGCGGCGCAGGTATTTACCCAGCAACTGGTTCAGGTGGGTGATTTTATTGCTCAACAGGACACACAGGTGAGCTTTGTTGCCAACGGCATTCAGTTCCCGACGTCGCAGCAGGCCAGCCAGTATAACGCGCTGATTGCGCCGCTGGCCGCGCAGCATCAGGCGTTCAACCAGGCCTGGACAGCAGCCGTTACCGCCACGCAGCAGTAATCCGGCGCAGGCAAAAAAAAGAGGCGACAGGTTCGCCTCTTTTTTATTGCGCTTTGCGTTAGCGCGCCACTTGCGGGTTAACGCAGTTTTTCTCAACCTTGCCGTTCAGCGCGTCGATCAGGTTATCTACCGCGCACTCCGCCATGTTGTAGCGCGTTTCATGAGTCGCAGAACCGATGTGCGGCAGCGCCACGACATTGGGCAGCGACAGCAATGGCGAATCAACCGGCAGTGGCTCTTGCTCAAAGACATCCAGCCCGGCGGCGTGGATCTCGCCGTTTTTCAGCGCGTCGATCAGCGCCGCTTCATCAACTACCGGGCCGCGCCCGGCATTAATAAAGATGGCCGATTTTTTCATCATCTCGAACTGCTTCTTGCCAATCAGATGATGCGTCTCGTCCGTCAGCGGCAGCACCAGGCAGACGAAATCGGACTCTTTCAGCAGCGTGTCTAAATCGCAATAGCGGGCCTGGAAGCGCTCTTCCGCCTCGGTGTGGTGGCGACGCGCGTTGTAGAGGATCGGCATGCCGAAACCGAAGTGCGCGCGCTGTGCCAGCGCAAGCCCGATGCGCCCCATGCCAATAATACCCAGCGTTTTATGGTGCACATCAACACCAAACCAGTCTGGGCCAATGCCGGATGTCCATTCGCCCACTTTCACCCGCTCAGCCACTTCCACCACGCGGCGCGCGCTGCTCAGCACCAGCGCCATGATGGTATCGGCGACCGTTTCCGTCAGCACGGTCGGGGTGTGCATCAGCAGAATTTTGCGTGCGTTTAGCGCATCCACATCAAAGTTGTCATAGCCTACCGAGACAGTCGACGTGGCGCGTAGCTGCGGCATTTTCTCCAGCAGTTCGCTGTCCACTTTTTCGCTGGAACCCAGCAACCCTTGCGCGCTGGCGAAGGCTTCAGCGTGTTGCGCCACCGTTTCCGGTTTCAGGTTCGCCACGCGGGTCACGGTGAAATGCGTTTCCAGACGTTGCAGCAAATCATCGGGCAAGGCTTTGTACAGGATGATGGATGGCTTCATGCGGTTCTCCCTTGTGATGGTGCGCCTGCCGGAATCTGCTTATTGTTAGCAGGCTTAACAATTAAAGTAAGCCATACGGAGGCGAAAAGCGCCACCCCCATAAAAATGTACGATGCGGACGGGCTGCCGGTGGCGCCGTTGAGATAACCCACCACCCAGGAGCCGCAGAAGGAGCCCAGCGCGCCCATACTGTTGATGAGCGCCATCGCCCCACCGGCGACATTGCGCGGCAGCATTTCAGGAATAATGGCGAAGAAAGGCCCATAAGGGGCGTACATCGCCGCGCCAGCAACCACCAGCAGTGAATAAGAGACCCAGAAGTGGTTCGCGCCAACCGCCCACGAGCCGATAAAGGCAAACGCGCCAATCAGCAGCAGCGGCCAGACGAACAGTTTGCGGTTTTGCAGCTTGTCGGATGCCCACGAGGCGAGGATCATCGCCAGCGTCGCCGCCAGGTAAGGCACGGCGGAGAGCCAGCCGACTTCCACCATGCCCAGGTTTTCACCACCGCTGCGAATAATCGATGGCAGCCACAGGACAAAACCATAAACGCCAATACTCCAGGCGAAATATTGCAGGCACAGCAGTACCACATTGCGTGAGCGGAAGGCTTCGCTGTAGTTGCGTACCGCTTTAATGCCCTGTTGTTCTTTATCAAGCTGGGTTTGCAGCGCGGTTTTCTCACTGTTCGACAGCCAGTTCACCTGCGCGGGTTTATCTTTTACCAGTACCCACCAGCAGAACGCCCAAATCACCGCCGGAATACCTTCGATAATGAACATTTCTCGCCAGCCGAAGGACTGGATCAAATAACCGGACACCACCGACATCCACAGCACGGTCACCGGATTACCGAGGATCAGGAACGTGTTCGCGCGTGAACGTTCGGACTTGGTGAACCAGTTGCTGATATAGATAAGCATCGCGGGCATCACGGCGGCTTCCACCACGCCGAGGATAAAGCGGATGGCGGCCAGCATCGGGATATTACTCACCATGCCGGTTAACGATGCACACCCGCCCCACAGGATCAGGCAGATAAAGATCAGCTTGCGCACGCTGCGGCGTTCGGCGTACACCGCACCCGGGATCTGGAAAAAGAAGTAGCCAAGAAAGAACAGCGCGCCTAACAGCGAGGAGACGCCTTTGGTGATGCCTAAATCGTCGTTAATCCCGGCAGCGGAAGCAAAGCTAAAGTTGGCGCGATCGAGATAGGCCAGGCTGTAGGTAATGAACACGATCGGCATGATATACAGCCAGCGTTTTGTTGAATTTGTAGCGTTCATAAGGTTGCCTCTGTGGTTGAGGTGGTAACCGCCTGTTTGTAGGGTACAGAGCGGTGAATCATGTTTTGGCGGCAGGGTGCGTTACAGCGCGCCCAGTTCCGCACGGGTTGGCAATCCTTCGCTGTCGCCCGGCACCTGGATAGCCAGCGCGCCGATGGCGTTACCGCGGCGTACCGCTTCGGGCAAGGTTTTGCCTTCCAGCAGGGCGCTTATTACACCCACGGCGAAGCCGTCCCCGGCACCGACCGTATCGACGACGTTCTCCACTTTTACTGGCGCAACGGCGCCCTGTTCTCCGCTGGCGGTTTTAAACCACGCGCCATCGGCACCGGTTTTGATCACCACCGCTTTGACGCCGCGTTGCAGATAGAAATCGGCAATCCCTTGCGGCGTGTTTTCGCCCGTCAGAATCATCCCCTCCTTCAACCCTGGCAGAACCCAGTCGGCCTGAAAGGCGAGGCGGTTGAGCTTTTCCACCATCTCCGCTTCGCTTTTCCACAGCACCGGTCGCAGATTAGGGTCAAATGAAATGGTTTTGCCCTGCGCTTTCATGCTTTGTGCAGCATGTTCCAGCAGTGCGTAAGAGGAGGCGGACAGCGCCGCCGCCACACCGCTGAGATGTAAATGGCGGGCTTCGTTAAACAGCGCCGCGTGAAAATCGTCTGTCGAGAGGTGGCTGGCCGCCGAGCCTTTACGGAAATATTCCACGATGGGATCGGTTCCATTTTCGGCTTTAGATTTCAGTTGAAAGCCGGTGGCATAACGCCCGTCGAGCGTCACGCCAGCGGTACTGATATTTTCTTTACGCAGCGTATTGAGGATAAAGCGCCCGAAGCTGTCATCGCCGACGCGGCTTACCCAACAGACCTGCAAACCCAGTCGCGCCAGCCCGGTGGCGACATTAAGCTCCGCGCCTGCCGCCCGCTTGATAAACTGCCCGGCATCGGCCAGATCGCCGGTTTCGCTGGCGACAAACATCGCCATCGCTTCGCCAATCGTGATGACATCCAGCGGTTTATGCATGATGGGACTCCTCGCGTAACAAATTAACGTAATGACGGGTAACGGCGGTCAGATCCTCGCCCTCAAGCGGGAATTCGATACCGCGCGGCGCATCGGCCGGTAAGTTATTCAGCAGCGCCAGCCAGCGGGCATCGGCAGTGTCCGGCGGTACGGCGCGGAAACTGTCGCCATGGGTCACAGCGGCTTTGACATGGATATAACTGACCGCAGGCGCAAGCTGGCGTGCGGCGTTTTCAGGTGTTTCACCAACCCACAGCCAGTTACCGGTATCGAAGGTTAAACTCACCGGCAGCGCCAACGTATGACAGGCGGCTTTAAAGCGCAGCATCGGCGCGAGCTTGCCGCAGGCGGTCTGGTCGTTTTCCACCACCAGCGGTACCGGGCTGGTCGCCAGCCAGTCGCGCAGCGTTTCCAGCGTAGCGTGATGGTGAAAGTGGCCGAGCGAGACTTTTAACCACTGGGCTTTCAGCGTCTGCGCTTCTGCCAGCAGAGCCGGTAAGCGCGGGTTCAGTGCACCATCCGCTTCGAACAGCGCTTCCGGCGCGGAATAACAGACTTGCAGGTTGTGCAGGTCAATGGCGAAGGCCAGCGAGGCCAGATGGGTTAACGCCTCTTCGCTTAACAGCTCGCGGCGGATCTCAACGCCGTCGGCTCCGGCTTCGGCAATAATCGGCAGCAGGGCAATTTGCCCGCCCAGCGCCTCGATGCGCGTGTGGCCGTAAGCGGCGGTGACGACGATAATTTTTCTCTGCATTGTCCGACTCCCGGGCGACTTTCTCGCTTTCGTATGTCTTTAACGCTAGATGGAACCGGTTCCAAAGAAAAGTGCACTGTGCCGGAATTATGATCGTCATCACGAAGGTTATTTAACGCGCTGTAGAACCGCGCACGATCAGTTCGCCGGAAAAAACGTGCTCGCGAACCGTGTCGCTGTGGCCTTCAATGCGCCGCACGACTTGCTCGACGGCGGCAAAGCCAATTTGCCAGGTTGGTTGTTTAAGGGTGGTGATGCCAACGCCTGCCAGCTCGGCCCACTCCAGCTCATCGAAACCGAGCAGACCAATGTCGCTGCCCCAGTTCAGGCCGATACGTTTTAGTGAACGCGCCACTTGCAGGGTGAGCGCGCCGTTGGCGGAGATAACAGCTTTGCGCATTCCCCGGTGGCTGGCATGGAACTGGCGCAGGGTATTATCGAGCTGTGCGGCTTCATGCAGCACAATTTCGGCGTTTTCCGCCACCATGCCGGGGTAACGGGCAAGCGTTGCGCGAAACGCGGCCAGCCGTTCGCGGCGGGTATTCACCGAGCCCAGCGGTTCACTCAGGAACAACAGCGCTTCGAAGCCCTGTTCAATCAGGTGCTCGGTGGCGGTGGTGGCAGCCTGGGTGTTGTCCAGCCCAACCACATCGCAGGCGAAATCGGGGATTTTGCGGTCAATCAGCACCATCGGCAGCGAGGATTGTTGCAGCCGGTTTAGCCCCTCTTCACGCATCCCTACAGCGTTAACCACAATTCCCTCCACCTGGTAACTGCGCAGCAGGTCGAGGTAATGCAGCTCCTGATCGACTTCATTGTTGGTGTTACACATCAACGGTGTGAACCCTTTTTCGCGACAGGCAGCTTCAATGCCGCTCAGCACATGCACCGAATAGGGGTTGGTGATGTCAGCAATGATCAGGCCAATCAGGCGGGTACGACCGCGCTTTAACCCGCGCGCCATCAGGCTTGGGCGGTAGTCGAGATCGGCAACCGCCTGCTCAATACGTGCCAGCAGCGAGGCGGAAAGCAGATGTTTTTCACCATTCAGGTAGCGTGAAATACTGGTTTTTCCCGTTTTTGCCGCTTTCGCGACATCGCTGATTGTTGGCCGCGCCGTTTTCGCCATGGTTGCTTCCCTCACCGTGAATGGTTGCCCACACCTTAACGCGAAATAGCGCGCAATCAAGCACTAAGCGAGGCTTATCACCCGCAGTGTGAGCGTAATGACGTTTAATTCTTTGCTATCGCGCTGCTGCTGTGGATGATAGAGCGCAAAACAAAATCGACACCACCTGCAACCTATCCAGGAGCACGCGTTGGCAAACTCTGCAATCAAAACTGTTCTCACGGCTGCCCACTGGGGGCCGATGCTGGTCGACACCGATGGCGAAAAGGTGCTCGCTTCGCGCGGCGCGCTGCCGACGCGTCACCCCAACTCACTGCAAACCGTTGTGCAGGATCAGGTCCACAGCCCAACGCGCGTGCGCTACCCGATGGTGCGTAAAGGATTTCTCGCTTCACCTTCCAGCCCGCAGGGTGTGCGCGGCCAGGATGAGTTTGTGCGCGTTAGCTGGGATGAAGCGCTGACGCTGATTCATCAGCAGCACCAGCGCATCCGTGAAACTTACGGTCCGTCGTCGATTTTCGCCGGTTCTTATGGCTGGCGTTCCAACGGCGTGCTGCACAAAGCGGCGACCTTGTTACAACGCTATATGAGCCTTGCCGGAGGGTATACCGGGCATCTGGGCGATTACTCTACTGGTGCGGCGCAGGCGATCATGCCGCATGTCGTCGGCGGCAACGAAGTGTATCAGCAGCAAACCAGTTGGCCGCTTATCCTCGAACACAGCGAAGTGGTGGTGCTGTGGAGCGCTAACCCGCTTAACACGCTGAAAATAGCCTGGAACGCTACCGACGAGCAGGGCATTCCCTATTTCGATGCGCTGCGCAAAAGCGGTAAGCGGGTGATCTGCATCGATCCGATGCGTTCGGAAACCGTTGATTTCTTTGGCGACAGCATGGAATGGATTGCGCCACACATGGGAACCGACGTCGCGCTGATGCTCGGTATTGCGCATACGCTGGTGGAAAATGGCTGGCAGGATGCGGATTTCCTCTCCCGCTACACTGTCGGTTATGACACGTTCGCTACCTACCTGACCGGCGAGCGTGACGGCGTGGCAAAAACCGCCGAGTGGGCCGCAGAGATTTGTGGTGTTACTGCCGACAAAATTCGCGAACTGGCGGCACTTTTCCACGAAAACACCACCATGCTGATGTCCGGCTGGGGAATGCAGCGCCAGCAGTTCGGCGAGCAAAAACACTGGATGCTGGTGACGCTGGCGGCGATGCTGGGGCAAATCGGTACGCCCGGTGGCGGTTTTGGTCTCTCTTACCATTTCGCCAATGGCGGCAACCCAACGCGCCGCGCGGCGGTGCTGGCCTCAATGCAGGGCACGGTGAAAGATGGCGTTGACGCGGTGGATAAAATCCCCGTTGCGCGCATTGTCGAAGCGCTGGAAAACCCCGGCGCGCCGTATCAGCACAACGGTATGGATCGCCACTTCCCGGATATTCGCTTTGTCTGGTGGGCGGGCGGTGCGAACTTTACCCATCACCAGGATACCAACCGGCTGATTCGCGCCTGGCAAAAACCGGAGCTGGTGGTAATTTCTGAATGCTTCTGGACGGCGGCGGCGAAACACGCGGATATTGTGTTGCCGGCGACCACCTCGTTTGAACGTAACGATCTGACGATGACCGGTGATTACAGCAACCAGCATCTGGTGCCGATGAAGCAGGTCGTTGCGCCGCAATATGAAGCGCGCGATGACTGGGAGGTGTTTGCCGAGCTGAGTGAACGCTGGGAAGCGGGCGGCCGCGAGCGTTTTACCGAAGGCAAAAACGACCTGCAATGGCTGGAGACGTTCTACAACATTGCTGCCGAGCGCGGTGCCAGCCAGCAGGTGACGCTGCCGCCGTTCGCCGAGTTCTGGCAGGCGAACCAGCTTATTGAAATGCCGGAGAGCGAGCAGAATGCGCGCTTTGTTCGCTTTGCGGATTTTCGCCGCGATCCGCAAGCCAACCCGTTGAAAACGCCGAGCGGAAAAATCGAGATTTTCTCCGAGCGGATTAACAGCTTCGGTTATGCCGATTGCCCGCCGCATCCAATGTGGCTGGAGCCGGATGAATGGCATGGCAACGCACAACCGCAACAATTACAGGTGCTTTCCGCGCATCCGGCGCATCGCCTGCACAGCCAGCTTAACTATTCCCGCTTGCGGGAAACGTATGCTGTTGCTGGTCGCGAACCTGTCACGCTGCATCCTGCGGATGCGAAAGCGCGCGGGATTGTTGCGGGGGATGTGGTACGCGTGTGGAACCAACGTGGGCAGGTACTGGCGGGCGCGGTGGTAACTGATGGGATTAAACCTGGCGTGATCTGCATTCACGAAGGCGCGTGGCCGGATCTTGACCCTGCGGCGGGCGGCATCTGTAAAAACGGCGCGGTGAATGTGCTCACCAAAGATCTGCCCAGCTCACGGCTGGGCAATGGCTGCGCCGGGAATACGGCGCTGGCGTGGGTAGAGAAATATCAGGGGCCGGCGCTTACGCTGACGGCGTTTGATCCGCCTGCCAGTTCATGATCCACGTCGGGTGGCGGGTTTCCTCCTGCCAGGCGCTATCTTCGATACGAAAGCCCTGCGCATGATAGAAATTCACTGCCCGCTCGTTTTTCTGATACACCTCGAGGCTTAGCCAGTTAAAGCGCTGTTTGGCGTGATCCATCAGCGCTTTGCCAATGCCACGGCCAATCGCGGCGGGGCGCACAAACAGCGCCCCGATAAACTGCGCGTCCATCACACTGATAAAGCCTTGCAGCTCGCCGTTCTCTTCCCAGACCCAGGTTTTTGCCACCGGCAAATAGGCATCGCGCACCAGCGCTTCGCTGTCCTGCCAGTAGCGCACATCAATAAACGGATGGGCAAAGCTTGTGCTCTCCATCCACAGCGCGAGCAACGGCGACAGATCCTTGCTACGCCACGCGCGGATCATGCTTTCCTCCGGGATGACAGAAACAGCCGGTAATATGGTCGTTGACCAGCCCACACGCCTGCATAAATGAGTAACAAATGGTGGTGCCGACAAATTTGAAGCCGCGTTTTTTCAGCGCTTTTGATAACGCATCTGACGCCGGAGTGGAGGTGGGGATTTCCGCCAGCGTGGCGGCCTGGGTGAGTTGCGGGGTGTTATCAACAAAACCCCAGACAAATTCCGAAAATGGCTCGCCGTTTTGCGCCATCGCCAGATAGGCGCGGGCGTTGCCGATGATTGCTTCAATCTTGCCGCGATGACGAATAATGCCGGCGTCTTGCAACAATATTTCTACCTCTTCAGCGGTCATTGCGGCGACGCGTTCAGGCTCAAATTGATGGAAAGCTTTGCGGTAGTTTTCCCTTTTTTTCAAAACGGTAATCCACGATAACCCTGCTTGTTGCCCCTCGAGGCAGATCATCTCGAACAGCTTTTTACCGTCCTTTTGCGCCACACCCCACTCGGTATCATGGTAAGTGAGATAAAGCGGATCCTGAGTAACCCAACCACAACGCTGCATATCCTTACTCCGTCTGTGATATGTAAAATAAACCTCTGCCTGTCTTGACGCACACCCCAGAAAGACAATATTTATTAAAGGGTCTTGACCCTAACAAACAACGATAACAATTACGCCGAATTCGGCTCTTCTCTGGAGTCGCAACTTGATGAAAATAAACCGCAGTGGCCTTTCGCTGGTGCTGCTGCCTGCTTGTCTGCTTTTTTGCCAGACGGCAGCGGCCTGGCAACAAGAATACAGTGGCAGCGACAAACTGAATGTGACCGCCGAACGCTACACCTGGGATAGCGATCGGCAGCCGCGTTATAACGACATTCTTGAAGAGCGCATCCGCTCGACGCAAAACTTGCCCGGCGTGGCGTTTAATCTGCCCGATGAAACCCCGCTGGATTCCATCAGCACCATGAGCATTGGCCTGAATATTCCGCTGGCGAGCAGCGTGACCACCGGCCCGGTTGCGGTGTGGCATTACGATGGCTCAATGACCTCAATGTATAACGAATTTGGCGACAGCGCGACCACCATGCAGTACAGCGATCCGCTGTGGCACGCCAGCGTAAGCTCGCTTGGCTGGCGCGTGGATAGCCGCTTTGGCGATCTTCGCCCGTGGGCGCAAATCAGTTTCAACCAGCAATTTGGCGAAAATGTCTGGAAGAGCCAGTCTGGTCTTTACCGCTTAACCGCCGCCAACCAATACGGCAACTGGATGGATGTCACACTCGGCGCGGACATGCTGCTGAATCCACATCTGGCGGCTTACGCAGCAATGTCGCAGTCGGAAAATGCCACCTTTGGGCAAAATTATCTCTACAGTATGGGCGTAAGCGCGCGGTTCTGATCGCTATTTAAAACAAACTTTTTACACTTAAGAAACAATCACCGCGCGTTTTATCGCGATAGTATGTACTAACTCACATTCAGGTTTCGGCGCGTGAAGTGATGCCCGTGCCATTCATTCCCGCTTACGTGCATTTCATTCCTTCTGACGCGCATTTCATGCCTTTTTTAGCCAGGCGTGAAATGCGCTTCGTTATTGTTGTCGGCAGTGAATTCCTTCTCTTTTTTTGCAGGACAACTGCCATGAATACACCATCTGCTCATCACACTCGCTGGCTGACACTGGTCGGCACCATTATTACGCAGTTTGCCTTAGGGTCCGTTTATACCTGGAGTCTGTTTAATAGCTCGCTTTCGGAAAAACTGGGCGAGCCGGTAAGCCAGGTGGCTTTCTCGTTTGGTCTGCTGAGCCTTGGCCTGGCGCTCTCTTCTTCTGTCGCCGGGAAATTACAGGAACGTTTTGGCGTAAAACGCGTCACTATCGCTTCCGGCCTGCTGCTGGGGTTGGGTTTCTTCCTTACTGCGCACTCCAGCAACCTGCTGATGCTGTGGCTGAGCGCCGGTGTGTTGGTCGGTGTGGCGGATGGCGCAGGTTACTTGCTGACGCTTTCCAACTGCGTGAAGTGGTTCCCGGAGCGCAAAGGGCTGATCTCCGCCTTCTCCATCGGTTCTTACGGCCTTGGCAGCCTGGGTTTTAAATTTATCGACAGCCAGCTGTTAGCCAGCGTCGGCCTGGAAAGCACATTTATGATCTGGGGCGCGATTGTACTGGTGATGATCGTTTTTGGCGCGATGCTGATGACCGATGCGCCGCTGCAAAAAGTCACCACTGCAAACGGCGTAGTAGAAAACGACTTCACGCTGGCGCAATCCATGCGTAAACCGCAGTACTGGATGCTGGCGGTGATGTTCCTGACTTCCTGCATGAGCGGCCTGTATGTGATTGGTGTGGCGAAAGATATCGCGCAGGGCATGGTGCATTTAGACTCGCTGACAGCGGCAAGTGCGGTGACCGTTATTGCCATCGCTAACCTCAGTGGACGTCTGGTGCTGGGCGTGCTGTCTGACAAAATTTCCCGCATCCGTGTGATTACGCTGGGCCAGGTGATTTCTCTGGTCGGTATGGCGGCGCTGCTGTTCGCACCGCTGAACGCCATGACCTTTTTCGCCGCTATCGCCTGCGTAGCGTTTAACTTTGGCGGTAATCTCACCGTGTTCCCGTCGCTGGTGAGCGAGTTCTTCGGCCTGAACAATCTGGCGAAAAACTACGGTGTGATTTATCTGGGCTTCGGTATCGGCAGTATCTGCGGGTCGATTATTGCTTCACTGTTTGGCGGCTTCTATGTCACCTTCTGCGTCATCTTCGCCCTGCTGATTGTTTCTCTGGCACTCTCTACCACCATTCGCCAGCCGCAACGCCGCGTTTACAAAGAAGCGCACGCCTGAAGGTAAAACAGTGCAGAAACCGCCGCAATGTCGGCGGTTTTTCTGTATCTGCCGCACACTCCCGCCAGAGCGACTATCCTTATTGGTCAGGTTCTACCTACTAAAGGAGTCTCAAATGTCTTTAGAAAAAGTGGTTTATCGTGCGAAAGCGAAAGCAACCGGGGGCCGCGATGGTCGTGCAACCTCCTCTGATGGCGTGCTGGATGTGAAGCTGGGCGTGCCGAAAGAGATGGGCGGCGCGGGTGGTGAAGTGACCAACCCGGAGCAGCTTTTTGCCGCAGGTTACTCCGCCTGTTTCCTGGGGGCGCTGAAACATGTTGCGTCGGTAGAGAAAAAGAAAGTGCCGCAGGAAGCCTACATTGAAGGACAGGTAGGCATTGGCCCGTTGCCGACCGGTTTTGGTATCGAAGCGCAGCTGGATATTCACCTGCCGGGCATGGATCACCAGGAAGCGGAAGCGCTGGTACAGAAAGCACACATCGTTTGTCCGTATTCGAATGCGACCCGCGGCAATATTGATGTGAAGCTGAACGTGATCACCTCCTGATAGCCCATTTCTGTTACGGTTTTCTGACCCCGGCCATATTTTTTTGTAAAGATATGGCCGGTTAGCGCTTCCTCATGACACTTTTCCGCGCCGCTATGGTCTACTTAGCGCGCTTTTGAAGTTTCCAGGAAAACTTCCTTCGCGTGTTATCACCCTGCGGACGTTAGCGAATAACGTTCGCCAGGTGCTTTTTTCTTTCTTCAGAGTTGCTTGCATGACTTATATCAAAGCGATGACGCAGCAGAAGCTCAGCTTCCTGCTGGCGATATATATCGGTCTGTTTATGAATTGCGCTGTGTTCTACCGTCGCTTTGATGGTTATGCACAAGCGTTCACCGTTTTGAAAGGGATCTCGGCGGTTGTTGAACTCATTGGTACGGTGCTGGTCACCTTCTTTCTGCTACGCCTTTTGTCGCTGCTGGGTCGCCGGGTCTGGCGTGTGCTGGCGTCGCTGGTGGTTATTTTCTCCGCTGCCGCCAGCTATTACATGACGTTTCTTAACGTGGTGATCGGTTACGGCATTATCGCCTCGGTGATGACCACGGATATTGATCTCTCCAAAGAGGTGGTGGGCTGGCAGCTCATCGCATGGGTGGTGCTGGTCAGCGCACTGCCGTTGCTTTCCATCTGGAGTAACCGCTGTCGCGACACGTTGCTGCGCCAGTTGAGCACACCGGGCGCGCGCATTCGCAGCGTGAGCATCGTGTTGCTGGCTGGTTTAATGGTCTGGGGACCGATTCGTCTGCTCGACTTGCAGCAGAAAAACGCGGAGCGGACGTCCGGTGTCGATATGCCAAGCTATGGCGGCGTGGTGGCAAACTCTTATCTGCCATCGAACTGGCTTTCAGCGCTGGGCTTGTATGCCTGGGCCCAGGTAGATGAATCTTCCGACTACAAATCGCTGATCAACCCGGCGAAAAAATTTACTTATGTCGCGCCGAAAGATATCGACGACACCATGGTGGTGTTTATCATCGGCGAGACCACTCGCTGGGATCATATGGGGATGCTGGGCTACTCCCGTGATACCACGCCGAAACTGGCGCAGGAGAAAAACCTGGTGGCGTTCCGTGGTTACTCCTGTGATACCGCGACCAAACTCTCCCTGCGCTGTATGTTTGTGCGTGAGGGCGGGGCGGATGATAACCCGCAGCGCACGCTGAAAGAGCAAAACGTCTTTGCGGTACTGAAACAGCTCGGTTTTTCCAGCGATTTATACGCTATGCAGAGCGAGATGTGGTTCTACAGCAACACCATGGCCGACAACATTGCGTACCGCGAGCAGATTGGCGCCGAGCCGCGCAACCGTGGCAAAAACGTCGATGATATGCTGCTGATTAATGAACTGCAGGCCTCGCTGGATAAAGGTACTCGCGGTAAGCGATTGATTATTATGCATACCAAAGGCTCGCACTTTAACTATACGCAGCGCTATCCGCGCGATTTTGCGAAATGGACGCCAGAGTGTGTGAGCGTGGATGATAAGTGCAGTAAGGAAGAGCTGATTAACTCCTTCGATAACTCGGTGACATATGTTGATCACTTTATCGATACGGTGATTGATAAGGTGCGCGATCGCAAAGCGATTGTGTTCTATGCCGCCGATCATGGTGAGTCAATCAATGAGAAAGAGCATCTGCACGGCACACCGCGCAAAATGGCACCGCCGGAGCAATTCCGCGTGCCGATGATGGTCTGGATGTCGGACAAATATTTGCAGGATCCGCAGAAGGCGCAGATGTTCGCGCAGCTCAAGCAGCAGGCGGCATTTAAAACGCCGCGCCGCCATGTTGAGCTGTACGACACCATCATGGGATGCCTGGGTTATACCTCGCCGAACGGCGGGATTAATGAGAACAACAACTGGTGCCATTTGCCGTCGCAGACGGCGAAATAAGCCGCTTGCTGGCTTTATCACCAGTCAGTTAGCTTTTTTACACGAAGGGATTGACGGGGCATGTCGGCGGCAGTAAGATGCGCCCCGCATTCGGTGATTGGCGCAGCCTGGTAGCGCACTTCGTTCGGGACGAAGGGGTCGGAGGTTCGAATCCTCTATCACCGACCAAATTCAGAAAAACCCAACCGCAAGGTTGGGTTTTTTGCTTCTTGCACCCGAAAGAGGATGAGAGCCTGCGGGGGCAGAGGTTCGACCCGGGCGTAGCGAGAGAACGTTGCTTCAGTAACGGCCCGCAGGGTGAGCCACGCAGTGGCGAGTCATCAGAGATGATGTGTCTGCATAACGCCTGATGAACGAAACTCCTCCTCCTGTGCCAACGTGCGGTTTCGCCACGGCGATGTATAAGCCTGCTTAACGCAGTAATACCTGGCAGAATGCAAAGCGGCAAATTTGCCGAAATCTCCCTTATCCCCATTTCCCGCTGCCAGTTCACTATTTTGTGCGATATTCCATTGTATTTTTTTATATATGTTTGAATCTTTTTTCGCGTTGCTTATGGATAGAGGCAGCATTTTCACCTGTGCGTTTTAACGTTCGCGGCATTAATCGCTCAGATATTCAGCATTTCGCAAGAATTTTTTCATTATCTGCATGAATGTTAATCACTGATTACGGAGAATTAATAAGCGCATTATTCTGGCATCTTGCCGCTAGCACAAATTTCCCTGCTGAAAACAGGTGCCTGAAGTTTTTTTTAACTTTGTTTACCGATTCTCACCGTCGTTGTAAATCCCGGTTACCTGTATTGACGTTTTGACATTCTGTTGACAGATTGTAGGGCGTGAGGGGCATTTCAAGGAGAATCTGCACTGCAACTCAGTCAACCTTGTGAAAGGAATCCCCATCTCTCATAACGCCTTCGGGCACAACCGACCAGACCGGGTAAAAATCTAATAAAGGGCTGTCGGATATACCCACTGCATGGGTAACAACACATATCACATTGGAGCAGAATCAATGAGTATTTCCTTGAAGAAGTCAGGGATGCTGAAGCTCGGTCTTAGCCTGGTGGCAATGACCGTCGCGGCTAGCGTGCAGGCTAAAACCCTGGTTTATTGTTCTGAAGGCTCGCCTGAAGGCTTTAACCCACAGCTTTTCACCTCTGGTACCACTTACGATGCCAGCTCCGTGCCAATCTATAACCGCCTGGTAGAATTCAAAACTGGCACCACGGAAGTGATTCCGGGTCTGGCTGAGAAGTGGGATATCAGCGCCGATGGCAAAACCTACACTTTCCACCTGCGTAAAGGCGTGAAGTGGCAGGACAACAAAGATTTCAAACCGACGCGTGAATTCAACGCCGATGATGTCGTCTTCTCCTTCGATCGTCAGAAAAACGATCAGAACCCGTACCACAAAGTTTCTGGCGGCAGCTACGAATACTTTGAAGGCATGGGGCTGCCGGACCTGATTAGCGAAGTGAAGAAAGTTGACGACAACACCGTTCAGTTCGTGCTGACTCGCCCGGAATCACCGTTCCTGGCTGATCTGGCGATGGACTTCGCGTCCATTCTGTCCAAAGAGTATGCAGACAACATGCTGAAAGCGGGCACCCCGGAGAAAGTTGACCTGGATCCGATCGGTACTGGTCCGTTCCAGCTGCTGCAATACCAAAAAGACTCCCGCATTCTGTACAAAGCGTTTGAAGGTTTCTGGGGCACCAAGCCGAAAATCGATCGCCTGGTCTTCTCCATTACGCCTGACGCGTCAGTACGTTATGCCAAACTGCAGAAAAACGAGTGCCAGGTTATGCCGTACCCGAACCCGGCTGACATCGCACGTATGAAGCAGGACAAAAACATTAACCTGATGGAACAGGCTGGCCTGAACGTCGGTTATATGTCCTTCAACACCGAGAAGAAACCGTTTGATGACGTGAAAGTGCGTCAGGCGCTGACTTACGCGGTGAACAAAGAAGCGATCATCAAAGCGGTTTACCAGGGCGCGGGCGTTGCGGCGAAAAACCTGATCCCGCCGACCATGTGGGGCTATAACGACGACGTTAAAGATTACACCTACGATCCTGAGAAGGCGAAACAGCTGCTGAAAGAAGCCGGCCAGGATAAAGGCTTTACCGTTGAGCTGTGGGCAATGCCGGTACAGCGTCCGTACAACCCGAACGCTCGCCGTATGGCCGAGATGATTCAGGCTGACTGGGCGAAAGTGGGCGTACAAGCCAAAATCGTTACCTATGAGTGGGGTGAATACCTGAAGCGCGCGAAAGCGGGCGAACACCAGGCGGTAATGATGGGCTGGACCGGCGACAACGGGGATCCAGATAACTTCTTCGCGACCCTGTTCAGCTGCGCAGCGGCTAAAGACGGTTCCAACTACTCTCGCTGGTGCTACAAGCCGTTTGAAGATCTGATTCAACCGGCGCGCGCCACCGACGACCACAACAAGCGTGTTGAACTGTACAAACAGGCTCAGGTTGTGATGCATGACCAGGCTCCGGCGCTGATCGTCGCTCACTCCACCGTTTACGAGCCAGTGCGTAAAGAAGTCAAAGGCTATGTGGTTGATCCGTTAGGTAAACACCACTTCGAAAACGTGTCTGTTGAATAATAAACACGGTGCCTTTTCCCTCTCCCCTCTGGGGAGGGGGAATTTACATTTGTGAGCAATACAGACGCGCCGTCGCCAGGCGTAGCGTCACTACTGAGAATCCGGGTTATGTTGCAGTTCATTCTCCGACGTTTGGGGCTGGTTATCCCAACGTTTATCGGTATCACCCTTCTCACCTTTGCCTTTGTCCATATGATCCCCGGCGACCCGGTAATGATCATGGCGGGTGAGCGTGGTATCTCTCCTGAGCGTCACGCCCAGTTGCTGGCCGAGCTTGGTCTCGATAAGCCGCTGTGGGAGCAATACGTCAACTATGTGTGGGGCGTGCTGCATGGTGACTTAGGTATTTCGCTGAAAAGCCGTCTTCCGGTGTGGGACGAGTTCGTACCGCGTTTTAAAGCGACGCTGGAACTCGGCATCTGCGCCATGATTTTCGCGGTGGCCGTAGGCATTCCGGTGGGCGTAATGGCCGCTGTGAAGCGCGGCTCCATCTTCGATCACACCGCCGTGAGCCTCGCGCTGACCGGTTACTCCATGCCTATCTTCTGGTGGGGCATGATGCTGATTATGCTGGTTTCGGTACAACTGAACCTGACCCCGGTTTCCGGACGCGTCAGCGATATGGTGTTCCTCGACGACAGCAATCCATTGACCGGCTTTATGCTGATTGATACCGCCATCTGGGGCGAGGACGGAAACTTCATCGATGCCGTTGCGCACATGATTCTGCCCGCCATCGTGCTCGGTACTATTCCGCTAGCGGTGATAGTGCGTATGACGCGCTCGTCGATGCTGGAAGTGCTCGGCGAAGACTATATCCGCACCGCGCGCGCGAAGGGGCTGACCCGTATGCGCGTGATCATCGTTCATGCCCTGCGCAACGCCATGCTGCCGGTGGTGACGGTGATCGGCTTGCAGGTCGGCACAATGCTGGCGGGCGCGATCCTGACGGAAACCATCTTCTCCTGGCCGGGTCTGGGGCGCTGGTTGATTGATGCACTGCAACGCCGTGACTATCCGGTGGTGCAGGGCGGGGTACTGCTGGTCGCGACGATGATTATCCTCGTCAACCTGCTGGTCGACCTGCTTTACGGCGTGGTGAACCCGCGTATTCGGCATAAGAAGTAAGGGGCCATCATGTCACAAGTCACTGAAAATAAAGTTGTCTCCGCACCGGTGCCGATGACCCCGCTGCAGGAGTTCTGGCACTATTTCAAACGCAACAAAGGCGCGGTCGTCGGGCTGGTTTATGTGGTGATCATGCTGATCATCGCCGTGTTCGCTAACGTCCTGGCCCCGCACAACCCGGCGGATCAGTTCCGCGATGCGCTGCTTGCGCCGCCGGTCTGGCAGGATGGCGGCACCTGGTCGCACATCCTCGGTACCGATGACGTTGGCCGCGATACGCTGTCGCGCCTGATGTTCGGCGCACGTTTGTCGCTGCTGGTTGGCTGTTTAGTGGTGGTGTTGTCGCTGATCGCCGGGATTATCCTCGGTCTGGTCGCCGGTTATTTCGGCGGCGTTATCGACAACATCATTATGCGTATCGTCGATATCATGCTGGCGCTGCCGAGCCTGCTGCTGGCGTTGGTGCTGGTGGCTATTTTTGGCCCGTCGATAGTTAACGCCTCGCTGGCGCTCACCTTCGTGGCCCTGCCGCACTATGTGCGTCTGACGCGCGCAGCGGTGCTGGTGGAAGTGAATCGCGATTACGTCACCGCTTCCCGCGTGGCCGGTGCAGGCGCGATGCGCCAGATGTTCGTCAATATTTTCCCTAACTGCCTTGCGCCGCTGATTGTTCAGGCGTCGCTTGGTTTTTCCAACGCCATTCTCGATATGGCCGCCCTTGGCTTCCTTGGCATGGGTGCGCAGCCGCCAACGCCGGAGTGGGGCACCATGCTCTCCGACGTGTTGCAGTTCGCACAAAGTGCCTGGTGGGTCGTGACCTTCCCGGGTCTTGCGATCCTGCTGACGGTGCTGGCATTTAACCTGATGGGTGACGGCCTGCGTGATGCGCTCGACCCCAAACTGAAGCAGTAAGAGGCTCGAGATGGCGTTATTAAATGTAGATAAGTTATCGGTGCATTTCGGCGACGTTGGCTCCGAATTCCGCGCCGTAGACCGCGTAAGCTATAGCGTAAGCCAGGGCGAAGTGGTCGGCATCGTGGGCGAGTCCGGCTCCGGTAAATCGGTCAGTTCGCTGGCGATTATGGGGCTGATTGATTTCCCGGGCCGCGTGATGGCGGAAAAACTGGAGTTTAACGGCCAGGATCTGAAACGCATTTCGGAAAAAGAGCGCCGCAGCCTGGTGGGCTCCGAAGTGGCGATGATTTTCCAGGATCCGATGACCAGTCTGAACCCGTGCTACACGGTCGGTTTCCAGATTATGGAAGCCATTAAGGTGCATCAGGGCGGGAATAAGAAAACCCGCCGGCAGCGGGCGATTGACCTGCTCAACCAGGTGGGCATCCCCGATCCGGCTTCGCGTCTGGACGTTTACCCGCACCAGCTTTCCGGCGGTATGAGCCAGCGCGTGATGATTGCGATGGCGATTGCCTGCCAGCCGAAGCTGCTGATTGCCGACGAACCGACAACTGCGCTGGACGTGACCATCCAGGCGCAGATCATCGAGCTTTTGCTGGAATTGCAGCAAAAGGAAAACATGGCGCTGATCCTGATCACGCACGATCTGGCGCTGGTGGCGGAAGCGGCGCACAAAATCATTGTGATGTATGCAGGCCAGGTGGTGGAAACCGGCGAAGCGAAGGATATCTTCCGCGCGCCGCGTCATCCCTACACGCAGGCGCTGCTGCGCGCGTTGCCGGAGTTTGCTCAGGATAAAGCGCGTCTGGCCTCGTTGCCGGGCGTGGTGCCGGGCAAATATGACCGCCCGACAGGCTGCCTGCTGAACCCGCGCTGCCCGTACGCCACGGACAAATGCCGCGAGCAGGAGCCGGAACTGAACACCGTCGATGGCGGCCGTCAGTCCAAATGTCACTACCCACTCGATGACGCCGGGAGGCCGACACTATGAGTACGCACGAGGCCACCTCGCAACAGCCGCTGTTGCAGGCTATCGACCTGAAAAAACACTACCCGGTGAAGAAGGGGCTGTTTGCCCCGGAACGCCTGGTAAAAGCGCTGGACGGCGTGTCGTTTACCCTTGAGCGCGGCAAAACGCTGGCGGTGGTGGGCGAATCCGGTTGTGGTAAATCCACGCTGGGCCGCCTGCTGACGATGATTGAAACCCCGACCGGCGGTGAACTTTACTACCAGGGGCAGGATTTGCTGAAGCATGATCCGCATGCGCAAAAGCTGCGTCGGCAGAAAATCCAGATCGTCTTTCAGAACCCGTACGGTTCGCTGAACCCGCGTAAAAAAGTCGGGCAGATCCTCGAAGAGCCGCTACTTATCAACACGTCGCTCAGTAAAGAGGCGCGTCGGGAAAAAGCGCTGGCGATGATGGCGAAAGTCGGCCTGAAAACCGAACATTACGACCGTTACCCGCATATGTTCTCCGGTGGTCAGCGCCAGCGTATCGCTATCGCCCGTGGTCTGATGTTGGATCCGGATGTGGTGATCGCCGATGAACCGGTTTCCGCGCTGGATGTTTCCGTACGTGCGCAGGTACTGAACCTGATGATGGATCTGCAGCAGGATTTGGGGCTCTCTTACGTCTTTATTTCGCACGACTTATCTGTGGTTGAGCACATTGCCGATGAAGTGATGGTGATGTATCTCGGCCGCTGCGTGGAGAAAGGCACCAAAGAGCAGATTTTCTCGAACCCGCGACATCCGTACACCCAGGCGCTGCTTTCCGCAACACCGCGCCTGAACCCGGACGAGCGCCGCGAACGTATCAAACTGACCGGCGAGCTGCCAAGCCCGCTTAATCCGCCGCCGGGCTGCGCGTTTAACGCCCGTTGCAGCCGTCGTTTCGGCCCTTGCACGCAGTTGCAACCGCAGTTGAAAGACTACCGCGGGCAACTGGTGGCTTGCTTCGCCGTCGACCAGGATGAAAACGGCGAAAAACCGCACGTTTAATCCCCACGTTATGCCTGGTGGCCCGGCGTTTACCGGATCTACGCAGTGTTGTAGGTCCGGTGATGGTGGTGCCATCAGGCATTATCGTTGCTGGCCTTTCCTTATAAACATTCCTGTTGTATTTAGAAATTTCCAAAAATAGCCGGCAATGTCGTGGTGAAATAATTTCAACGGGAATAATGAGTTGGGGAAATACTCCGTTTTAATACCACTCTAAATATTTCCAGATATTTCATATAGTAATATAAAATTAACAATAATTTAAAGGGTGATAGTGTATTTGTCTTTTTAACCACTTAAAAAGATATTATAACTAAGTGATTTATCTTAAGTATGAATGTTGCCGGGTGATTTTTGTTTAATCGCGTCATTTACACTTTAATAGATTTCGCGTGAAAAAAAGATGGCGCATCTATAGCCAATGTTTATATATTTGCTGAAATTAAACAGCGTTTTAGCCCTACTAAACTTTGGCACGTAAAAACCAGGCTGAAAACCATCGCTGAAGTAAGACTTCGTACCCGCGTAAAACCGCACCGCCACAATTAAAACCCATCACTTGATGCTATCAGGACACCAATCCTGACGGTGATGGACGCAATTTTATTTTGTAAATCATGAGAATAACTATGGGTCATTACGATGATTTGCAGAGGTTTAAGGATAAGACTCGCAATCAGAAGCACGATTTTAAAGATCTCTCTGCACAGAACCTCGCACAAGACCAGAGCAGTTGGGCAATCATTAATCAACTTTCTCCCGCCACGGATGAATCCATGCTGGCGATGGGCGGTCATGTGTCACTGCCTGTCCCGCAATCCGTCGATCCTGAGGTGTTTGCCGCGCAACAACTTGCTGCGACGGTGGATGAGGTTGTGCCTGCACCTGCGCCAACAACCTCGCTGCTAAAAGACGTCGCCAGCCAGCTCGATGCAGCGGCTCCGGCGTTCAACGCCGCCGCCTACGCGCCTGCGCCTGCAAGCGTAGCACCGGTTATGCAGCTGCCATCGCCTGCGAATCCTTCTTCGGCCCCTGTCAGCTATGCCCGGCTTTTCGCGGCGAAAGCGGCGGAGGAGAAGCCCCGCGCGGAAAAAAATCAGCCCTTACACTCGTTGTTAGAAAGGATCGCTTCATGCCGTTGATTTGTGTGTGTTCGCCGAAAGGCGGTGTCGGAAAAACGACCCTAACGGCAAACCTGGCCTACGCCCTTGCCCGCGCAGGCAGCAAAGTGCTGGCGCTTGATTTTGACGTACAAAACGCGCTGCGTTTGCATTTCGGCGTACCGCTGTCGGACGGGCGTGGGTATGTGGCGCGCGCGGCGGATTCCTCCGACTGGAGCCAGTTTGTGCTCACCGCGGGCGGCAATATTTTCGTGCTGCCGTATGGTGATGTCACGGAAGCGCAGCGCGTTGCCTTTGATGAGCGTTTAACCAATGACGAGCATTTTCTGACGCGCGGCCTGAATACGCTGCTCAACTATCCGGGCTTGATTATCGTTGCCGACTTTCCTCCGGGGCCGTCTGCGGCGCTGAAAGCGATGTCGCGACTTGCGGATGTGCATTTGGTCACGCTGCTGGCCGATACCGCCTCGCTCTCACTGCTGCCGTATATCGAAAATAACCGTCTTACCGGCGATGTGCTGAACCGCAAAGCGGGTCACTACTTTGTGGTGAACCAGAGCGACAACCGTCGGCAAATCAGCCGCGATGTTACTGCGTTCATGGAACAACGTCTGGGCAATCAACTGCTTGGCGTGTTGCATCGCGATGAAAGCGTCGCTGAAGCCAATGCTTCTCAGCAGTCGGTATTTGATTTCAGCCCGGCGTCCGCCGCGGCGTTCGATATCGAACTGATTGCTAAACGGGTCGCCGGAATTTTGGGCGTCAAAATCGGTGACGGCACGGTACACAACTCACCACGCATGTCAGGCTTCTAACGCTTCGGGCAACGTATGAAAAAGTTTCTCTCTATTTTGCTGGTTCTGGCAGTGCTGCCTGTTGCCCTGTTGGTGGTGATCACGCCCATGGACAGCCAAAAGCAGTACATTTTTGGCCTGATCAGCATCGGTATTCTCTGTTTAATGGGCTTGAGCAAAAAGCGCAGCATTTCGGTGATCATGGTGGTGATGTCGGTGCTGCTCTCAACGCGCTATATCTATTTTCGCCTGACACAAACCCTGCACTTTAATTCCGAAATTGAAACCATCCTCGGGATGGGGCTGTTTCTCGCGGAACTCTATGTCTGGGTAATGCTGCTGCTCAGCTACCTGCAAACGGTCTGGCCGCTGAAACGCGAACTCGTACAGTTGCCGGATGATATGGAGCTGTGGCCGACGGTCGACGTCTATATCCCGACCTATAACGAACCGCTGGATGTGGTACGCGATACGGTGCTGGCTGCGCAGTGTATGGATTACCCGCGCGATAAGATGAAAATCTATCTGCTCGACGATGGTAAACGCAGTGAATTCGCCGTGTTTGCCGCCGACGCTGGTGTCGGCTACATCACCCGCAACGATAACGCGCACGCCAAAGCCGGTAACCTCAACCATGCGATGAAGCTCACCAACGGCGAGCTGATCTGCGTTTTTGACTGCGACCACGTAGCGACGCGCATCTTCCTGCAGGCCACGGTCGGCGGTTTCCTGAAAGACCCGAAACTGGCGCTGGTGCAGACGCCGCACTACTTCTATTCGCCCGATCCGTTCGAGCGTAACCTCTCCGTCGGACGCAATATTCCTAACGAAGGGGCGCTGTTTTACGGCCCGATTCAGCGCGGCAACGACAACTGGAACGCCACCTTCTTCTGCGGTTCGTGCGCGGTGATCCGCCGTAGCGCGCTGGAAGAGATTGGCGGTTTTGCCGTGGAAACGGTCACCGAAGATGCGCATACCGCCCTGAAAATGCAGCGTCTCGGCTGGGGTTCGGCATTTATTGATATTCCGCTGGCCGCAGGCCTGGCGACCGAGCGTCTGGTGCTGCACGTGATCCAGCGAACCCGCTGGGCGCGCGGTATGACGCAGATTTTCCGTCTCGATAACCCGCTGTTTGGCCGTGGGCTGACCATCCAGCAGCGCCTGTGCTATCTGAGCGCGATGCTCTATTACCAGTTTGCATTGCCGCGCATTGCCTTTGTCACCGCGCCGCTGGCATACCTGCTGTTTAACCTGAATATTATTCACTCTTCGGCCAGTCTGGTATTTGCCTACGCGCTGCCACACCTGTTCCTGGCGGTGTACGTTAACTCACGGCTGAATGGCCGCTTCCGTTACAGCTTCTGGGGCGAAATTTATGACCTGGTGATGGCGTTTCACATTGCGCTGCCGACCGTGGTAACCATGCTGTTTCCCAAACGCGGCAAGTTTAACGTCACCGACAAAGGTGGGCTGCTGGATGTCGGCTATTTCGACTTCAGCGTGGTGCGCCCGCATTTGATCATTGCCTTGCTGCTGGCAGCGGGTGTGGTCGCCGGGATTGTCCGCGCCTGCGCGCATGACTACTTTGGTGTGGATCCGCGCGTTATTGTGCTGAACGTTGGCTGGGGCTTGTATTGCCTGATCTTCCTGCTGGCGGCGATTGCCGTTGCGCGCGAAACCCGCCAGACCCGCAAAACCATCCGTATTGATGTCGATATCCCGGTGCTTATCCACTACGCCAGCGGGATCACGTCGCGCAGCCAGACGGCGGATTTGTCGATGGGCGGCTGCCGTATCGTGGCCCCGGACGATCGCCATCTGAATGATGAAATCGAAGCGATTGAACTGCTGCTGCAATCCGGCGCGATCACGATTCCGGTGCAGACCGTCGCCAGCGACGAGCAGCATATCCGTCTGATGTTTGACGATATTCCGCTGTCGCGCCGCCGTGAACTGGTGCGCGTGGTGCTCTCCCGCGCCGATGCGTGGATCCACCCGCCAAAGCCGCAGGACAACCCGTTCCGCTCCCTGTTGACCATTGTGCGTTGCGTCTTTGACCTCTTCTGGCTGACGTGGAAATCACGCCGCGAAAACCGCCGTTTACGCGCGCAGCATGCGGCAAAAGTTGCGCAGGAGGAGAGCGTATGAAACGGCTAACCGCACTTGCTGCGCTGCTTGGCGCGCTGTTTATCGCGCCGTTACACAGTGAAGAAACGACGGTTGAATCGCTGTTGCCGCTGGATCTGCCGCCGCCAACGATAGCGCAATCCACGCCGACATTTGTGCCTTCGGTGATGAGTAGTGTCAGCATCGCGCAGATGGGCCAGCCGCAAGGGATCACCCTCAGCGGCGGGCAATTCCAGGGCGGCGTTGATTTTACCCTGCCGGTCGACCAGGTAATGACCAGCGCCCGGCTGGCGCTCAACCTGCGCATCTCCCCGGCGCTGGCGGCACGTAACGCCACCATGCAGTTGATGCTCAACGGCCAACCGCTCGGCACTGTGCCGCTGACGGCGACCGACAGCGATCTGGCCCGTTACCAGTTTGATATTCCCGCTGCGCTGATGGTCTCCAGTAACAGCCTCAGCTTTAAGATTAACGATGGCGACGCCATGCAGTGTCAGCGCGACCTGAGTGACAAATATCGTGTCACTATCCTGCCGGATTCGCGTTTTGAACTGGAAGGGCAGCAACTGGATATTGGCGCGGATCTGAGCCATTTTCCGCGCCCCTTCTTTGACAGCATGCAGATGTCACCGGCGGCGATTGCGGTAGCATTCGCGTCAAAGCTGAGCCCGGATACCATTAGCGCCGGGGCGCTGATCGCCTCGTGGCTGGGGATTCAGGCCGATTATCGCGGCGTTTCGTTCGCGGCCTACCATGACCGTCTGCCGGAAAAAAACGGCATTCTGATTGGCCACCCCGGTGAGCAAATTGGTGGTTTAACACTGCCGCAAACCAGCCAGCCGCTGTTGAAAATTATCGATAACCCGGCGAACCCGGTTTACAAACTGCTACTGGTGGTGGGGAAAGATGAAAGCGAATTACGCGCGGCGGCATGGCGCTTAACACGCGGCAACTTTGCGCAGCAAACCCCGGCAGTGGATGTCGATGCCCAGACGATCCCGTTGAGCAAACCGTACGATGCGCCGCGCTGGATCCCAACCGATCGTCCGGTGAAGTTATCGGAGCTGATCCGTAAAGATCAAAGCCTGACTGCCACCGGGATCTGGCACCCGCCGTTGCAGGTGGCGTTCCGCGCCGCACCCGATCTGTTCTTGTGGGACGGTGAAACCATCCCGCTGCATATCGGTTACCGATTCCCGACGGAAAACTGGATTGACGAACAACGTTCGTGGCTGAGCATGACTCTGAACGACACGTTCCTGCACAACCTGCCGGTCAATAAGCAGGGGGCGCTGGAGACGCTGTGGCACAAACTCGGTGGCGATGCGCGTCAGGAGCAGTTTGATATGCCGCTGGAGCCGTACATGATTTACGGCGACAACCAGCTTTCGCTCTATTTCAACATCGTGCCGAAAAAGGACGCGCCGTGCAGCACCTTGCTGAATAACAACATTAAAAGTCGCATTGATGACGATTCGTGGATCGATCTCAGCCACACCCGCCACTTTGCGCTGTTGCCGAATCTTTCCTATTTCGTCGGGGCTTCTTTCCCGTTTACCCGCCTGGCGGATTACTCAGAAACGGTACTGATGCTGCCGGTTAACCCCAGCGAAACGCAGATCGCCACGCTGTTTGATATGGCGGCACGCTCAGGCAACGCCACCGGAACCGCGCTCGGTCACAACCGCGTGGTGTTCGGTGTGCCGACCGGCGGCAGTTTTCTGGAACTGCTGCGGGATCGCGATGTGCTGGCGGTAAGCGGTATGGATCAGCATGACTTTAACCGTGCGCTGCTGGCGAATTCGCCGTTTGTCACCCACGACAGCACGCTGGGCGTGCGTGAGCCTTCCAGCTGGCAGAAAGTGCAGCGCTGGATAGCGGGCGACTGGGCGGCTGAAGGGCTGGAAGCCGATCGCTACTTCTCTTCCAATGAAGCGTGGCGCGGCTTTATCAGTTTCCGCTCGCCATGGAACGATGCCCGACTGGTGGTGCTGGCGCTTGGCAGCAACGACGAGCAGTTATCGCATCTGCATGACGATCTGGCGTCGGCAAAAATCAACGCCGGTATTCGCGGTGACGCCGCCATCATCACCAATGAAAATGGCGTGCGCAGCTTCCGCGTCGGCGAACAGTTCCCCAGCGGCGAAATGCCGCCCCATCTGAAAATTGTCTGGTACGCCAACCAGCACTCGGCGCTGCTGGCGATCCTGAGCCTGCTGGTCGGGTCGCTGGTGGGGGGAATGGTGTATCGCATGCTTAAAAAACGCGAGCGTAAACGTCTGGATGCGGGGAACAGCAAGTGAAAAGGGTGACAATAATGCCTAAAAAAACCGCCCGTCGGCTGACAACAATTTGCCTCTCCGGCGCGCTGACGCTGGCGACCTCTGGTATGGCACAGGCCGCGCCAAATGACGCGGCGCTCAAGGCACTGTTTGATCAGGCGAACTACTGGCACGAAAAGTCCCACGACGACCTGGCGATGGAGTCGCTCAAAAAGGTGTTAATGGTCGATGCCAACAACACCCAGGCGATGTACCTGATGGCGCTGTGGGCGCAGCAAAATGGTGATTTACAAACCGCCGCGCAGTGGCGCGCCAGGCTGGCGAAAACCGCGCCGGACGATAGCGGTTTGCAGGCGCTGGATAATGCAAAACAGCTGGCGCAGGTGCCGCAAGGGCAGTTAACGCTTGCCCGTCAGCAGGCGCGCAGCGGCAATGTTCCGGCAGCGCTGGAAACCTGGCGCAGCCTGTTCAATGGCGACACGCCGCCGCCGAGCCTCGCGCCGGAATACTATTTAACGATGGCGGGCGATAAAGCGCTCTACCCGCAGGCGCTGGCAGAAATTCAGCGCTTCGTCGCCCAGCATCCGCAGGACAATGCCGCCCGCGTGGCGCTGGGCAAGATGTTGACCTGGCGCGAAGCAACGCGCCGCGACGGGATTTTGCTGCTGGAGCCGATGGCCAGCGGCAATAAAGAGGCGGATGAAGGGCTGCGTCAGGCGCTGCTGTGGCTTGCGCCGCAGGCTGGCGATGAACGCTTTTATGATACCTGGTTGCAGCGCCATCCGCAGGATAGCGAGATCCAGGCGTACTACCGTAAAAATGTCGGTGGCAGCGCGAAAGGCGCGGGCTTTAGCGCGCTGAATAGCGGCGACAGCAATGCCGCAAAACGCCAGTTTGAGCAGGTACTGCAAACCAACCCGGAGGACGCCGATGCGCTGGCGGGCATGGGTTATATTGCCCAGCGCAACGGTGATTACCAGGCGGCGGCACAGTATCTGAACCGGGCGGCGAGCCAGGGCGGCGAGGCTTCAGCAGAACGTAAAGCGCAGGCGGAAGACGCCGCGTTTTATGGTCAACTGGCGCAGGCGCAGCAAGCGTTAAAAACGGGCAATGTCAGCCAGGCGCTGGCACTTTCCGCGCCGCTGGCGCAGCAGAGCGGTGAGCGCGGCACCGCCGCCAGGCTGTTCCGCGCCGATGTGCTGCGCCAGAACAAAGATTACCCGCAGGCGGAACAAGCGCTGCGCGAGATCCTCAACGAGCAGCCGCAGAATGCCCCGGCGCGGGAAAATCTCTACTACGTGCTGCGCGATCAAAACAAAGCGGCAGAAGCGCAAAGCCTGCTGCGCACGTTACCGGCGAGTTTGCAGGAAAAACTGCAACCGCGCGTGGTGACGGGGACGCCTGGCGACCCGCTGCGTCGGCAGGCGCAACAACTGGCAGCCAGCGGAAATACGTCGCAGGCCATTGCCGTGCTGCGCCAGGGCGTGGCGCGTCTGCCGGATGATCCGTGGTTGCGCCTTGATTTGGCGCGTTTGCTGCAACAAGCGGGTCAGGAAAATGAAGCCGCGAACGTGATGCTGCCCGCGCAAAATCCACGAGCCGGAGCCAGTTCACTGTATGCAGCCGCGCTGTTCGCCAGTGAAAATGGCGGCTGGCAACAGGCCAGTTCGCTGCTGTCACGTATTTCGCCTGCCAGCCAGAACGGCCAGATGCGCGACCTGGCGCAGCGGGTTAATTACAACCTGCAAATGGCGACCGCTGAGCGCTACCTCGCTCAGGGCAATATGACGGCGGCATCCAATACCCTGAAAGCGCTGGCGGCCACACCGCCGAAAAGCCCGGTCGATGCCGGGAAACTGGCGCGAATGCTGGCGCAGACGGGCGATACCACCACCGCCGTCGCGCTGGTGCGTGAAAGTATGAAACAGGGCGTGCAGGGCAACATCGGCGATTATGCCGATCAGGTTGCGGTGCTGAACCAGGCGGGGCTTAACCAGGAGGCGCAGGCCTTTGTTTCCCGCCCGGACGTGCAGGCGCGCAGCACGCCAGCCCAGCTTGCCGGGGTGCGGAATGGTTATGTAATCAACGAAGCGGATCAACTGCGTGAGCAGGGCAATTATGCCGCCGCGTATGACAAGCTGATCCGCGCGTTGCAAAACGACCCGCAGAACACGGATTTGATGTTCGCGATGGGGCGTTTGTATCAGTCCGGCAAGATGAACAAAGAAGCGGGCGTGCTGTATGACTACCTGATGACGCGCGACAGCGAGGATCAGGCGGCGCGCGTCGGGGCGATTGATGTCGCGCTGGCGGAAAATAACGTCGACAAGGCGCAAACCTTAGCCAGCGGCCTGCGCAGTAATAATTCACCGGATCGCTTGTTGCTGCTGGCGCGGCTGGAAGAGGCGAAAGGCAATCATCAGCAGGCGATGACCTATCTGCGCAGCGCGCGCGGTAAGCTGGTGGGGCTGGAGTCGAACAACAGCGCGGCAACACCGACAATCGGCGGTGTGTTGCTGGCGGATAATCCGTTTACCACCACCAGTAAAAGCGCAGCGCCGCAGTCGCTGTATGGCCAAACGCTGCCGTGGCAAGTTGCGCAGGTGGCACACGAACCGGGCAGTAATTTGCCGGGCACCACGCGTACCGATCTGCCAGTCGAAACGGCGCAAACGCGCACACTGCGCCAGGTCGACGACATGATGCAGCAGATGAACGAGAAAACCGGCATGTGGTTGCAGGGTGGCGTGGAAATTCGTGGCCGCGACGGGGAAAACGGCACCAGCAAGCTGACGGAAGCCAAAGCGCCGCTCACCTGGTCCAGTTCGCCGTTTGGCGATGCACGCTTTGAATTTACCGCGACGCCGGTTTCGCTCAGTTCCGGCAGCGCTTCAGGCGATTCATGGCGGCGTTATGGCGCGAACCCGCTGGCGAATGGCGTGAGTAACATTGCGGCCTCGATTAAAAACGCCAATCAATCCACGGCAACCGACGGCAGCGATAAATTTACCGATCTCGCCGGTTATGCCGATGCCAGCAAATTGTCGCCGTTTACCGAAACGGGTTACGACAATCTCACTTCGCTGCTGTCATCGAGCCGTTTGCAGAGTTTGAGCGCATCAAACTATAAGGCCAACTATAGCGATCCGATTAAGTCTTCCACCGATTCGCAAAACGCCAGCGGCGTGGAGCTGAATATGGCGCTGAGCGGCGACAGCTATAAGCTGGATATCGGCAGCACGCCGCTGGGGCAGGATTTAACCTCGCTGGTCGGCGGCGTGAAATGGTCGCCGAAACTGACCAATTACCTGACGCTTATCCTTACCGGCGAGCGTCGCGCGGTGACCGACAGTTTGCTGTCTTACGTTGGGCTGCGGGACGCTTACTCCGGCGAGCGCTGGGGGCAGGTCACCAAGAACGGCGGCAGCGTGCAACTGAGCTACGACGACGGCGACGCGGGGTTCTACATTGGCGGCGGCGGATACAGCTATCTCGGCAAAGATGTGGCGAGCAACACCAGCGTGAACGCCAATGCCGGGGTTTATCTGCGTCCGTGGCACGACGATTTCCGCCAGTTACAGACGGGGCTGAACGTTGGCTGGATGAACTACTCGAAAAACCTCAGTTACTTCACTTACGGCCAGGGCGGTTACTTCAGCCCGCAGAACTACGTGAGCGTGTCGCTGCCGGTTGATCTGTCGCAGAAAATTGATAACTGGAAACTCAGTATTGGCGGCGCGGTGGGCTACCAGTCCTACACGCAGGACAAGAGCAATTATTTCCCGACAGAACCGGAAGCGCAGAAGATGTTGCAACAGCTCGCCGATATGGGCTTTGTGAAAGAGGCGCAGTACCAGGGCGGTTCGCAGAATGGCATTGGCTATAACTTCCATGCCGGGCTCGATTACAACGTGAATAAAAACATGTCGGTAGGTGGAAAAGTCGGTTATGACACCTTCGGCAGTTACAACGAAAGCACTGCCGGGATTTGGCTCCGGTACATGCTGGGGGATAAATAATGACAACCAACACTGCTAACACGCTGCTGCTTGGCTATTTCCAGCAACAGCAAACGCCGCCGGGCTGGTTTGATTTGCTGAGCGTGATGATTGACGGCATGGTGCGAAACGTCGGCGAAGCGGAAAGCCTGCCGTTCCTGCGCCAGATGGGCGAAGCATTAGCGGACCGTGTACCGCTTCCGGCCTCATCGACGGTCGGCGAGCTGGAAGCGAACATTAATGCGCAACTGGCGGTGTTCAACTGGGGGTTTATTGATATCGAAACCACTGAGCACGGCATGGCGTTTCGCCACCAGGCGCTGCCGGTGGCGCGTGAAGAGGCCTACCAGACCCGCTGGTGCTATGCGTTTTGCGCCATTCTTGAAGGGCTTTATTCGCGCTGGCTGCGAAACCAGGGCGGTGAGGCGAGCCTCGTGTTTACCCGCGAAAGGCTCTATTCTGTGGCGGATGTTCTTTTCCGTTACGCTAACCCACAGTGAGTTTGCCCATGTTAAAGCGCGTTTTCACCGCAATGGTGGTGATGGTGAGTCTGCTATTTGCATCCGTTTCCCAGGCCGCTGGCGCCTGGGAGAGTTATAAAGCGCGTTTTTTGATGCCGGATGGTCGCATTGTCGATACCGGCAACAAAAACGTCTCCCACACCGAAGGCCAGGGGTTCGCCATGCTAATGGCGGTCGCCAACAATGATAAAGCGGCCTTTGACAGCATGTGGAACTGGACCAATAAAACGCTGAAGAACAAAGCCAATGGCCTGTTTTACTGGCGTTATAACCCGGTGGAAGCCGATCCCATCGCCGATAAAAACGACGCTACCGACGGCGATGTGCTGATCGCCTGGGCGCTGCTGAAAGCCGGGGAGCGCTGGAATAACGCCGCGTACCTTGCCGCGTCCGATGCGATAACCCAGGCGGTGCTCAAACATACGGTGGTGAGTTTTGCGGGTTACCGCGTGATGTTGCCGGGTGCTAACGGTTTTAACCTCAACACCTATTTGAACCTGAATCCGTCCTACTTTATTTTCCCGGCGTGGCAGGCTTTCGCTGAGCGCAGCCATCAGGTGGTGTGGCGCGATTTGATCAAAGACGGGCAAACACTGCTTGGCAACATGACGTTTGGCAAAGCGCGCTTACCGACGGACTGGGTTTCACTTTCGGCGGACGGCAAACTGAATCCGGCGAAAGAGTGGCCGCCGCGCATGAGCTACGACGCGATCCGTATTCCGCTGTATGTGAGCTGGCAGGATCCGCACAGCGCGCTGTTAACGCCGTGGCGCAACTGGTGGCAGGGTTTTAGCCGCAGCCAGACTCCCGCATGGGTGGATGTGGCGACCAACGATAACGCGCCGTACAACATGAATGACGGTTTACTGGCGGTGCGGGATTTAACGTTGGGTGTAACGCCTGCACAACCGCAGATCACCGCGCAGGATGATTACTACTCCGCCAGCCTGAAAATGCTGGTCTGGCTGGCGCAGCAGCGCTAAATCGATAACCTCTCCCCGCCAGGGGAGAGGTGTGCAGGATCACTGCGGGTAGGGCACCCAGTCACCGCCGTTCAGGCGAACATACGGCTTATTCTGGTACTGCAACACAATGGCGTTGGCGTTTTCGGACACCGGCGCGGTTTGCGGCAGATTACTGGTCAGTTGCTGCCAGTTGACGTTGTCCTCGGTAAAAATTTTGCCATCCAGCACGCGGGTAACAATCTCGGAGATAGCGAGGAAACTGCTCGGCTGCGTAATGGTTATCGGCGCGCCCTGATGCGGTGATTTCATACCAAAGAATTTAATCGCCGTCGGCACGTTGGTAATCGACGGGCTTGGGATATCGCGCAGGCCGGAAACCTGCATTTTATCGCCCTGTAGCGCCGCGCCGTGTTCCGGCACCAGCACCACCATCACTTTGCGCCCGGATTTATCCAGTTGCGTGAAGAACGCATCCAGCTCATCAAACAACTTTTGCGCGCGCAGTTTGTAATCGGCGGTTTTGCGATCGCCCGGATAGTGGTTGCCATCGTGCAGCGGCAACAGGTTGTAGAAAGTCGCGGTGCGCTGGCCCTGTTTAAAGCTGTCGGACTCCATCCAGCGGTTCAGCACCGCCGTGTCGTCATAAATCGGCGAGCCGTCAAAAGAGAGCAGCACCGGCGGCAGACCCGCCTGGTTCATCAACGGCGCCTGCATGCCGCCGTTGTCGCGCACTTCTTTGAGGAAACCGCCGAACTCACCGTTATGGTCCATCATCAACTGCTGGCTGAAGCCAAGTTTCGACAGGTTATCAAACAGATAGCACTGCGTATTGGCCTGCTGGTAGAGGTTTTTATGCGACGGCTGGCCGCAGCTGGCGCGCAGCAGGCGAATCGCCGCCGGGCCGCTGTAGGCGGTCGCCGAGTTGAAGTTTTTGAACTCAATATCAAAGTGCGACCACAGCGGGTGCGAGGCCAGACCGGCCGCTTCAATATCAGCCCATGAGAGGGAACAGATGTTAATGAACAGCAGATCGAACGGTTGTGCGTCGGCCGGAAGCTGCGCCGGGAAGGTGCTCTGGCGCTTCTCCTCGGCGGCGTAGAAACTTGCCAGCCACGCATTCAGATTCTCGGAGGTCGGCGGCGCGGTTTGCGCGGGAATATCGCCAACCACCGGCGTATCGCCCGTTGCTGCGACCGTTGCCGCCGCCGAACCGCCAGTGGTGGTGACGGTCGTGGTCGGTTGGCCGGCGGGCCACAGAGTAAACGCCGGCCCGGTCAACGTCAGCACGTTTAACCAGATCATAATCGCGACGACAAACACGGTGACGCGGATCCATTGCGACAAGAACAGCCAGGCAATCAGCATCACGAAAATCGCGCCAATCATCTGCCAGTTGATAAAACGCGTCACCAGATCCCACAGGTAATCGGCGCTGAAGCCCGCGACCTGCGAGCCCTGGCTCATCATACTTTCAAGACCCGGCAGCCAGGTGTCGTGCCAGAACAGACCGAACCCGATGGGAATGGCAATCCAGTGACGTAAACGATGCAGGCGGACGCGCGGCAGCGGCATCAGCAGAAAAGCCATAAACACCAGATTCAACAGCGGGTGAAAGTTAAGGTAGCCAGCCCACAACAGACCGAATTTCACCAGAAAATAGAAATTCCAGCCGGAAAGGCCGCGCCAGTATTGCCACAATGGCGAAGGCGTTGAAGTGGTCATAGTATGATTAGTCATGTTTTCGGTCTGCCTTGACGAACGATTCCCGGCGCAGCACGCCTGCCGGTTTTACATAGCGTGGTTTGGTAAACAGTATGCGCAACGCGCTGCGGATAGGGCGTATCCAGTGGCGTGTAAGGTAACCCAGCGGGAAAAAGATCAGGGCGCAAAGCACCACCAGCTGAATAATATCGCTGACTGACATCATGATGTGTGCTCCGTGGCTTTACTGAATAACCGCAACGGTTCCGGGATCCGACGCCAGCTTGTGCCGTCGTGCTCAGCGTTAATGATTTTCTTCTCTGTGGCGGTGACAGGCAGCGGTTTCGCCCATTTATCCGGTGACAGCGTGCGCATTTGCACCAGCTCTGCGGCAATCTGGTTATCTTCAAACCACACCACGCGATTAGAAAAAATATCTGCCGTTGGCAGCGGGAAAATGTGGTTCAGCGCCGTGTCGAGATCGTTAACCCGGCAGAACGACAAAAACAGCACCAGACGATTATCGCTAAGGCTGACAATATCGCCCACGCGGTTTGGGCGGCACAGCGTTAGCGCTTGTTCAACGCGGATGCCTGGCACCGGGCGCAGCGCGACCAGCACCCCTTTGCCATCGGCGGGCAACAGCGGGTTATTAACCATATTCCCGACGGCGTCGCAGAACACGTTCCACGGCTGAAAACCACGCAGTTTTAGTGGCTGAGTCATGGACAGTAATGTGGTGATATCTTCCGGCACCAGACGGTTAAATTGCTGGCCCTGCACGCTTTCAATCAGCGTCAGACAACGGGAAAGAGGGGCGTTCCACGGGATCACCATATTGGCGCCACAGCCGAGCAATAAGCGTTCGTCGGTAGCACGCAGGCTGGCCTGGGTTTCACGGACAATAATTTTCAGCCCGCTGCCGCGCTGGCGGCGCAGCGTGTGCACCTGGCGTGCGATGTTGTCGATTTGATTGTTTCGCGCAAGGGTGAAAATCAACGTCGCCGCCTGACTGGAGCGCGCTTCTTCGAATAACGCTTCGTTGGTATCAAATAAGGTCCAGTGTTCCGACAGCGGCGGTGCGCCTTCCAGCACGGCGACATTACTTAATATGCGTTTCTCATCGCTGCGGGGTTGCACCGACGTTTCTTCTTGCTGCGCGAGCTGCCAGCGACCTTGATGATGATTAAGCACTAATTGCTGGCGCGCGCTAATGCCCTTTTCATTGCACCACCAGGCAACATCATAAAGATACATATCGTTGCGGTAGCGTAAACTCGCCAGCCCAAACAACGAACGGTATTCACTCATTAAAATGGATGATTGTTTGTCGTTATTACTGCCAGGATTAATAACCAGTAAGGAGCATTTATGATATTTCGCCCAGGCATGAGTTCTTTCTAACCATTGTTGTAAATCAGGCACCGATATATTCTGCCAGGCATTATTTTCCCCCAGCAGAATCAGTAAATAGTTTTCAGGTTCAAATGAACAAAGTAAATCGCGGGTGAAAAAGTATAGACTATTATTCTGATTCGGCATTGTGAAAATTCTGATTTTGTCAGGACCATACTCTTTATCTAATTTAATGATATTCCGCAAGTCCTGACCCATACCGATTGCCGCCACCTGTGCGTCTTTGTTCTGGGCTGCAAGGGTTTGATTTATGAGACTTATTGCATCTTGTTGACGATCGGTATTTACCCACCAAACGCCGCCCGCGGGCATATGACGCAATTCGTCCCATAATGACTCAATGCCAATAGAAAATATGGGCTCCACGATGTCCCTCTTGATGCAAAATTGTCTGTATCTCAGTTTACTAGCGAAAGCCGAGAAATAAACCTAACATTGAAATTAAAGAACATCAGATTTAGCATGTAAACGAATTTTCTCGGGTGCGATGCCCTGCTACTTCTGTACATGTATTTCTTTTCAAAGGGATCGGGCCAGAATGCATAACAATGAACCTAAAACGCAGTCAGACCCTACTCTGGGCTATACATTCCAAAATGATTTTCTGGCGTTAAGTAAGGCATTTTCATTGCCTGAAATTGATTACGCCGATATTTCCCAGCGAGAACAGTTGGCAGCGGCATTTAAGCGCTGGCCGCTGCTGGCAGAATTAGCCCGTCAACAATAAGGGATAACCAGGATGGCCATCTTGGGATTACAGGGGATTCGCGGTGGTGTGGGTACAACATCGATCACCGCGGCTCTGGCCTGGTCATTACAAATTTTAGGCGAATCGGTGCTGGTGATTGATGCCTGCCCTGATAACCTTTTACGCCTGTCATTTAATGTCGACTTTGAACATCACCACGGCTGGGCGCGCGCGGTACTGGATGGGGAAGACTGGCGCGATGCCGGCATGCGCTATACTTCGCAGCTCGATCTCCTGCCTTTTGGCCATCTGGCGGCAAATGAGTGGGAAAACCTCCATTTATTACACGAACCCCTTAGCCAACTCACCACCATTTTGCAGGCGCTGAAAACGCAGCAAAGTTATCAGTGGGTATTAATCGATATCCCGCACGGCGTTTCACCGCTGACGCGGCAGTTCGTGGCGCAGTGCGACCATCTGTTTACGGTAGTAAAACCCGACACCAACTGCCATATCCGCTTGCACCAGCAGCTTTTACCTGCTGGCGCGCATATTTTGCTTAACGATCTGCGCATCGGCAGCCAGTTGCAGGACGATCTCTGGCAGGTATGGCTGCAAAGCCAGCGGCAGATCCTCCCGACCCTTATCCACCGCGATGAAGCGATGGCGGAATCTCAGGCGTCGAAACAGCCGTTGGGCGAATACCGGGCGGATTCGCTGGCGGCGGAAGAGATATTAACGCTGGCGAACTGGTGCCTGTTGCATTGTGCGCAGCCGCAAGAAGTAAGCGGTGAGCAGGAAGGGAGCCCGCAATGAGCCGCCTTTCCGCCTGGTTGCTGATCCCGCCGGTGAGCGCGCGTTTAAGCGAGCGCTACCAGCGTTACCGTGAACACGGCGCTTCCAGGTTTAGCGCAGCGTCTGGCTGCTTCTGGGCGATCCTCGCATGGGTGTTTATTCCGCTGGAGCACCCGCGCTGGCAGCAACTCCGTGCGCAGCAGCATTTGTGGTTCCCGCATATTGATCCGGATAAACCGCGACCGCTCGATCCGGCGCGTTACCTGTTGCAAACCTTGTGGTTGCTGGTCATGCTGCCCTGGGGTGACAGAAAATCGCCTCGTCGCCAGCGTTTCGCCCGGGCGCGCGTGCTGCGCGGGCGCTGGTATCACTGGCTGGATACGCTGCCGGAGCGCGTAACGCATCGCACCGGTCATCTGGATGATAAAAAAGAGCTGGCGCATATTAGCCCGCGTACGCGCCGCTTTATTCTCGGCGTCATTGTGGTGTTCTCGCTGATCCTCGCCATTCTGTGCATTACGCAGCCGTTTAATCCGCTTTCGCAGTTTGTTTTCCTGATGCTGCTATGGGGCGTGGCGCTGCTGGTACGCCGAATTCCGGGGCGTTTCTCCGCCCTGATGCTGATCGTGCTCTCGCTAACCGTTTCCTGCCGCTATATCTGGTGGCGCTACACTTCGACGCTGAACTGGGACGATCCGGTGAGCCTGGTATGCGGCCTGGTGCTGCTGTTCGCGGAAACCTACGCGTGGATTGTGCTGGTGCTTGGCTATTTCCAGGTGGTGTGGCCGCTTAATCGCCAGCCGGTGCCGCTGCCGAAAGATATGTCGCTATGGCCTTCTGTCGATATCTTCGTACCGACCTATAACGAAGATTTGAATGTGGTGAAAAACACCATCTACGCCTCGTTGGGCATCGACTGGCCGAAAGACAAACTGAAGATTTGGATCCTCGATGATGGCGGACGCGAAGAGTTCCGCCAGTTCGCCAAAAGCGTCGGCGTCGAGTACATCGCGCGAACCACCCATGAGCACGCAAAAGCGGGCAACATCAATAACGCGCTGAAACACGCGAAAGGCGAGTTCGTGTCGATTTTCGACTGCGACCATGTGCCGACACGCTCGTTCCTGCAAATGACCATGGGGTGGTTCTTAAAAGAGAAAAAGCTGGCGATGATGCAGACGCCGCACCACTTTTTCTCGCCGGATCCGTTTGAACGTAACCTTGGCCGTTTTCGTAAAACCCCGAACGAAGGCACGCTGTTCTACGGGCTGGTGCAGGATGGCAACGATATGTGGGACGCCACCTTTTTCTGCGGTTCTTGTGCGGTGATCCGCCGTGGGCCGCTGGATCAGATTGGCGGTATCGCCGTTGAAACCGTCACCGAAGATGCGCACACCTCGCTGCGGTTACACCGCCTTGGGCATACGTCGGCGTATATGCGCATCCCGCAGGCGGCGGGGCTGGCGACAGAGAGCCTGTCTGCGCATATTGGCCAGCGTATTCGCTGGGCGCGCGGCATGGTGCAGATTTTCCGTCTTGATAACCCACTGACGGGCAAAGGGCTCAAGCTGGCGCAGCGTTTGTGCTACGTCAACGCCATGTTCCATTTCTTATCGGGAGTACCACGGCTTATCTTCCTTACCGCGCCGCTGGCGTTCTTGCTGCTACATGCCTACATCATTTACGCGCCAGCGCTGATGATTGCGCTGTTCGTACTGCCGCACATGATTCACGCCAGCCTGACCAACTCGAAGATTCAGGGCAAATATCGTCACTCTTTCTGGAGCGAGATCTACGAAACCGTGCTGGCATGGTATATCGCGCCGCCCACGCTGGTGGCGCTGTTCAACCCGCACAAAGGGAAGTTTAACGTCACTGCCAAAGGCGGCCTGGTGGAAGAAGAGTATGTGGACTGGGTGATTTCACGTCCTTACATCTACCTTGTGCTGCTCAACCTGTTGGGCGTACTGGTGGGGATTTGGCGTTATTTCTACGGCCCGGAAAACGAAATACTCACCGTCTTCGTCAGTATCGCGTGGGTGTTCTACAACATGGTTATCCTTGGCGGCGCGGTCGCGGTTTCTGTAGAGAGTAAACAGGTTCGTCGTTCGCACCGCGTTGAAATGTCGATGCCTGCGGTAATTGCCCGAGAAGACGGGCATCTTTTCTCCTGTACCGTGCATGATTTCTCCGACGGCGGGCTTGGCGTCAAGATTAACGGCCAGGCGCAGGTGCTTGAAGGGCAAAAAGTGAATTTGCTGCTCAAACGCGGCCAGCAGGAGTATGCGTTCCCCACGACCGTGGCGCGTGTTCACGGCAATCAAGTGGGCCTGCAACTGATGCCGTTGACGACCAAACAGCATATCGATTTTGTGCAATGTACTTTTGCCCGCGCCGACACATGGGCGCTGTGGCAGGACAGCTTCCCGGAAGACAAGCCTCTGGAAAGTCTGATGGATATTTTGAAACTGGGTTTCCGCGGCTATCGCCACCTCGCGGAATTTGCTCCACCGTCTGTCAAAGTGATTTTCCGCTCATTCACCATGCTGGTGTCCTGGGTGGTGTCATTTATTCCGCGCCGTCCGGAACGGAATGTGGCAGTGCAGCAACCGATGACGTGATTGGCTTAACAATGATGAAAACGCGATGAAAAGAAAACTTTCCTGGATTTGTGCAGTGGCTATGGGGACGAGTGTTTTATCTCCGGTGATGACGTATGCAGCGCCAGCCCCGACGGTTCCGGCTGTTGCGCCCGCCACTGAGCCGGTGGCAACGCCTGCGCCGGGACAAACGGAATCATTGACGCCAACCACGCCAACCGATGGCCAGGATGTTGTCGGACAGGTAATGCCGGGCGTACCGGGGGCGAATGCGCCGGTGGTCGCCGCCAACGCGCCGTCGCGCGATGTGAAACTGACGTTCGCCCAAATCGCGCCGCCGCCTGGCAGTATGGTGCTGCGCGGTATCAATCCGGACGGTGGCGTTGAGTTTGGTATGCGCAGCGATGAGCTGGTTTCGAAAGCGGTGCTCAATCTTGAGTACACGCCATCGCCCTCTCTGCTGCCGGTGCAATCGCAGTTGAAGGTTTATCTGAATGATGAACTGATGGGCGTCTTGCCGGTCACCAAAGAGCAACTCGGCAAGAAAACGCTGGCGCAGGTGCCGATCAACCCGCTGTTTATCACCGATTTCAACCGTGTGCGGCTGGAATTTGTCGGCCATTATCGTGATGTGTGCGAAAACCCGGCCAGCAGCACGTTATGGCTGGATATTGGCCGCAGCAGTTCGCTGGATTTGACTTACCAGAAGCTGGCGGTTCAAAACGATCTCTCCCATTTCCCGATCCCCTTCTTCGACCCGCGTGACAACAGGGCGCTGACGCTGCCGATGGTTTTCGCTGGCACACCGGATATTGAACAGCAGCAAGCCGCTGCGGTTATCGCCTCCTGGTTTGGCTCCCGCACCGGCTGGCGCGGGCAGAGTTTCCCGGTCATTTACAACGCGTTGCCGGACCGCAACGCGATCGTCTTCGCCACCAATGACAAACGTCCTGATTTCCTGCGTGATGCGCCGGCGGTGAAAGGGCCAACCATCAGCATGATCAACCACCCTAATAACCCGTACGTGAAGCTGCTGGTAGTGTCTGGTCGGGATGACAAAGATCTGATGCAGGCGGCGAAAGGTATCGCTCAGGGTAACGTGCTGTTCCGTGGCGATAGCGTCACGGTGGATGAGGTGAAACCGCTGCTGGCGCGCCAGCCTTACGATGCGCCTAACTGGATACGTACTGACCGTCCGGTCACCTTTGGCGAGCTGAAAACCTATGAGGAGCAGTTACAGTCGACCGGGCTGGAACCCTCGGCGATTAACGTGTCGCTGAACCTGCCGCCGGATCTCTATTTGCTGCGCAGTACCGGTATCGATATGAACCTGAATTATCGCTATACCGCGCCGCCGACCAAAGACAGCTCGCGCATGGATATCAGCCTCAACAACCAGTTCCTGCAATATTTCAACCTGACCAGCAACCAGGATACGAACCGTCTGCTGCTGCATCTCCCGGTGTTGCAAGGGCTGCTGGACAGCAAAACGGATGTCTCTATTCCGGCGCTGAAACTGGGCGCGGTGAACCAGTTGCGCTTTGATTTCCAGTATATGAATCCGATGCCGGGCGGCACTATTGAGAACTGCGTGACCTTCCAGCAGGTGCCAAACCGCGTGGTGATTGGCGACGACTCCACCATCGATTTCTCGAAGTATTACCACTTTATTGCGATGCCGGACTTACGCGCTTTCGCCAATGCGGGCTTCCCGTTTAGCCGCATGGCCGATTTGTCGCAAACCATTGTCGTCACGCCGCCGCAGCCGACACCTGCGCAGATGGGTACGCTGCTGGATTCGCTGGGCGCGGTGGGCGCACAAACTGGTTTTCCGGCAATCAATGTGCAACTCACTAACGATGGTAACCAAATCAAGGAGAAAGACGCCGACATCATGATCATCGGCACCATTCCTCCGGCGTTAAAAGACGATAAGAAAATCGATCTGCTGGTGAATGCGGCGCAAAGCTGGGTGAAAACGCCGCTGCGCCAGACGCCGTTCCCGTCGATTGTGCCGGATGCCGCCGACCGTCAGGCCGATGCGCAAACCGGGATCACGTCAGATGGCCCGATGGCGGCGATTGTCGGCTTCCAGTCGCCGTATCATGATCAGCGCAGTGTGGTCGCGCTGCTGGCAGACAGCCCGCGCGGGTATGAATTGCTTAACGGCGCGATGAATGACAGCGGCAAGCGCGCGGCGATTTATGGCTCGGTGACCGTGATTCGTGAATCTGGCGTAAGTGGCCTGCGTGTCGGCGATATTTACTACGTCGGCCACTTGCCGTGGTTTGAGCGCATCTGGTACGCGCTGGCTAACCATCCGGTGCTGCTGGCGGTGCTGGCGGCAATCAGCGTGGTGTTGCTGGCGTGGGTGCTGTGGCGTCTGCTGCGGATCATTAGCCGTCGCCGTCTCGACCCGGATCACGAGTAACGAAAAATGAGAACGCTACGTTGGTGGGTAATAGTGGCGTTGATGCTGGCGGCGGTAAATGTGCGCGCCGCCTGCACCTGGCCTGCCTGGGAACACTTCAAACAAGCCTATATCAGCGATGGCGGCCGGGTGGTTGATCCCAGCGATCAACGCAAGATAACCACCTCGGAAGGGCAGAGTTACGCGCTGTTCTTCGCGCTGGCGGCTAACGATCGTGACACCTTCGCCAGGGTACTGCAATGGACGCAAAACAACCTGGCGCAGGGCTCGCTCAGTACCCATCTTCCCGCCTGGCTGTGGGGCAAAAAAGAGGACAATAGCTGGACGGTGCTCGACACCAATTCGGCGTCCGACTCCGATCTGTGGATTGCCTGGTCGCTACTGGAAGCGGGGCGTTTATGGAAAAACGACGAGTATAGCCAGACGGGTAAGGCGTTGTTAGCCCTCATCGCCAAAGAAGAAGTGGTGACGGTCCCAGGGCTGGGATCGATGCTGCTGCCCGGTAAAATCGGCTTTGCCGAACCGACCACCTGGCGTTTTAACCCGAGCTATTTGCCGCCGCAACTGGCGAGTTATTTCAGCCGCTTTGGCGCACCGTGGTCGACGCTGCGCGAAACCAACCTTCGCCTGTTGCTGGAAACCGCGCCGAAAGGCTTTGCACCCGATTGGGTACGTTTTCAGAAAGAGGGCGGCTGGCAGCTTAAACCCGAAAAGACGCTGGTGAGTAGTTATGATGCCATCCGCGTTTATTTGTGGGTCGGCATGATGCATGACCGGGACACGCAGAAAGCGCGCCTGCTGGAAAAATTCAAACCGATGGCCAGCGTGACTACCAAAAACGGCCGCGTGCCGGAAAAAGTGGATGTGGCGAGCGGAAAAATTCTTGGGGATGGCCCGGTGGGGTTTGCCGCCGCGCTGTTGCCCTTTTTACAGGATCGTGATGCGCAAGCCGTACAACGGCAACGGGTCGCCGATCATTTCCCCGGCGACGATGCCTACTATAGCTATGTTCTGACCCTGTTTGGCCAGGGGTGGGACCAGCACCGTTTTCGCTTCACCCCTCGCGGTGAGTTACAACCTGACTGGGGCCAGGAATGCGCAACTTCACAGTAAGTTTACTCTGTTTCTCACTCGCGCTTGCGCTGGCTCCCGCCGCGCTTGCGGCCGATACTGGCGCGCAGCAACAACTGCTGGCGCAGGTGCGCCTTGGTGAAAGCACCAAACGCGAGGATCTGGTGCGCCAGTCGCTCTACCGCCTTGAGCTTATCGCGCCGGATGATCCGGAAGTCATCGCCGCGCGATTACGCTATTTATTACGCCAGGGCGATAACGCGGGTGCGCAAAAGCAGCTTGATCGCATGAAACAACTGGCACCCGACTCCAGCACTTATAAATCGGCGGTGACCACCATGGCGCTCTCCACGCCGGAAGGTCGCCAGGCGCTGCAACAAGCGCGTTTGCAGGCCACCACCGGCCATACGCAGGAAGCGCTTGCGGCCTACGACGCCTTATTCAAAGGTAACCCGCCGCAGGGCGATCTGGCGGTGGAGTACTGGATGCTGGTGGCAAAAGTGCCCGCGCGTCATGCGGAAGCGGTTAAACGTTTGCAGGCGTTGAATGCCGCTAACCCTGGCAACGATCAGCTGCAGGGCGGGCTGGCGCAAATGTTATTTGCCGACGGGCGCAGCGCGGAAGGGTATGCGGTGCTGGAACAGATGGCGAAAACCAGCAACGGCCGCGCAGCAGCAGCGAGCATCTGGTATCAACAAATTCAGGCGATGCCGACCAGCGACGCCAGCGTAAAAGCCCTTCAGCGTTTTCTGACGCTGTTTAGTTCAGGCGACACGGTAGACAGCGCCCGTACGCTGCTTGCCGCGCAGCAAAAACAGCTGGCCGACCCGGCGTTTCGCGCGAAAGCGACAGGGCTTGCGGCGGTGGATGCCGGGCAGGGCGCGAAAGCGGTGAGCGAGTTGCAGCAAGCGGTTAATGCTAACCGCGCGGACAGCGAAGCGGTTGGGGCACTGGGGCAAGCCTATTCACAAAGCGGCGATCGCGCCCGCGCGGTGGCGCAACTGGAAAAAGCCATCGCCATGGATCCGACCAGCGGCAATCGCAGCAAGTGGGACAGCTTGTTGAAAACTAACCGCTACTGGCTATTGATTCAGCAGGGTGATGCGGCGCTGAAAGCCAACAACGTGCAGCAGGCAGAGCGTTATTACCAGCAGGCGCGCAACACGGATAACACTGACAGCTACGCGGTGCTCGGGCTTGGTGATGCTGCCGCGGCGCGCAAAGATAATGCAGCGGCTGAAGGGTTCTATCGCCAGGCGCTGCGCATGGATAGCGGCAACAGCAACGCGGTGCGCGGCCTGGCGAATATTTACCGCGCGCAGTCGCCGGAAAAAGCGGAACAGTTTATTCAGTCGCTCTCTGCCAGCCAGCGGCGCAGCATTGATGATATTGAACGCGGGTTGACTAACGACCGGCTCGCGCAACAGGCAGAAGTGCTGGAAAACAGAGGTGAATGGGCGCAAGCGGCAGAGTTGCAACGTAAGCGGCTGGCGCTCGATCCTGGTAGCGTTTGGATAACCTACCGGCTGGCCAGCGATCTGCGTCAGGCGGGGCAGAGGGGCGAAGCCGATTCGCAGATGAACCGTCTGGTCACGCTCAAACCACACGACCCGGAACAGGTCTACGCGTATGGCCTCTACCTTTCCGGCAATAACCAGCCACTGGCGGCGCTGAATCACTTAAATGCGCTGCCGAAAAGCCAGTGGAACAGCAATATTCAGGAGCTGGCCGACCGGCTGCAGGCCAACCAGTTGCTGGACAATGCCAACCGTCTGCGCGATGGCGGTCATGAAGATCAGGCGGTAGCGCTGCTGGCGCAGCAACCGGCGTCTTCACGCATTGATTTAACCCTCGCCGACTGGGCGCAGCAGCGCGGCGACAACGGCGAAGCACAACGTTATTACCAGCGTGTTCTGCAAAGAGAACCCGCCAATGAAGAGGCGTTGCTTGGCCTTGCGGAGCTGTATGCCGCAGACGGCAATCGCATGGCCGCGCGTGCGGCGCTGGCGAAACTGCTGGCAGCGACGCCCGCCCAGCCGCCGTCAATCAACACCCAGCGTCGGCTGGCGCTGGTGCAAACCCAGTTGGGCGATACCGCCAGCGCAAAACGGATCTTCGCAACCATCCTCCCGCAGGCAAAATCTCAGCCGCCATCAATGGAGAGCGCGCTGGTCTTGCGCGATGCGGCACGTTTTGAGGTACAAAACGGCGAGCCACAGCAGGCACTGGACAGTTATAAAGATGCGATGGTGGCGTCTGGCGTCACGACGACGCGCCCGGTGGATAACGACACCTTTACCCGCCTGACACGCAATGATGAAAAAGATGACTGGCTGAAACGCGGCGTGCGCAGCGATGCCGCCGATCTCTACCGTCAGCAGGATCTGAATGTCACATTGCAGCATGAGTTTTCGGACTCCAGCGGCACGGGCGGGTATTCGGATTTGAAAGCGCATAACACCATGTTGCAGGTGGATGCGCCGCTGTCGGACGGGCGGATGTTCTTCCGGACTGACGTGATAAATATGGATGTCGGAACTTTCAGTAAACGCGATGACGGTACTTATAACCCCCGTTTTGGTACCTGTGTCGATGTGCCTTGCGTTGGCGGGAATCGCCACCAGTCTGATAGCGGTGCCAGCGTTGCGGTGGGGTGGCGAAACAATACCTGGTCGATGGATATTGGCACCACGCCGATGGGCTTTAATGTTGTGGATATGGTGGGCGGAGTCAGTTACAGCAGCGACATCGGGCCGTTTGGCTATACCGTGGATTTACATCGCCGCCCCATTTCGAGTTCCTTGCTGGCCTTTGGCGGGCAACAAGATCCGAGCAGCAACACCGGTAAAACCTGGGGGGGTGTGCGGGCGAACGGCGGCACGTTGAGTCTCAGTTATGACAAGGGCGAAGCGAACGGCGTGTGGGCGAGCCTCGGGGCGGATACGCTGGAAGGCAAAAACGTTGACGACAACTGGCGCGTGCGCTGGATGACCGGCTACTACTACAAACTTATCAACGAAAATAACCGGCGCGTTACCGTGGGCCTGAACAATATGATCTGGCACTACGACAAAGATTTGAGTTATTACACCTTAGGCCATGGCGGTTACTACAGCCCGCAGGAATATCTCTCTTTTTCGGTTCCGGTGTTGTGGCGTGAGCGTACCGAGAACTGGTCCTGGGAACTTGGCGGTACGGTGTCGTGGTCGCACTCCCGCACTAAAACGATGCCGCGTTACCCCCTGCTTAGCTTGATTCCTGCGAATTTCCGCACCCTGGCAAGCGAGCAGACCGAATCCGGCGGCAGCAGTAATGGCTATGGTTATACCGCGCGTGCGCTGATTGAGCGCCGGGTGACTTCCCACTGGTTTGTCGGTGCGGGTGTCGATATTCAGCAGGCCAAAGACTACACCCCAAGCCACGCGCTGATTTATGTGCGTTATTCCGGTGCGGGCTGGCAGGGCGATATGGATATGCCGCTCCAGCCTCTGGTGCCGCACGCCGACTGGTAAAAAAGGAGTATTCCTGGCGGGAAATAACGGTATAAAGCGACAAGTCTATCGTTGTTAACCGCCAGCGATTCAATAAGTTATCACCTGCTTTCCCTGCAGTTTTCCGCTGAGTGAGATTCTGCTTAGCGGTTTATCTCAAGCGACGCGCGATAGAGTATACTCTGGCGGCTAAGTGCCCTTTTTTTCTGTTCTGCGCTCATTGTGTCTCTGGAGAGTGATTTTGCGTGTCAGCCGTTCTTTAACCATTAAACAAATGGCCATGGTTGCTGTTGTCTCTATGGTGTTTGTTTTTATTTTCTGCGTCATTTTGCTGTTCCATTTCTTACAGCAGAATCGCTATAACACGGCCACACAACTGGAAAGCATTGCCCGCTCCGTACGCGAACCGCTTTCAGCGGCGATTTTAAAAGCCGACATCCCCGAAGCAGAAGCGATTATCAAACAGATTAAACCGGCGGGTGTTGTCAGCCGCGCGGATGTGGTGCTGCCGAATCAATTTCAGGCCTTGCGCATGAGTTTTATCCCGGAACGTCCGGTTCCGGTGATGATCACACGGATGTTTGAACTGCCTGTGCAGATCTCCTTACCCATCTATTCGCTGGAGCGCCCTGCAAACCCGCAACCGCTGGCCTACCTGGTGCTGCAGGCGGATTCATATCGGGTTTACAAGTTCGTCATCAGCACCTTATCAACGTTAGTGACGGCTTACTTACTGTTGACGTTAATGCTCACGGTGGCGCTCACCTGGTGTATCAACCGGCTGGTGGTTCACCCGCTGCGAAAAATTTCCCGGGAGCTTAACGATCTTCCGGCGTCGGAACTGGCCGGGCATCAATTGCCTGTGCCTCGTCTTCATCATGATGATGAAATCGGCATCATGGTGCGCAGTTACAACCGTAACCAGCAGTTGTTGCTGCGCCAGCAAGAAGAGCTAAACACCCAGGCGACGCATTTCCCGGTTTCTGAATTGCCGAATAAAGCCTTCCTGATGGCGCTGCTGGAGCAAACGGTGACCCGGCAAAATCCCACCGCGCTACTGGTTATCGCCTGCGAAACACTGCGTGATACCGCCGGTGTGCTGCAGGAGTCTCAGCGCGAGATGTTGCTGCTGACGCTGGTGGAGAAACTGAAATCAATACTGACGCCGAACAGGGTGCTGGCGCAGGTGAGCGCTTATGACTTTGCGATTATCGCCCACGGTGTGAGTGAGCCGTGGCACGCCATGACGCTCGGTAAGCAAGTGCTCACTGTAATTAACGAGCGTGTGCCGCTGCACGGCATCCAACTGCGTCCCAATGCCAGTATTGGTGTGGCGATGTTTTACGGCAACCTTTCTGCCGGGCAGCTTTACCACCGGGCCGCTTCCGCTGTCGTCAGCGCGCAGCGCAAAGGGAAAAACCAGATCCAGTTCTTCGATCCAGAGCAGATGGAGCGGGCACAGCAATGGCTGGCGCAGGAGAGCGACATTCTTACCGCGCTCGATGAGGGACGTTTCGCGATCTGGTTGCAGCCGCAGGTGGATGCGGCGAGCGGCGAACTGGTGAGCGCGGAAGCGTTGCTCCGTTTGCACCAACCAGATGGCAGCTGGGCATTACCGGAAGGGCTTATCGAACGTATTGAGTCCTGCGGATTGATGGTCAACGTCGGCTATTGGGTACTGGAAGAGTCCTGCCGCCTGCTGGCGGGCTGGCAAGCGCGCGGCATTATGCTGCCGCTCTCGGTGAATCTCTCGGCCTGCCAGCTGACGCATCCCACCATGCTGGCCGATATGCTGGATTTGTTGCAGCGTTACCGTATTGCGCCGCAGACGTTGATCCTCGAAGTGACCGAAAGCCGCCACATTGATGATCCCCAGGCCGCAGTGGCGATTTTGCGCCCGCTGCGTGAGGCCGGGGTGCGCATTGCGCTGGATGATTTCGGCATGGGTTATGCCGGGCTGCGCCAGTTGCATCATATGAAGTCGCTGCCGGTGGATGTGCTGAAAATCGACAAAATGTTTGTTGAAGGTTTGCCGGATGAAAACAGCATGGTGGCCGCCATTATCCACCTGGCGCGTAGTCTGGATCTGCGCATCGTCGCTGAGGGGGTGGAGAATGAAGCGCAACGGGCATGGCTGGCTGACGCGGGTGTGGATGTGGCGCAGGGCTTTTTATTTGGCCGCGCGGCGTCTGCCGAGGCGTTTGAACAGCAGTTCTTTGCTGGATCGGATAAGCCTGAAAACACGTAATTTGTTACGGGCTTGTGCGAGTCAGTTCAAAGTTTTTAACATTGTTGTTTCAGATTTGATGTAAGTTTATTTCTGTCATGTTTGACGGGTGTTATTTTTAAACCGCAGGCTAACTGAAAACCCTACAAAGCCTGAGGTTTAATCTCAAGGACACCTTATGAAAACCTCCCTGTTTAAAAGTCTCTACTTTCAGGTTCTGACCGCGATTGCCATCGGTATTCTGCTTGGTCATTACTACCCTGAACTCGGGGCACAGATGAAACCGCTTGGTGATGGCTTCGTGAAGCTCATCAAGATGATCATCGCCCCGGTGATTTTCTGTACTGTTGTCACCGGTATCGCCGGCATGGAAAGCATGAAGGCGGTAGGTCGTACCGGTGCGGTTGCACTGCTTTACTTCGAAATTGTCAGTACGCTGGCGCTTATTATCGGGCTGGTGATCGTTAACGTGGTGCAACCGGGCGCCGGAATGAACGTCGACCCTGCAACACTCGATGCCAAAGCCGTGGAGGTGTATGCCGAGCAGGCGCAACAGCAGGGGATTGTCGCCTTCCTGCTTGATGTCATACCGGCGAGCGTGATTGGCGCTTTCGCCAGCGGCAATATTCTGCAAGTGCTGCTGTTCGCGGTGCTGTTTGGCTTCGCGCTGCATCGCTTAGGCCATAAAGGCCAGCTGATTTTTAACGTTATCGAAAGTTTCTCGCAGGTGATCTTCGGCATCATCAATATGATCATGCGCCTTGCGCCGATTGGCGCATTCGGGGCAATGGCGTTTACCATCGGCAAATATGGTGTCGGTACGCTGGTGCAACTCGGTCAGTTGATTATCTGCTTCTATGTCACCTGTATTCTGTTTGTGGTGGTGGTGCTGGGTACGATTGCCCGTGCAACAGGCTTCAGCATCTTCAAATTTATCCGCTATATCCGCGAAGAGCTGCTGATCGTTCTGGGCACCTCTTCATCTGAATCCGCACTGCCGCGCATGCTGGAGAAGATGGAGCGCCTGGGCTGCCGTAAATCGGTGGTCGGGCTGGTTATCCCAACCGGCTACTCCTTCAACCTGGATGGCACCTCCATTTACCTGACGATGGCGGCGGTGTTTATCGCCCAGGCAACCAACAGCCATATGGATATTTTTCATCAGATCACGCTGCTGGTCGTGCTGCTACTGTCCTCAAAAGGTGCCGCCGGGGTGACGGGCAGCGGGTTTATTGTGCTGGCCGCCACGCTTTCCGCCGTCGGGCATTTGCCGGTGGCAGGGCTGGCGCTGATTCTGGGCATTGACCGCTTTATGTCCGAAGCGCGCGCGCTGACCAACCTGGTGGGCAACGGCGTCGCGACTATCGTGGTGGCGAAGTGGGTAAAAGAGCTGGATCAAAAACAGCTGGTCGACACGCTGGATAACCGTTCCAGCGCGGCGAAAACCCCCGGAATTTCTTCATAATTTCGTGACTTATGACCGCAGTCCCTTGTCGGGCTGCGGGTACCTGCGCATAATTACCTCCTGGATCCGTCACAATTTACGATGAAATTTCGTGATAATTCACATCGCGATGTGACGTTTTGCATTTCCCGCGGTCTAAAAGCGAAGTGTTTTAACACGCTTTTAGCCCCTTTGCGCGGGCATACTTTTTAACCAGGAATGTTGATTAGGGGTTCACATGCAGGGCACAAAAATTCGACTGTTAACGGGCGGTTTGCTGATGCTGGCAGCTGTCGGTTATGTGCAGGCAGATGCGCTCCAGCCTGACCCGGCCTGGCAACAAGGGACGCTGGCAAATGGTTTTCAGTGGCAGGTTCTGGCCACACCCCAGCGCCCCAGCGATCGCATTGAGATTCGCCTGTCTATTGATACCGGTTCGCTCACCGAAGGCAGCCAACAGAGCGGTTTCAGCCACTTTATTCCCCGCGTTGCGTTGACCCACAGTGGTCGGCTCGAACCTTCCCAGGTACGCTCGCTGTGGCAACAAGGTATTGACCCGAAGCGCCCGCTGCCGCCGGCGCTGGTCTCCTACGAATACACGCAATATAACCTCAGCATACCGAACAACCGCAGCGACCTGCTGAAAGAGGCGATGGTTTACCTGGCGGATGCCGCCGGCAATCTCACCATCACGCCGGAAACGGTGAATCACGCTCTTGCCAGCAACGATATGGTTACTACCTGGCCGCCCGACACCAAAGACAGCTGGTGGCGCTACCGCCTGAAAGGTTCGCCGCTGCTGGGGCACGATCCCGCCGGAACACTGAAAGAACCGGTCGATGCGGCGCAACTGAAAGGTTTCTACGAAAAATGGTACACGCCGGACGCGATGACGTTGATTGTGGTCGGTAATGTGGATAGCCGCGCTATCGCCGAGCAGATTGGTAAAACCTTCGGCGAGCTGAAAGGGAAACGCCAGACGCCTGCGCCGGTTGCGACGCTGTCGCCGCTGCCGCGCCAGTCGGTTAGCCTGATGAGCGAGGGTGTCACCCAGGATCGTTTGTCGATCATGTGGGACTCCGCCTGGCAACCGATTCGCGAGTCCGCCGCCCTTGAGCGTTACTGGCGTGCGGATTTGGCGCGTGAAGCCCTGTTCTGGCATATCCAGCAGAACCTGAGCAAAAACAACGCCAAAGAGATTGGTCTCGGTTTTGACTGCCGGGTGCTGTTCCAGCGGGCGCAATGCGCCATTAACGTTGATTCACCCAATGACAAGCTCAATACCAATGTCGGCGTGATTGCGCGTGAGCTGGCGAAAGTGCGCGAGAAAGGGCTGCCGGAAGAGGAATTTAAAGCGCTTATCGCGCAGAAAAACCTTGAGCTGCAAAAACTGTTCGCCACCTATGCGCGTGCCAGTACCGATATTCTGATCAGCCAGCGGATGCGTTCTTTGCAAAACCAGGTGGTGGATATTGCGCCGGAGCAGTATCAAAAGCTGCGCCAGAACTTCCTGAACAACCTGACGCCGCAGATGCTGAACCAGGATCTGCATCAGCAGCTTTCACAGGATATGGCGCTGGTGTTGCTGCAGCCGAAAGGCGAGCCGGAGTTCAACATGAAGGATTTGCAGGCAACGTGGGATGAAGTGATGGCACCGCCAGCGGATAACGCCGCAGCGCCTGCTGCCAGTAGTGACGAAAGCCATTCTGACGTCTCGGACATTCCCCCGCAGCAGTAGTTTAGCCACCCCTCTCCGGTAAAGGAGAGGGGTGCACACCGTTATTGCGGCATGGCATCGCGCGGAATAATCGCGCCGCGATACTGAATGACCGTGCTGGCGGTTAAATGCCCGCGTTTTGCCGCTTCTGTCGCATCGCCACCGGTCAGACGTACCGACAGGTAGCCCGCGCTGAAGGAATCCCCGGCCGCTGTGGTATCAATCACTTTCTCTTTTGGCAGTTTCACCGCCGGAACTTCCACCAGCGCTTCACCCGCAATCGCCACCAGGCAGGAGTCTGCGCCGCGCTTGATAACCACTTCTTTTACGCCCGCGCGCTGCGTGCGTTCGATAACTTCTTCTACCGGTTTCTCGCCCCACAGCAGATCTTCGTCATCCAGCGTCAGGAACGCGATATCCGTGCAAGCCAGCATTTGCTGATAAACCTGACGCGTCTCTTCTTTGCTGGCCCACAGGCGTGGACGGTAGTTGTTATCAAAAATCACTTTGCCGCCATTCGCACGGCATGCCTGCAACAGCGACAACAGCTTGTTGCGGCTTGCCGGGCTAAGAATGGCAAGGCTGATGCCGCTCAGGTAGAGGTAATCGAAGGTCGCAAGTTGTTCGCAGATAGCCGCAGACTGCTCGCTCTCCAGCCAGAATTTGGCGGCTGCTTCGTTACGCCAGTAGTAGAAAGTACGCTCGCCGGTGCTGTCGGTTTCGATGTAATAGAGGCCAGGCAGGCGGTTTTCCATACGTTGCGTCAGGCTGGTATCGACGTCCTCGCTTTGCCAGGCATCCAGCATCTGCTGGCTGAAATTGTCGGTGCCAAGCGCGGTAACATAGTGCACGGAAAGCGCCGCAGGATTGACCTGGCGGGCGATATAAACGGACGTGTTAAGCGTATCGCCACCAAAGCCACGGTTCACTTCCGTGCCTTTTTGTGACAGTTCAATCATGCATTCGCCAATGACGGCAATTTTCCTGGACATAGTCATCAACCTGGATCAGATAAATTAACGGTAGTGTGCGTTGTGGGTGATTCGTGGTCAACTATATTAAAACAACGTTCCAGTATTTTTTTGAGCTAAAGCCTGTTCCTGGCAGATTTCCCGTCGGCGGTTTTTAAATTTGCCCGCAGACGGAGCGTAAAGTTATCGACACGCCCGCCGATAACTCATTGACGAATTCCTCCCGGTCATCGCCTTCGACAGGACAGCAGAAATGAAGTTAAAGCAGGTCATCCAGCAGCTAAACATTCCGGAAGCAAGCATTGAAAGCTTGCAGGAGCGTCGTTATTGGCTGCAATGTGAACGTGCTTATACTTATCAGCCCATCTATAAAACCGATGGTCGTCTGATGGCGGTTGAAGTATTAACCATTGTCACCCATCCGTCGCAGCCGGAAACGCGCATTGCGCCGGATCGCTACTTTTCCGAAGTGGCGGTGCGCCAGCGTGTTGATGTGGTGCATGAGCAAGTGGCGCTGCTGGCGGAACAAAAAGCCTTCTTCCTCAGCAATGACGTGCTGGCCTCGGTGAATGTTGACGGCCCAACCCTGCTGGCGATGCGCCAGGATACCGATCTGATGGCGTTGATTAATTCACTGCCGTGGATCCGCTTTGAACTGGTCGAACATATCCGGCTACCGCAGGATTCGACGTTCGCCTCGATCAGCGAAATTGGTCCGCTGTGGCTGGACGACTTCGGCACCGGCATGGCGAATTTCTCTGCGTTAAGCGAAGTGCGTTACGACTACATCAAAGTGGCACGCGATCTGTTCATCATGTTGCGTAAAACGCCGGAAGGGCAAAACCTGTTCACCATGCTGTTGCAGTTGATGAACCGCTATTGCCAGGGCGTGATTGTCGAAGGTGTGGAAACGCTGGAGGAGTGGCGCGATGTGCAGGATTCACCGGCTTATGCGGCGCAGGGCTATTTTCTCTCCCGTCCGGTTCCTTTAGCCAAACTTGAACACGTAATACTCGAGCTGTAACCGCAGCCCTTTCTGCGAGCCTCTACTATCTTTATGACAGGTAAGGCTTTAAAGGAAAGGCAGAACGATGACAAAAACGAGTAAAGCGATTATCGCCGTCTTCGCGACGTTGCTGTTGCTGATTGTGGTCGCCATTATCATCATCGCCACATTCGACTGGAACCGCCTCAAACCCACCATTAACGAAAAAGTCTCCACGGAGCTTAACCGTCCGTTCGCTATTCGCGGCGATTTGGGCGTGGTGTGGGAACGACAAAAAGAGGAAACCGGCTGGCGCAGCTGGGTTCCATGGCCGCATGTTCACGCCGACGATATTATGCTGGGCAACCCGCCGGGTATCGACGAAGTGACAATGGTGCATTTACCCCGCGTTGAAGCCACCCTCGCGCCGCTGGCGCTGTTTACCAAAACCGTTTACCTGCCGTGGATCAAACTGCAACAGCCCGATGCCAGGCTGATTCGTCGCTCGGAAAAGCTCAACAACTGGACCTTCACGCTCGCCAGTGACGCCAACAAAGACGCCAATGCGCAGCCTTCGAGTTGGTCATTCCGGCTGGATAACATTCTTTTTGATCGCGGGCGTATCGCCATTGATGATGCGCTCAACCGCGCTGATATCGAGATCCTGGTAAATCCCTTAGGCAAGCCGCTGCCGTTTAGCGAAGTGACCGGCAAAAGCGACAGCAAAGTCAATGCCGGAGATTACATCTTTGGTCTGACGGCGAAAGGGCGTTACAACGGCCAGCCGGTGTCCGGCAGCGGCAAAATTGGCGGCATGCTGGCGCTGCGCAGCGAGGGCACACCTTTCCCGGTGCAGGCGGATTTCCGCTCCGGTAACACGCGCGTGGCGTTTGTCGGCACCATCAACGACCCGATGAACATGGGCGGTGCCGACTTGCAACTCAAGTTCGGTGGTAACTCCCTTGGCGAACTGTATGACTTAACCGGCGTGTTGCTGCCGGACACGCCGCCGTTTGAAACCGATGGCCATCTCATCGCGAAGCTCAACAACGAAAAAGGGGCGGTGTATGACTATCGCGACTTTAATGGTCATATCGGCGAAAGCGATATTCATGGCACGCTGCGCTACACCACCGCTAAACCGCGTCCAAAACTGGAAGGCGACGTTGAATCGCGCCAGTTACGGCTGGCAGATTTAGGGCCGCTGATTGGTGTCGATTCCGGCAAAGGCGCTGAGCAGTCGAAACGCACCGAGCAGCAAAAGGGCGAGAAAACGGGGCAACCGGCAGATAAAGTGCTGCCGTATGACCGCTTTGAAACCGACAAATGGGACGTAATGGATGCCGATGTGCGTTTTAAAGGCCGGCGGATTGAGCATGGCTCAACGTTACCCATCAGCGACTTGTCGACCCATATTCTGCTGAAAGATGCCGACCTGCGCCTGCAACCGCTGAAATTTGGTCTTGCGGGCGGCACCATCTCATCGAATATCCATCTCGAAGGGGATAAAAAACCGATGCAAGGTCGGGCGGAGATCCAGGCGCGGCGGCTGAAGCTCAAAGAGTTGATGCCTGATGTCGAGCTGATGCAGAAAACCCTTGGTGAGATGAACGGTGACGCAGAGCTTCGCGGCGTGGGCAACTCCGTAGCGGCGCTGCTGGGCACCAGCAATGGCAACCTGAAACTGTTAATGAACGACGGGGTAGTCAGCCGTAACCTGATGGAAATTCTTGGTCTTAACGTCGGCAACTATATTGTCGGTCAGTTGTTTGGCGATGACGAAGTGCGGGTAAATTGTGCCGCAGCGAACCTCGATTTAGTCAACGGCGTCGCGCGTCCACAAATCTTCGCCTTTGATACGGAAAACGCGCTGATTAATATTACCGGCACCGCCAGCATGGCGTCGGAACAACTCGACTTAACCATTGATCCTGAAAGCAAAGGCGTGCGTATTGTCACGCTGCGTTCACCGCTCTACGTGCGTGGCAGCTTTAAAAACCCGCAGGCGGGGGTGAAACCCGGGCCGTTGATTGCGCGCGGTGCGGTGGCGGCAGCGCTGGCAACCCTGGTCACCCCGGCGGCGGCATTGCTGGCGTTGATCTCGCCATCGGAAGGTGAGCAGAATCAGTGCCGGGCGATTTTGTCACAGATGAAACACTAGGAAGCGCAACGGGAAGTAGCCCTCTCTTCAGCGAAGAGAGGGCAAAAAGTTTACAGCGACTGGTGTTTAGTTTCGTGGGTCAGCAGCAGCGCGATAAGCGTTAATGTGGCCATCGCGGCCAGGTAGAACCCGACATACATCAGACCATAATTGGCCTGCAGCCAGGTGGCGATATAAGGTGCCACCGATGCGCCGAGGATCGACGACACGTTGTAAGAGAACGACGCGCCGGTATAACGCACTTCCGTCGGGAACAACTCCGGCAGCAGCGCGCCCATCGGACCGAAGGTCAGCCCCATCAGGCTCAGGCCGATCAGCAGGTAGGCCATCACCAGCACCGGGCTACCGGAACCGAGCAGCGGTGGGAAGACAAACAGCGCGAACAGGATGATAAGCGTGGTGATGATCACCATGCTTTTGCGGCGACCAAAGGCGTCCGCCAGCAGACCCGCCACCGGCACCATCACACCGAAGCCAATCACCGCCATCATCAGCATCCACAGCACTTCGTTACGCGGCAGGCCCAGGCCCTGCGGCGAGGTGCTGAAGGTCATGGAATAGACCGTCATGATGTAGAACAGCGTATAGGTCGCCAGCATGATAAAGGTGCCCAGCACGGTAACGCGCACATGTTTGGTCAGCAGCGTGCCCAGCGGCACTTTCACCTGCTTCTTCGCGGCGGCGACTTTGGCAAACACCGGTGTTTCATGCAGCGAAACGCGAACGTACAGGCCAATCAGCACCAGCACGGCGGAGAAAATAAACGGCACGCGCCAGCCCCACGCCATAAACTGCTCATCGGTCAGTAACCAGGAGAGCAGCAGGAAGGTGCCGTTCGCAAAGAAGAAGCCAATCGGCGCGCCCAGTTGCGGGAAAGAGCCGTACAGCGCGCGTTTGCGCGGCGGGGCGTTTTCCGTGGCCAGCAGCGCCGCGCCGCCCCATTCACCGCCCAGCCCCAGACCCTGGCCGAAACGCGCCAGCGCCAGCAGCAACGGTGCCATCACGCCAATGGTTTCGTACCCCGGCAGCAGACCGATCAGCACGGTTGAGATCCCCATCGTCAGCAGCGAGGCCACCAGCGTCACTTTACGGCCAACGCGGTCGCCGAAGTGACCAAACACGGCGGAACCAATCGGGCGCGCAATAAAAGCAATGGCGAAGGTCGCCAGCGACTGTAGCGTGGCGGCCGTCGGGTCGCCCTGCGGGAAGAAGATATGCGGGAATACGATCACCGCAGCGGTGGCGTAAATATAGAAATCGAAGAACTCGATGGCGGTGCCAATCAGAGACGCAACGACGACTTTATTACGTGAATTTACCGGGGGATTTTCCTGCTCGTTGTCGAAAGTTGTGGCTGTAGCTTGCATAGAATTTTCTTATTTTTGCGCGAACGAACGACCATATTAGCCACAGCAAAAGCGACATTTCAATCTGTAACAAACCGGGCTTTCGCGCAAAAAACCGGCAAAAAGCGAATAATTTTCAGACTCACGATTTACCTTCTATGAAATGCTTCACAGATTTTAATAATCAGAGAATAAAACTGGTTTTTGGTTAAATAAAAGTTACGGACTGGATTTTCATGCTGAAATCGCCAGGCGGGCTGAAATATTCCATTTCCTTCAGCCCGATAGCAGTGTTAGTGGTGGGTTTTGTCCGGCATGCGCGGGTCACCTTTGTACTGCGCAGTGGCGATCCACGCGGCGCAAAACAGCGTCAGGCGAGCAAAAAAGTAGAAGAACGCCATCAGCCCGAGCACCGAGCCAAACGCCGCGCCGGAAGGCGATTTGACCAGCGATGGCAGCGTCCAGGTCATGATGATTTTGATCACTTCGAACCCAATCGCCGCGAGAAATGTGCCGCGGATCAGCGCCTTTTTACGCGGACGGTGGCGCGGCAAACGCCAGAAGATCCAGAAGAAGAGCAAATAGTTCGCGAAAATCGAAATAGCCAGGCCAATCAGTCGCCAGGCCGGTTTCAGCCATTCAATGTAATCCAGGTGCAGCGCGTTGATGATCAACTGCTGCGCGGAGCCCGCCACCGACGTTATGGAAAGCGTCACGATCAGCGCGACTAACAGACCAATCAGCGAAATGAAGTCGCGGAAATACTTTACCCAGATTTTTTCTTCATCCTGCGCGTTACGCTCCCAGACATCGCGCGACTGAGCGCGGATTGCCTCGCGCAGGTTGCCGGTCCAGTTGACGCCGGAATAGAGGGCGATAGCCAGCCCGACAATCCCTACCGTCGTGCGCTGCTGCACGGCAATATTGAGGGTGTTTTGCAGTGTTGAAGCCATCGTCGGATCGCTCACGCTCATCAGGATCTTATTGAAGATGTCCTGCAACAGCGTCGGGTGCGAGGCGAGCACAAAACCGGCGGCGGCAAACGACACCATCATGATGGGGATCATCGACAGAAACGAGAAGTAGGTAATGGCCGCGCCAAACTGGTTGCCCATGCGGTCGTTAAAACGTTCCGTCGCGCGGATCAGGTGCGCTACCACAGGCCAGCGCTGGATCTTTTGCACCATGTCGGTGAGGGATGCCAGAGTGGTACTGGCGGCTGAAGGGGCAGAATGTTTCTTTTCGGTGGGCTGCTCAGCCATCTTCCTGACGGGTTCGTAGTCGAGGTCTTGCGTCGGGCGTTTTTCATGATTTTCCGGCGTCATCAGGTCTGTTTTCCTTCTCCTGAATGTGTTGTAACTGAAATTATAGCTGCTAGTGGTCGACGTAATCCTTCAGTACGGTCGCCAGCCACTCCATAAACAGATGCACGCGGCGCGATAAATTACGGCGGTGCGGGTAAATCAGCGAAACCGGCATCGGTTCAGCGCGGTATTGCGGCAGGATCTCCACCAGTTTCCCCGCCCGCAGCGCTTCGCGTACGCCAACGCGCGGCACCTGAATAATCCCTAATCCGGCCAGACAGGCAGCCTGGTATGTTTCGGTACTGTTCACCGTCAGTATGCCGCCGGTTTTCACCCAGTGTGTCTGTTTATCCTGCCAGACCTCAAAGCCTGGCGGACGCGTTCCAAGGTTAACGGCGTAATGCACCAGCGCGTGGGAGGATAAATCGTCGAGCGTTTCCGGGTAGCCAAAACGCGCCAGATAATCGGGGCTGGCGCAGTTAATGACCGACAGCCGCCCGAGCTGGCGGGCGATCAGACCGGAATCTTTGAGCGTGCCAACGCGCACGACGCAGTCGAACCCTTCGCGAATAATATCCACCAACCTGTCGCTGCTGCTGAGCTCCAGTTCAATGCCGGGGTATTGTTGCAGGAAAGCGGGCAGGCGCGGGATCAGCAGATTTTTCGCCACCCCGACCGGCATATCGACGCGCAAACGCCCGCTGATGCTTGATGGATCATGCAGGAACATACCGTCGAGCTCATCCATATTTGCCAGCAGATCTTTCGCCCGCTCGTAGTAAACCATGCCGTCCTGCGTGAGCTGGACGCGGCGTGTGGTGCGGTGCAACAACTGGGTGCCGAGGTGCGTCTCCAGCGCCTGGATCTGGCGCGATACGCTACCCTTAGGAAGCCCCATCGAGTCCGCCGCGCGGGAAAAACTCTCCAGTTCCGCCACGCGGATAAACAGTTGCATTGCGTAAATTTTATCCATCATCACGCTCGATTGTTGCCTGTAATGAAACGGTGAAGCGTAATTTAGCACCTTTATTGTTTATTCGTCAGCTAATAAGCTCTTTTCACGGTCTCACATCAGCGAAAACGAGGTTTCTTATGACACAACATATTGCTTTAGTGACAGGTGGCAGCCGCGGTTTGGGTAAAAACGCGGCGCTGAAGCTGGCAGCGAAAGGAACGGGCATTATCCTGACCTACAACAATAACGCCGAAGAAGCGCAGAATGTGGTGCGTGAAATTGAGAAAAAAGGCGTGAAAGCGGTGGCATTGCAGCTTAACGTCGGTGATATCACCGGATTTGATGCTTTTGCGCGCAACGTGCAGGAACAATTGAAATCGGTATGGCAGCGCGAAACGTTTGATTATTTATTGAACAATGCTGGCATCGGTATCAGCGCAACTTTCGCCGAAACCAGCGTTGAGCAATTTGATCAACTGGTGAATATCCATTTCAAAGGCCCGTTCTTCCTGACGCAAAGCCTGCTGCCGCTGCTGAAAAATGGCGGGCGCATCCTTAATGTTTCCAGTGGCCTGGCGCGTTTTTGCCAGCCGGGCTATGCGGCGTATGCGTCAATGAAAGGGGCAATGGAAGTGCTGACCCGTTACCAGGCGAAGGAGCTTGGCGCGCGGGGCATTTCGGTGAATATCATTGCACCGGGGGCGATTGAAACCGATTTTGGCGGCGGGGTAGTGCGTGATAATGAGCAGGTTAATCAACACATTGCTGCGCAAACTGCGTTGGGTCGTGTCGGCCTGCCGGATGATATTGGCGATGCGATTGCCGCACTGCTGAGCGACGAGCTGGCATGGATGAATGCGCAACGCGTGGAAGTGTCGGGTGGGATGTTCCTGTAAGACCGTAAGACCGTAAGACCGTAAGACCGTAAGACCGTCACGCCCGGCAGGGTTCGCTGCCGGGCGTGCAGCTTTACTGTTTCTGAAAATGCGTTACCCGGATACGCACCGGTTGCTGTTTTTTATCCAGCGAGCCGCTGATGCCGACCAGTTCATCCGGCGACACGGATTTACCATCAAATATCGCCGCTGGAATATAGACCTGAACCTGATCGGTTTTGTCGCGGAACAGGTAAAGATCACCGCTCTCCTTCTCAACCAGGTTACCGCGCAGCGAGACGGACGCGCCATCATGCAGGGCTTTTGCCTGTTTGACGGTCATGGTGCGCGCATCTTCCATGCCGCGATAGCCGTCATCCATTTTATGCGGCGGTGGCGGCGCTTTGTCCGCTTTCAGACCGGGTGCATCTTCTGCGAATGCCGTCATGGAGAACAGCGCCACCAGACTGGCGGCAAGCACAATTTTCTTCATAACCTCTCCTGAATATTGCCGGAACACGTCCTTAAGCCTGGCAGAGCATAGCGAACTATGCTGACGAATTATCGTTTTTCGTCATATTCGTGGCGCAGTAAGCCAAACAGCCAGTCGTTATGCCAGCGTCCTGCCAGCCAGTAGGACTCGCGCAATTCGCCTTCGAGAATAAAGCCGGTTTTTTCCAGCAAGTGTCGGGACGCGTGGTTTCCCGCCGTTACGGTAGCGGTGAGCTTACGAATGCCGCCTTCGCTGAAGGCGTAATCACACAGCGCTTTTAGCGACTCCTGGCCATAGCCTTTGCCCTGTGCGGCAGACGCGAACAGAAAGCCGACTTCGGCGCAGTCATCCTCGCGGTGAATATAACCGGTGACGCCCAGCGGTTCGTTTGTCGCCGTGTCGCGTACCAGCAGGCAGAGCCAGTGTCGGCTGCCGGGGGACCAGGGGGCTAGCCGGGCGTCGAATGCTTCACGGATCTCATGTTCACTGCGAGCATCGGCAACGTAGCGCATTACCTGCGGATCTTGTTGCAGTGAAAGAAAGAATGGCCATGCTGCTTCTGTTATTGGCGAACAGGTCAGTCTTGGGGTAAAAAGCATTAACACAGTGAATATCTCCTGCTGTTTTTTTTTCGGCTTGAAACCACTATCACTGATAATAATCGTCAACTGAGCTATCTTTTACTTATTCATAAATAAAGAAAAAATTAAGCGCTCAGGTTGGCCAGTTAATTGTTTCTTCAGTTGTACTTAAAGGAAAATAATGACTCTTTCTGCCCCATTGAATACGGGTGAACAGTTTGAAAAATGCATTGCTATTATTCGCGAGGCGTCTGTTGAAATCTTATTGCTGCTGAATGTGCATTTTGATGAAGGTAAAGACCCTCGCTGGTTTTTGGAACAACTGGATGTTGCGCGCCTGAGTTTGGGGGGCTGGGGCGCGGTGGCTAAACGACTAAAACTCAACGATGCGGAATTAACACAGTTCACTTTACAGCTTCGTCACTTGCAGCAGCTCGTTCCGCGTTATGAGAACGGGCAGAATGTGACGGAAAATCAGCTTATTGCGGCGCTGCGATTTATCAGCGCGCTGGAAAACCTGCGTAATAAGCAGAAGTTGCTGAGCTACAACACCGCCTTGCCGTCGGATGATGCGCAGCAGCGGCAAGGGCTACAGCAGCTACGCGCCATGGAAACGATGATTAAATCGCTGGTGATGCAGGTGTGGCCGGATAGCGAAAAGCTGCGTAATCACCTGAAAACACAGTTTGGTGCCGATCGTGTGCGGCGCTGGCTACGGCTTGGCGATCACAACGATGTCCTGAGCGGCATGCGGTTTAGCGAGCTGGCGCTGTTGCTGATAGATAAAAAAGAGTTTAGCCAGCGTTATGCCCGGCTGTTTAATGACGCCTCGGAACTGAACCTGCTACTGGAACCGCGCAAAACGTTGCAAACCTTTCTGGATGACATTCGCCAGATGCGTGCAAGCGTGGTGTCAGGACAGCCGCTCACCTCTAATCAGCTGCTCTTATTGAACAGCTATTATCCGCAAATTACCGGACCGGTTCAGCGCGCGTTCGACGAGGGGCGCACGCAAACCAATCCCGCTGAAATACTGCGTGAGGCCGGCGGGGATTTAGACGCTTACTGGGAGCAGACGCGGAAAAAAGACCGCGCTGCCGGAGGTGATGCGATGCCGATGCGTGACAGTATTGATAAACCTGCAAAACGATCGGTGCGCAGCCGCGAAGAGCGCGACCAGATGCTCTCCGGCGTGCTGTGGAGTGCGGTCGGTGTGATGGTGTTGCTGATGGCGATTGGCGCCTTCTGGATGTTTACCAGCGGGATGTCTGGACCGGTGGCGCGTCAGGCCCGGGTTACCGTGCCGATTGCCGAGGATCGCGAACGCCCCTCACCGAAAGAGGAACTCAGCCGTCTGGGGCTGCCGCGCGACGAAAATAACTTCCGCGCGGCGATTGATCGCAACGATACGCGCGTGGTGTCGCTGTTTTTACGCACCGGGATGAACTGGAAGCTCTCCTGGACGGAAAACGCGGTGATAGCGGATTACAACGATGTGCTGGATCTGCTGCTGCGATATCGCCTGCAAATGGATGAAAACCGCCCTTGTCGCCGTTTTATCGCGACGCTGACCCATGAAATGGCGGTGAACAACAAAAAGCTGACCTCGATTACGCGCGACTATCTACGCGCGTTTTGTACCGTCAAGCCGGTGGTAGATCGCCAGCGGTATGAGATGGAGCAAGCGCAGTTACGTTTCGAAGCCGATCCGTCGGATGAAAACCGCAAGTGGTCGGATATTCAGACCTCGATTTATGAGGTAATTGATTAATTTTCGCAGGCGCATACTTTCGCGTTACGCACAGCACCTTGGCACACCCTGGCACTTACAAGCGTAAGCGACCAGGATGCGCCAGCATAGCCAATGACGTGATAGCGCGCCGCTGAAGCGGCAGCTTACGGTTCGCCGTACAAACCGATAAGGCGGCGCACCACACCGTTCGTCCAGCCGAAACCATCCTGCAACGGGTATTCACCCCCGCCACCTTCTCGCGGCGTACTGCTGGCGATGTGGTACTTCTCAATCAGCTTGTGGTGCTGCTGATAGTAGTGATTCACCGTCTGCAACCAGCTATGGGCGATCTCATTGCCCAGCGAGTCGTTACCGTACATTTTGAAGCCCTGAATCGCCATCCATTGCAGCGGTGCCCAGCCGTTGGGTTTATCCCACTGTTCGCTGGTTTCGTACTCTGTTGCCAGAATACCGCCAGGCGTCAGCAGGCGTGCTTTTACGGCGTCCGCCAGCCGCTCTGCCTGCTCATGGGTTGCCATGCCAACATACAGCGGGACAATACTGGCCGCAGAAAACAGCGCCATCTGCTCACGACGCCAGTCATAGTCGCGATAACAGCCATTCTCGTCATCCCACAGATAGCGGTTTACCGCCGCGCGGCGATCGCTCGCTTTCTGGCGGAACAGCGCTTCGCGTTCTCTGTCGCCTTTCAGCCCGGAAATATTGGCAATAGCGCTTTCCAGTTTGAACAGAAACGCGTTCAAATCAATCGGGATGAACTGCGTGGTGCGAATGCTCGCCAGCCGTTGCGCATCGCGCAGCCAGCGTGAGGAGTAGTCCCAGCCGGAAGCCGCACCCGCGCGCAAATCGCGATAGACTTCACTTGCCGGTCGCCCGGAATGACGCGCCGTTTCAACGTCCTCAAGCCAGGATTCATCACGCGGCGTGTCGCGGTCGTCCCAGTAACGGTTGAGCAACGAACCGTCCGGCATACGCACCGCGTGGCGGTACGCCTGGTTCAGTGCCAGCGATTCGGCGCCATCCATCCAGAACGCGTACTCCATTAACAGATGATCAAGGTAGCGTCGCGCACCGCGTACGCCGTCCTCTTCAAACAGCTCAACCATCAGCGCGAAAACGGGTGGCTGCGAGCGGCTCAGGTAATAGGTGCGGTTGCCGTTCGGAATATGACCGTAACGCTCAATCATCCACGCGAAGTTATCCGCCATACAGCGCAGCAAATCATCGCGCCCGCTCTCTGCAAGGCCAAGCATGGTGAAGTAGGAATCCCAGTAGTAGGTCTCGCGGAATCGCCCGCCGGGCACAATGTAAGCCTGCGGCAGCGGCAGCAGGGAAGACCACGGAATGTGATCCTGTGGCTCGCGGGTGAGGATCGGCCACAACTGGTCGATATGCTCTTTTAACGAGTTCTCCGGATTGGAGACGTACGCTTTGGAGTAGTCCTCCGGCATCCAGAAATGCGCTTTCACGAATTGGCGCAGATCGAACTCCGGTTTGCGTTTGATTTTGCGGTAACGAATCAGAATATCGAGCGGATCCATTTTCGGCGCGCAGTCGGGAAAGGTTTTGCTGTCGGCAAAAATACGCGACGACTGCACGTGTTCAAACAGTTCAAGATAACGATCGGCAGGGGTTAGCGCGTCGGACGCCGGTAACCCTTCGATCATTTCCGGCTCCGGCTCCGCCTCGATCATTTCATCCAGTTTTAACTCGCACGGATCGGTTTCGTAGACGATCTCTTCCTCAATCACGAACTCGACGGATTCTGCGCTTTGTAGTTTCTGGTTGAACATAAGGATTATGGCCTCCGGATGTCGTCGTAAAAAATTACGGGTGTTGCCCGGCTATCTATTAAGCGTAGACATTCGCTTCGATCCGTGAAGGACGAAGTGTGCGGTTGATCACATTTTAGCGTGGTAAGAAATAAACGCTAAAACCCACAACCTACTGATTAATAGTGTATAAAACGTACTGAAGCTCATTTAACGCCGCGGCGAAATTAGGAGCATTCGTTTTGCAACGATTTGTGAACAATCGCCCGCAGAACCTAATCATGGGGTGTAGCCGGTCCGTACCCCCGCAATGACTGAGGAAAAGCCTTTGCAGCTCGTCTCTATTACGTTAGAGCAATGTCTCGATATCCGCCATACGGTACTGTGGCCGCATCTTGCCCGCAATGCTTCACGCGTAGAAGGCGATGAAGACGCCTGGCATTTTGGTGTGGCTGAAGACGGGAAAATTGTCAGTTGTTTATCGGTTTTTATGCTTGATGAACGACGGTGTCAAATCCGTAAATTCGCCACCTTACAAGCGCATCAGCAGCAAGGTTATGGCCGTTTTCTGTTGCAGAGCGTGCTGGAAAAGTTAGTCCGGGCCGGCGCTGATTTTGTGCAACTGGATGCCAGAACGTCGGCGGCGGCATTTTACGCGCGCTTTGGCTTTATGCCGCAAGGGGAGCCGTTTTATAAACAAGAAGTGCAGTACATTCGTATGTCACGCACGTTGTAAAACCCGGCGACGAACGCCGCCGGGGTAAGGATTACCGCGGGATTTGCTGCGTAATGCAGTGGATGTTGCCACCGCCGAGCAAAATCTCACGCGCTGGAACGCCGGTGATGACGAAATCCGGGAACATCTCTTCGAACAGCGCCTGCGCTGCGCCATCGGTGGCCGGATCCAGCAGCGGGTAAATAATCTGCTGGTTACTGACCAGATAGTTAACGTAGGAACCCGCCAGGCGGTTGCCTTCGTGGCGCTCAATCGCCGTGCCTTTTTCGACATCACAGGTCTCTTCAGCACTGGCGAACAGCGGCAGCGGCGACGGCACTTTCCACACTTTCAGCGTGCGCCCTTGCGCATCTTTGGTGTTTTCCAGCACCTCAAGTGCGGCAACGGAGCGCGCGTACTGCGGGTCGTTCTGGTCATCTGTCCAGTGCAGGGCCACTTCGCCAGGACGGACGAAACAGCACATGTTGTCGATATGACCGTCGGTTTCGTCATTGAACACGCCTTCCGGCAACCAGATAATCTGCGTCACGCCCAAATAATCGCGCAGTTGCTGTTCGATCTGCGCTTTGCTCAGATGCGGGTTGCGGTTCGGGTTCAGCAAACACTCTGCGGTGGTCAACAATGTGCCTTCGCCATCGACATGAATGGAGCCGCCCTCCAGCACCAAATCGGTCTGATAGCACGGCATCTGGTGATAAGCCGCAACCTGCCCGGCCACCAACTGATCGCGATCCCAGCTTGCATACAAACCGCCATTCAGCCCGCCCCAGGCGTTAAATGTCCAGCTAATACCACGTTTTTCACCCGCGTTATTTATTACCACGGTTGGGCCGGTATCGCGCATCCAGGCGTCATCGCTTTCCATCTCCACCAGCGTCACGTCCGCAGGCATGGTGGCGCGCGCTTTGGCCATTTCGGCGGCAGGTACGCCCATGATCACCGGCGTGTTGCGTGAAATCGCTTTGGCGACAGCGGCAAACGCCTGCTGCGCCGGCGCGGCGTCAGCACGCCAGTTATCGGTGCGGTAAGGCCAAATCATCCATACCGCCTGATGCGGCGCCCACTCCGCCGGCATGGCGAATCCATCTTTTGTCGGCGTGGTTAGCTGTGACATCGCTTAGCTCCTTACGCTGCCATCGGAGGTGGCAATCGCGCTGTACATATTCGGGCGGCGATCGCGGAACAGCCCCCATGCGGCGCGCTGCGCGGCAATGGCGTCGAGATCGAAGGTATGCACCAGCACCGCTTCGTCGGTTTTGTTTGCCTGTTCAACCAGCGCACCGGTTTGATCGGCGATGAAGGAGGAGCCGTAGAAGGTCATTTCCAGGCCTTCGATGTATTTGCTGGTTTCGGTGCCAATACGGTTAGACGCAATCACCGGAATGACGTTCGCGGCGGCGTGGCCCTGCTGCACGCGCGTCCAGTGCGGCTGGCTGTCGATATCCGGGTAAGCGGGTTCAGAGCCGATCGCGGTCGGGTAGAAAATAATTTCCGCGCCCTGCAAGGCGAGAACGCGTGCGGTTTCCGGGAACCACTGATCCCAGCAGATGCCGACGCCGATTTTCGCATAGCGGGTGTTCCACACTTTGAAACCGGTGTCGCCAGGGATAAAGAACTGTTTTTCCTGGTACGCCGGGCCATTCGGAATATGGGTTTTACGGTAGGTGTCGAGCACGCTGCCGTCGGCGTCAATCATCACCAGCGAGTTGTAATAGGCGTTGTTGCACTTTTCAAACAGGCTCAGCGGCAGCACCACTTCCAGCTCTTTAGCCAATGCGGAGAAGTGCTTGATCAGGGGGCTATTCGCTACTTCCTGCGCCAGTGCGTAGTGTTCCGGGCTTTGATCGATACAGAAGTAAGGGGCGGCGAACAGCTCCTGAATCAGGATCACCTGCGCGCCTTTGCTGTGCGCTTCACGCACCAGACGTTCAGCGTTTTGAATGTTCTTATCCAGATCCCAGCTACACGCCATTTGCGTTGCGGCGACGGTTACATTTCTCATAAAAAACTCTCCCGTTGTTCTCGGTTCAGGCAGTGCAAATCGACAGCACTTATTTTGCTGCAAACTATAGCAACGAAATACGTTATGCATAAAATGTATTGTTATCATGAAAACATGAACAGGATGCATAGTGGTGATCGACCTGAATTTGCTGCGGCTGGTGCCGATTCTGGCGAAAGAGAAGAGCGTGACTCGTGCGGCGCTGAAAGCGAATCTGTCGCAATCCGCCTTTAGCCATGCCCTGAATCGCCTGCGTGAACAGCTCAACGATGAGATGTTTATCCGCACGCGCAACGGCATGGAACCGACGCCCTACGCCGCGATGATGATCCCGGTGATTGAGAGCGCGCTCAGCAAGCTGGATACTGCCACGCGCGGGCCAAGCCATTTCGACCCGCTGCGCGACGCACACACGTTTTATATTGGCGCGGTGGACTATTTCGAGTTCATGTTTATGCCGGTGCTGACCGCGCGCTTTAAAACCATTGCGCCGAATGTGCGGCTTTCGGTGGATATTCTTTCAGAAACCATCAAGGTTGAGCGGGTGGAGCAGGGGCAACTGGATGCGTTTATCGGCGTCGATAACGTACAACACATTCCCCATTATTTTAATAAACATAAACTTATATCCGACCACTTTGTCGCTATCGCCTCGGTCGAACGTACCGATTTGCCGGAACAGCTCACCATGAGACATCTGGTCAGTGAAGCGCAAATCCATTTACCGGCGGTCAGCTCCGGCGCGGATCATATTGACAGTTGGCTGCTCGAACAGCACCTCTACCGGCCGCTGGCGACGGTGGTGCAAAGTTACGCCGTTGGCGGGCGCGTGGCGGTGGCGACCGGCTATTTAATGTGTGTGCCGTTTCGCATTGCCAGGGAGCTGGCAACCATGTTGCCGCTGCGCATTATGCAGTTGCCGGAAGGCGCGCCATCGTATGATTTGCTGCTGCTGACACACCGGTTGTTCGACTACCAGCCCGCAGTGCAGTGGCTGATTAACGAACTGAAGGCGGCGAGGATTTAGCGGGAAAATGATTTTACATAAATCGTATTGCTTGAATGCTCCCCTAAAAAGAGCAGAAATGTGTTTTTATTGTCTGCGGTTGATCAGTTCATATTGATATTATTAGGTTTGCATATATTGAGTTCTTGGTTTTATTTGTCATAAGAATATTCTTAATGAATAGGTGGCGGCGATATTGATGCCAGTGAGTTGTTTCATTGGTGACTATAGAAAATGATAAGATGGTAGATGAAATATTTATTGGTTGATAATTATAGGGATTAAATCCAGGGAGGAAGATGTGGCAGATAATGAAGGTTCGATAAGGTTATTGACATTAGGTGAGTTGTGCCTTGCTAAATCAGTTTTCGGAAATTCAATTCCTTACCACACTGTTTGGATCCACCACGATAGCTATTTACCGTTGGGACTGCAAAAAAGAGAATTTGCGATGTCACCTAATGGTGAATTGTATTTTCGGGATTGGTTCAGAGATGATTTTTCACGAGAGAAAATAGATTTACAGCATCTTTTTATTCATGAAATGACACACGTTTGGCAGCGAGAACGTGGTATGCAGGTCAGACTCAGAGGTCTTTTCAGCTGGAATGCCGATTACGGCTATCGCTTAGATGGGCGAAGACTCGCACAATATCCGCTTGAACAGCAGGCACAGATAGTGGCTGATAATTTTGTTCTCGAAACATATGGATTAGGTAATTGGATAGAGCTTAAAACGTCAAAGACGGTCACCTCAAGAAATATAGTGCAGCATGAGGCTGATTTGAAAGCTCTTTATAAAGTCGCGTTACGTAATTTCCCAAATGGATTATGAAAATGAAAATATGCGCTAAATATATTCCTTTCTTGTTTCTACCTCTGCTTAGCGGTTGCCCAATGGGGGACCGGCTGGACCAGCGATATAAGCCAGCGGAGACCACCTCTGTTGAAATGAAGAGTGAGCAAATTTGTTTTAGGATCCTCTCTGCTGAAGATTATCAGCCAGTATTTATCAGCATTGCACCGCGCCACACTCCTCATAAAGAGCGTTGGTATCAGCAACATCCTCGCTTATCTGTTAATAACGGTGAAATGTGCATTCCGCCTGGTGTTTATAAATTTCCCGCTAAAGGGCAGTTTGTGGCGAGTTTCACGCTGGAATCGAAAGAAAAAGCAAAAACTACTGAATTTAATACCCGCCGTTTTGATACCGCTTTTGAGATAAAAGAGGGGCACGCAACAGTAATCGAGGTCGATAACAATGAGTTTTAAAAGAGACCGTTGCTTCGCTTTGGTACGGTATTTCACTGGCAGGCATAAAGCAGGATAAAAACTACTTCAGCAAAGTTGATTGTTCCGTGTGTAAAATGCGGCTTCATTACTTTTTTATAAGAGCCTCACTCGAATGGGTATGGTTCTCTTATAACTTTCGGATGGATATACCGGGATATGAAAGCGCTATTGATTCGCCATCCGCAAACTGAGTGGAACCAGGCGGGTATCATTCAAGGCCGGCTCGATAGCCCGCTAACACCGCGCGGTCGCGAAGAGGGCCACGCTTTGCTTCGCGGGCTGCGGGAGGCGGGGATTCACCCTGGCGCTGTTTTCTCATCGCCGCTCGGCAGGGCGCAGCAGATGGCTTTGCTGATTGCTGAGCAATATCAGTGTGATATCTGCCTCGACGAGGCGTTACAGGAGCGGGATTTCGGTGAGTTTGATGGTCGACTGCTGAGCGATATTCGCCGGGAATATCCCCGTTTCGGTGATGATGAGGCTTTTCAACCGCCACAGGGTGAATCGCTGGGGCAGGCCACGCAGCGGTTGCTCGACTTTTTATACCGCTTGCCGGATCTCTGCCCGCATGACACGGTAGCGCTGGTGTCGCACGGGCAAATTATGCAGGCGGCGATAGCGCAATTGCTGGAAAATTCCCTCGAAAATGTGGCGCGTTACCACCATCCCAATGCCAGTTATTCGTTGCTGGAGATCGACCACGACACCTGTCAGGTGGTGCGCTGGGGAGTGGCCAGCCATTTGCTGCGGCGAAAAAGTTTTTAACTTCAGCGCGCCATGCTCACTTCTTAAAAAAACGGATGATCTTTTGCCACAATGACGTTTTGGTTGCAGAGCGTGCCCACGAAGGGTTGAGCAAATCCCCCGGCAGCAGATAGGGGCGATCATCATCATCGCGCAGGTGCGCATTCAAGGCTGTGGCAATCTCCAGCATTTTCTCGTAGAGCGGCTGCGTGGGCGATTTGCTGTAGATTTCGCCATCACGCCACTCCAGCCAGCAGGTTTCTTGCCCTTTCCAGATGACGTGAAATTCGCCATTTCGCCGATCAAAGGCGAGTTCGTTATCGCGGCTAATCAGCGCTACCCACTCTTCGCTGCCGATCGGCTGCGTTTCGCTTTCCGCCCAACATTCCGCCCGGGTGATATGCATTTCCCAGCCCATTGAAGGTTCCTTTTTTGCTGCTGAATAATGTTGCTATTTTTTCAGAAAATCGCGCCGGTAAGACGGTAAAAAAGAGAAGCCCGCCGGGGGCTTCTCTTCGTGCTTAACACACCGTAAAAACGTGCAGCCGCTGCTTAACGCATGGTGACGAATTCTTCTGCGGCTGTCGGGTGGATTGCCACCGTATTGTCGAAGTCTTTTTTGGTTGCGCCCATTTTCAGCGCCACCGCGAAGCCTTGCAGCATTTCGTCCATGCCGGATCCGATACCGTGAATGCCGACAATTTTCTCCTCCGGACCAACGCACACCAGCTTCATACGGCACGGCTGGCGGTGAGTGGTGACGGCGGTATACATCGCGGTGAAGGATGATTTGTAGATTTTCACCTGGTCATCGCCGTACTGCTCGCGCGCCTGCGGTTCGGTCAGGCCAACGGTGCCAATCGGCGGATGGCTGAACACCACGGTCGGAATGTTGCTGTAGTCCAGATGCTCATCCGGCTTGTTGTTAAACAGGCGTTCAGAGAGACGACGACCGGCAGCCACGGCAACCGGTGTCAGTTCCACCGCGCCGGTGTTATCGCCGACCGCGTAAATGCCAGGTACGCTGGTGTTCTGGAATTTATCGACTTCGATATATCCTTTGTCGTTGGTTTTCACGCCAGTGACCGCCAGGTTGAAATTATCGGTTGCCGGTTCGCGGCCAATCGCCCAAATCAGGCTGTCCACGGTTTGTGAACGGCCATCTTCCAGCGTCAGCGTCAGGCTGCCGTCAGCGTTTTTCACCACTTCTTTCGGCACCGCGTGGGTGTGCAGCGTCGGGCCTTCTGCCGCCATCACTTCCACCAGCGTTTCGGTGATGAGCGGATCAAAGCTGCGCAGCGGCGCATGTTTACGCACAAACAGGTGCGTTTCGGCACCCAGGCCGTTGATCACACCCGCCAGTTCCACGGCGATATAACCTGCGCCAACCACCGCGACGCGTTTTGGCAGCGCGGGCAGGGCGAAGAAACCGTCAGAATCAATGCCGTATTCCACGCCCGGAATGTTCGGGTGGCTTGGACGACCACCGGTGGCGATCAGGATATGATCGGCAGTGATCGTTTCGCCGTTCACTTCCACGGTTTTGGCATCGACAAAGCGCGCGAAACCGCGGATCACATCGACATTGTTTTTACCGAGCACGTTATCGTACGAAGTATGAATGCGGTCGATGTAGGCGCTACGGCTGGCGACCAGTTTGCTCCAGTCGAAATGATTCACGGTGGTGTCGAAACCGTAATCCGGGCCGTACAGATGAATCGCTTCAGAAATCTGCGCCGCGTGCCACATCACTTTTTTCGGCACACAACCGACGTTCACGCAGGTGCCGCCAAGTTCTTTTGCTTCGATCAGCGCGCATTTTTGACCGTACATAGCCGCACGGTTAATCGATGCGATACCGCCGCTGCCGCCGCCAATAGCGATGTAGTCGTAATGTTTGCTCATGGTTGTTTCCTTAATCCTGAACGAAGTCGAAAATATTCGCGATTGTAGCGCGCAGCCGAAAAGGTTCCACCAATGGCTGCGATTACTCCGGCACCACCTGGTGAATCAGCGTATGCCCGGTGCCGGCTGGCACCAGTTTGCTGTGCAGCCACGGCAGCACATTGTTCATCTGCGCTTCGAGTTTCCACGGCGGGTTAATCACAATCATGCCGGAAGCGGTCATACCACGCTGGTCGCTGTCCGGGCGCACGGCCAGTTCGATTTGCAGAATGTTACGAATGCCGGTGGCTTCCAGATCGCGCAGCATGCGTTTGATTTGCTGGCGCATCACCACCGGATACCACAGCGCGTAAACACCGGTCGCAAAGCGTTTGTGACCTTCGCTGATGCCGCTGACTACAGCCTGGTAGTCGGTTTTCATTTCGTAGGGCGGGTCGATAAGGATCAGACCACGACGCGAAACCGGCGGCAGCTTGGCTTTTAACTGCAGAAAACCGTCGGCGCGATCAACGCGGGTACGGCTATCTTTCTGGAACTCCTGGCGCAGCAGCGGGTAGTCGCTCGGGTGTAGTTCAGTCAGTTGCAGGCTGTCCTGCTCACGCAGCAGTTCACGGGCGATCAGCGGTGAACCGGGGTAATAACGTAACTGCCCGCTCCGGTTGAAATGGCGCACCACGTTCATATACGGCTCCAGCTCAGCCGGTAAATCATCCTGCTGCCAGATACGGGCAATGCCTTCCAGATATTCGCCAGTGCGTTCTGCATGTTCACCGGAAAGCTGATAGCGCCCCGCACCCGCGTGGGTGTCGAGATAGAGAAACGGTTTCTCTTTTTCTTTCAGCGCTTCGATGATCAGGCTCTGAACGGTGTGTTTAAGGACATCGGCATGGTTGCCTGCGTGAAAGCTGTGGCGATAACTGAGCATGGATACTGAGATTCCGGAAAATAAACGAGATTTCGCACAGTTTACCGCAGATTAGCGCAGATTACTGTATGGACCCCTTACAACGAGGGATTAATGCGGCATGACGTTGATTCAATCTGACCGAACCCAATTCACTATACTGAGTGTGGTTATATCACCTAACGAAACGTAAAGAGAGGATAGTATGACGCTATTTACCGCTACGCCCTCAGTCGCGGTGTTTGGTAATCGTGGTCAGACGGTACGAAATATTACTTATTATCGTCACCCGGATGCACCGGATGCCACCGACGAACGCATCACCTTTCATCAGTATGATATGCACGGTTTTCTCGCCCAAAGCAGCGATCCGCGTCTGCATACGGCTGGTTTATCCAACATTAACTCTATTCATGATCTCAATGGCACCGCGTTGCGAACGCAAAGCGCAGATGCGGGCACAACTATCGCCCTGAACGATTCAGGCAATCGGCCTTTTTTAAATATTCTCAATGTAAATTCTGAAAATGATCGCAGTCAGGCCATCAAACGTACTTATCAGTATGAGGCGAATTCTCTGCCGGGGCGGCTGCTGTGCATCACTGAGCAGGGGAAAATCAGCGAACGGTTTGTCTGGGGCGGCGCTTCAGTGAATGAACAGAGCCACAATATTGCCGGTCAGCTTGTCAGCCACTACGACCCGGCAGGTTTGCTTTCCACGACCAGCGTTTCCCTGAACGGTGTACCGCTTGCCGTCACCCGCCAGCTGTTGCCGGACGATACCGACGCAGACTGGCAGGGTGCGGATGCTTCCGCGTGGAACGACCTGCTGGCGGGCGAAACCCACACCACAACCAGCACGGTGGACGCGGCCGGGAATGTCCTCACCACCACCGATGCCAGAGGTAATATGCAGCGCGTGGCCTATGACGTGGCGGGGCTGCTGAAAGGCAGCTGGCTGACAGTCAGTGGCGGTTCCGAGCAGGTAATTGTGAAATCCCTGACCTGGTCCGCTGCCGGGCAGAAGCTGCGCGAGGAGCACGGCAACGGCGTGGTGACCACATATTCGTATGAAGCGGAAACGCAGCGCCTTGTTGGCATTAAAACGGAACGTATGACACCGGCAAAAGTGCTGCAGGACCTGCGCTACGAGTACGACCCGGTGGGCAATGTGCTGGTGATTACTAATGATGCTGAGGAGACGCGTTTCTGGCGAAATCAGAAAGTGGTTCCCGAAAATCACTACGCCTACGACAGCCTGTACCAGCTGGTCAGCGCCAGCGGACGCGAAATGGCAAATGTGGTACAGCAGAACAGTAACCTGCCTGATGTCACCTCCTTCGATAACGCCACGTACACGAACTACTCCCGCACTTACAACTACGATAACGCCGGTAATCTGACGAAAATTCAGCACAGCGCGCCCGCATCCGGCAACAACTACACCACCAGCATCACCGTATCCGACCGCAGCAACCGGGCGGTGCTCAGCACGTTTACGGAAAACCCGGCGGATGTGGAGGCGCTGTTCACTGCCGGTGGCCAGCAGCAACAGCTTTTACCGGGGCAGAGCCTGCTGTGGACGGCGCGTCAGGAACTTCAGCAGGTCACGCCCGTCACCCGCAGTGGTGCCGCGGACGACAGCGAACGTTACCGTTACGACGCCAGCAGCCAGCGCATCGTGAAAATCACCTCGCAGCTGACCGGCAACAGCACGCAGACCAGACGGGTGGTTTATCTGCCGGGTCTGGAACTGCGCAGCAGCGCCACAGAGGCGTTACAGGTGATAACCGTCGGCGTGGCCGGACGCGCCCAGGTACGAGTGCTGCACTGGGAGAGCGGGCAGCCTGAAGGCATCAGCAATGACCAGACTCGCTACAGCTACGACAACCTCACCGGCAGCAGCAGCCTCGAAGTGGACGCCAGCGGCGAGCTTATCAGCCAGGAGGAGTATTACCCGTTTGGCGGTACGGCGCTGTTTGCCGCGCGCAGCCAGCTTGAGGCGGATTACAAAACGATTCGTTACTCCGGCAAGGAGCAGGACGCAACCGGGCTTTATTACTACGGCTACCGCTATTATCAGCCGTGGGCGGGAAGATGGCTCTCAGCGGATCCGGCAGGGACGGTGGACGGGCTGAATCTGTTCAGAATGGTTCGCAACAACCCGATATCGCTCATCGATTCAGACGGCAGAATTAGCTTACCCGCAGAAATCCTTATTGTTGATGTACTTAACCCGCTTTCAAAAGATCCGACCAATGCCTGGTTTGAAGAGCTGAAATGGAACCCAGAAACAAGCCGCTTAGAAACGACACCGGCAGTTTATACACGAGGAGGGAAAGTCCTGGAAGGTGAAACATCTCAATGGGAAAGCGCCACTGATTCACCCACGGCGTTCACGGTGTTTCAGGATCCATCAGGAGCTAATCGTCTTTTTGTGAGTACTTTCCAGCAACATATTGGCGTTAAACCCGGTATGGGTAACCCTTTGTATGCGGGGATATTGATGCCCAAAAGGGATCAACAAGGCAATTTGTTTTATCGAATAGATAATGAATCCGGACATTATCAACCTTCGGGAGATATCAACGCAGCCGAGCTATTCAGAACCATAGTGGGCGACGAAGGGTTAAGTCATTTCACCTTTTCCACATCAACGAAATCGTCAGCGCCCGCGAATACGCGGCTCGTACACTTAACCTCACCAGAGGAATATGGCGAGGCGGCCAGTCGGTTACGCCGGGAAGAGAACAAGCAGCAGAGCGTCATTGACTATCTTAATGAACATGGACTGTGGGAGCCGACAAAAAGCCAGCGTAGCCATATGCCGTGGGTCAATGAGTTAATGAGATGGGAAGCACAACAGAACCCAACTCCAGCCGTAGCACAGGCACCCGCGCCGGTGACAAACCGGAGGGCGACAGCACCTGAAACACCGCGTGTTTTTGCTGGGACGTCTCCCGGTAGATGGGCGCGCTTTAGAGGATGGATTTCAGGAATATTCAACCGTGCAAGGAACGTCTTCCGCTCCCGGGCGACTTCACTGGCTCATTAGTTCTGCTGTCGGAATGGCTGCAAAAAAAGCAGCCATTCCGTTTCGATAAAGTGCGACAGATTTCCGCGGCCCCTTCTCCGATAAAGTGTGCGTCTCTGGCATGAGCAACGCGTGTGCAAGCAGCAACCTCCGGGATTGAAATCTCCTACACTTAACCCCATGCTAGAAAACATTGCCAAGCGCCTAAGCGCTTTATTCACCTCATTCCAAGGACTGCGCATATGACCAACCCTTTATTGACGCCTTTCGTGCTACCGCCGTTTTCTCAAATCCTTCCTGAGCATGTTGTTCCCGCCGTGACCAAAGCGCTGGAAGATTGCCGGAACGCGGTGGAAAGCGTTGTCACGCAGGGCGGCCCGTATACCTGGGCGAATCTTTGCCAGCCGCTGGCGGAAGTGGATGACCGTCTTGGTCGCCTGTTTTCGCCGGTCAGCCATCTCAACTCGGTGAAAAACAGCCCGGAACTTCGCGAGGCTTACGAACAAACGCTGCCGCTGCTCTCTGAATACAGCACCTGGGTAGGGCAGAACGAAGGGTTATACAACGCCTACCGCGATCTGCGCGATGGGGAGCATTACGCTTCGCTGAGTGTGGCTGAGAAGAAATCGGTAGATAACGCACTGCGTGATTTCAAATTGTCGGGCATCGGCTTGCCGAAAGAGAAACAGAAACGTTACGGCGAAATCGCCGCGCGTCTCTCTGAGCTCGGCAACATCTACAGTAACAACGTGCTGGACGCCACCATGGGCTGGAGCAAGCTCATCACCGATGAAGCAGAGCTGGCCGGTATGCCGGAAAGCGCGCTGGCGGCGGCGAAAGCACAGGCGGAAGCCAAAGAGCAAGAAGGCTGGCTGCTGACGCTGGATATCCCGAGCTATCTGCCGGTGATGACTTACTGCGATAACCAGGCGCTGCGTGAAGAGATGTATCGCGCTTACAGTACCCGCGCCTCCGATCAGGGTCCGAACGCCGGGAAATGGGACAACAGCCCGGTGATGGCGGAAATCCTCGCGCTGCGTCACGAGCTGGCGCAACTGCTGGGCTTTGAAAGCTATGCCTTTAAATCACTGGCTACCAAAATGGCAGAAAACCCGTCGCAGGTGCTGGAGTTTTTAACCGATCTCGCCAAACGTGCGCGTCCGCAGGGCGAAAAAGAGCTGGCGCAGCTGCGCGCTTTCGCCAAAGCCGAGTTCGGCGTGGATGAGCTGCAACCGTGGGATATTGGCTACTACAGCGAAAAACAGAAACAGCATCTTTACAGCATCAGCGACGAACAGCTGCGCCCGTACTTCCCGGAAGAGCGCGCGGTAAACGGCCTGTTTGAAGTGGTAAAACGCATTTATGGCATCACCGCGAAAGAGCGTAAAGATATCGACGTCTGGCATCCTGATGTGCGCTTCTTCGAGCTGTATGACGAGAGCAACGAGCTGCGCGGCAGCTTCTACCTTGATCTCTATGCGCGTGAGAACAAACGCGGCGGCGCCTGGATGGACGACTGCGTGGGGCAGTTGCGCAGAGCCGATGGTTCGCTGCAAAAACCGGTGGCTTATCTCACCTGTAACTTTAACCGCCCGGTCAACGGCAAACCGGCGCTGTTTACCCATGATGAAGTAATTACCCTGTTCCATGAATTTGGGCATGGCTTGCACCATATGCTGACGCGTATTGAAACCGCCGGCGTGGCGGGTATCAGCGGTGTGCCGTGGGATGCGGTCGAGCTGCCGAGCCAGTTTATGGAAAACTGGTGCTGGGAGCCGGAAGCGCTGGCGTTTATCTCCGGTCATTATGAAACCGGCGAACCGCTGCCGCAGGAGCTGCTCGATAAAATGCTGGCAGCGAAGAACTACCAGGCGGCGATGTTTATTCTGCGCCAGCTGGAGTTCGGCCTGTTCGACTTCCGTCTGCATGCTGAGTTCAGCCCGGAACAAGGAGCGAAAATCCTCGAAACACTGGCAGAAATCAAACGCCAGGTCGCGGTAGTGCCGGGACCGTCGTGGGGGCGCTTCCCGCATGCGTTCAGCCATATTTTCGCTGGCGGTTACGCGGCAGGTTATTACAGCTACCTGTGGGCCGATGTGCTGGCGGCGGATGCGTTCTCCCGCTTCGAAGAAGAGGGGATTTTCAACCGCGAGACCGGGCAGTCGTTCCTCGATAACATCCTCACCCGTGGCGGTTCGGAAGAACCCATGGAGCTGTTCAAACGCTTCCGTGGCCGCGAGCCGCAGATTGACGCGATGCTTGAGCATTACGGTATCGAAGGCTAACGCATTGAAAATTTGTTTGCTGGATGAAACAGGCGCCGGAGACGGCGCCTTATCTGTTCTTGCGGCCCGCTTTGGGCTGGAGCAGGACAATGACAACCTGATGGCGCTGGTGCTCACACCGACGCATCTGGAGCTACGTAAGCGCGACGAACCGAAGCTCGGTGGGATTTTTGTCGACTTCGTGGCAGGCGGCATGGCGCACCGACGCAAGTTTGGCGGCGGGCGCGGTGAAGCGGTGGCGAAAGCGGTCGGCATCAAAGGCAGCTATCTGCCGGAAGTAGTGGATGCGACCGCCGGGCTGGGGCGCGATGCGTTTGTGCTGGCGTCGGTGGGCTGTCGGGTGCGGATGCTGGAGCGCAATCCGGTTGTCGCCGCGTTGCTGGAGGATGGTCTCAATCGCGGCTATGCCGATGCGGAGATTGGCCCGTGGCTGCGTGAACGGTTGCAGTTGATTCACGCCTCCAGTCTGACGGGGTTGGCGGATATTACGCCGCGCCCACAAGTGGTTTACCTCGACCCGATGTTCCCGCATAAGCAAAAAAGCGCGCTGGTGAAAAAGGAGATGCGGGTGTTTCAGTCGTTGGTTGGCCCGGATCTCGATGCCGATGGTTTACTGGAGCCCGCGCGCCAGCTCGCCATCAAACGCGTGGTGGTTAAACGTCCGGATTACGCGCCGCCGCTGGCGGGGATCGCGACCCAATCGGCGGTCGTCACGAAGAGCCATCGCTTCGATATCTACCCCGGTTCGGGAGAGTAAACAGACGGCGGCATGGATTGCGCTCTGTAAGGGTGTACCAAAAACCTGCCACATCTGTGGGCTTAACCCGACAACGCGGCGCCAACGCCTGTTGATAGGCACGTGGAGTTTGCCGTGAGCAATAAAAAGCCCGGCCGCATTGCGCGGGCCGGGCGGTATTTAGCCTAACGTTAAGCCGTTAGCGAAATATCAGTCTTCTTCTTCATCCCGCAGCGGGACAATCAGCATATCAACGTGCACGGTGTTAATAAGCTGGCGTGCGGAAGACATCAGTTTGCTCCAGAAGTCCTGATGGTGGCCGCACACCACCAGATCCATATCGTATTTTTTAATCGCATCCACCAGCACTTGCCCCAGATCGCCGCTGCCGCTCAGGGTTTCAGTGATCGGGTAACCCGCGTTGGTGGAAAGCTCTGTCAGCGCCTGATGCGTTTCGTCGGAGATACGTTTTTGCATATCGCCGAGGTTAACGTCGATAAGGCCTGTATAAAGATCGGAGTAGTTTACATCGACATGAATCAGGGAAATTTTCGCGTTGTACGGTCGCGCCATGGATACCGCTTTCTCAACCAGCAATTTGCTTTCGGGGGAGAGATCGACTGCGATAAGGATATGTTTATAAGCCATAGTGTTACTCCTTCCATAAGTTGTCGATGACCATCGGGGTTATACCCCCTGATGCTGTTGCACTGCGCCCGCATCCTGCGTTTCACGTGAGCGTAGCGCCCGGCCTTAAAGATCTCATTGTGAAGATATTTCTACCTTATAACGCTCTTTTAGCACCGTCAATCAACCTGGATCACGATTCACTTAAGCCAGATTTACAGCCAGATGCATTGATGATGGTGATGCTGGTGGCAAAAAAATAAACTGATCTCCTACACTATAAATAAACCGTACGGAAAACAGACGGTGTCCCTCAGTTGTCTGGCGCATGGAAGCGAAGTCAATTGCGGGACACCGCCTGTGTTGTCATCCCGTACGGCGATTAATACTCTTCGTTGTTTGGCTTGGTTGGGTATCCGGGAGCGAGGGTCCAGGAGCGAATCTCTGTGGGCGGTCGCCGGGGAGGGGATATGGTAATCAGCACTGTTGCGCTGTTTTGGGCTTTGTGTGTCGTATGTGTGATTAACATGGCGCGTTATTACTCATCGCTGCGCGCGCTGTTAGTAGTACTTCGCGGATGCGACCCTCTACTTTATCAATACGTGGACGGTGGCGGCTTTTTCACTTCCCACGGTCAACCGAGCAAACAGATGCGGCTGGTGTGGTACATCTACGCCCAGCGCTATCGCGATCATCATGACGATGAATTTATTCGCCGCTGCGAGCGTGTGCGCCGTCTGTTCATTTTAACCAGTTCACTCTGCGGTCTGGTGGTAGTGAGCCTGATTGCGTTGCTGATTTGGCACTAAATTGAAACCATAAAAAAACGGGCCAGCAAGCGGGCCCGTTTTTTATCGTGCGTGAAGCGCGTTAAATCAGATGCAGCGCCAGCCAGTACAGTACGCCGGACAGAATAATCGAGGCTGGCAGAGTGAAGACCCACGCCATCAGAATATTGGTCACGGTTTTACGCTGCAGGCCACCGCCGTCAACGATCATCGTCCCGGCAACGGAAGACGACAGCACGTGCGTAGTGGAAACCGGCATCCCGGTGTAACTCGCCAGACCGATAGAAACGGCGGCTGTCATCTGCGCGGACATGCCCTGCGCATACGTCATGCCTTTCTTACCGATCTTCTCACCGATGGTTGTCGCCACGCGACGCCAGCCGATCATCGTACCCAGGCCTAACGCCAGCGCGACGGCCATGATTATCCAGATTGGCGCGTACTCGATGGTGCTCAGCATATCGCCTTTCAGCTTTTTCAGCAGACGCTGGTCGTCAGCGCTGACTTCCGGCTGCTTCGCCACCTGGTCGGTGATATCAGACAGGCAGAGCATAATGCGACGCAGCTGGCTGCGTTGTTCCACCGGCAGTTTGTCGTAGCTTTCAACATTGGTCAGCATCGTTTTCGCGCGATCCAGCGCCATAATGGCGCGGCCCGGATGGCAGTGGAACTCACCCGGTTGGGTGGCCACTTCTTCCGGCGTTGGGATGAGCGGATCGATACCGGTCACTTTTTGCAGCAGCGCCGGATGTTGCTGGAAGTACGTTTCCACGTTGTTGACGGCATCACGCGTACGGGTGATGTCGTAACCAGAGGCATTCATATTGACCACGAAGCCCGCAGGCGCAACGCCAATCAGCACCAGCATAATCAAGCCGATACCTTTCTGACCGTCGTTCGCACCGTGCGAGAAACTCACGCCAATCGCGGAGAGGATCAGCGCGATACGCGTCCAGAACGGCGGCTTTTTCTTGCCGTCGATTTTCTCGCGTTCAGCGGGAGTCATATGGATGCGCGCACGTTTTTTCGTGTTGCTCCAGTAACGACGCAGGATAAACACCAAACCGCCAGCGAAGACCAGGCCCACGATCGGTGAAACGATCAGCGAAGCGAAGATATTCAGCACTTTCGGGATGTTTAACGCGTCCACCACCGAGGTGCCGGTCATCAACGCATTGGTTAAACCAATACCGATAATCGCGCCAATCAGGGTGTGGGAGCTGGAAGCAGGCAGGCCCAGATACCAGGTGCCAAGGTTCCAGATAATAGCGGCCAGCAGCATGGAAAAGACCATCGCCAGACCATGCGCAGAGCTGACATTCAGCAGCAGATCGGTGGGCAACATATGCACGATCGCATACGCGACGCTCAACCCACCCAGCAAGACGCCGAAGAAGTTAAACACCGCTGCCATCACGACCGCCAGCTGAGAACGCATAGCGCGTGTATAAATGACGGTTGCTACGGCGTTGGCTGTGTCATGGAAGCCGTTGATGGCTTCATAGAACAGAACAAAAACCAGAGCAAGCAAGAGTAACAGCCCGGTATGAAGATCCAGGCCGGCAAACAAATGTACCATAGGTCGTTAAGCCATTTTGAGGACATGAACGCGGCGCATTATCAGGGACATTGGCAGCGTCGGCAAAGTGAATTATGGATTTTTTTTGACATTATTTCTTAAATTAAACTGACATTTTAAAATTAATTTATATTTTTCAATGCCCTGTTATCATTCGCGCGTATTCACGCTGGTGCGACCAGCGTGAACTCTTTACAATCCGCCACGATTTATCAATGAGGGTGAAGTTGTGGAAAAGTTTGATGCCATTATTATCGGCGCCGGTGCGGCGGGCATGTTCTGCGCGGCGCTGGCCGGGCAGGCGGGTCGCCGGGTGTTATTGCTGGATAATGGCAAAAAACCCGGCCGCAAAATTTTGATGTCCGGCGGCGGACGCTGCAACTTTACTAACCTTTATGTCGAGCCTGCGGCATATTTGAGCCAAAACCCGCATTTTTGCAAATCTGCGCTGGCGCGCTACACCCAGTGGGACTTTATCGATCTGGTTGGTAAATACGGTATCGCCTGGCATGAAAAGACGCTGGGGCAGCTTTTTTGCGATGATTCAGCACAACAAATTGTCGATCTGCTGGTGGCCGAGTGCGAAAAAGGGAACGTCATCCTGCGTCTGCGCACGGAAGTGCTGAGCGTTGAGCGCAACGACGATGACTACACCTTGCAACTCAATGGCGAAAGCGTGCAGGCGAAAAATCTGGTCATTGCGTCCGGCGGTTTGTCGATGCCGGGGCTGGGCGCTTCGCCGTTTGGTTATAAAATCGCCGAGCAGTTCGGTTTAAAGGTGCTGCCAACGCGTGCCGGATTAGTGCCGTTTACCCTGCATAAACCGCTACTGGAGCAGATGCAGACGCTTTCCGGCGTCTCGGTGCCATCGGTAGTTACCGCCGAGGATGGCACGGTTTTTCGCGAAAACTTGCTGTTTACCCATCGGGGATTATCCGGCCCGGCCATTTTGCAAATTTCCAGCTACTGGCAGCCGGGTGAATTTGTCAGCATCAACTTGCTGCCCGATGTCGATCTGGACGGCTTCCTCACTCAGCAGCGCGATGCGCACCCGAATCAGAGCCTGAAAAATACGCTGGCGATGCAGTTGCCAAAACGGCTGGTGGAGTGTCTGCAACAGCTTGAGCAGATCCCGGATGTCACATTGAAGCAGCTCAATAGCCGCGAGCAGGAGAATCTGGTTGCGCTGCTGACGAACTGGCGTGTGCAGCCGAATGGCACCGAAGGGTATCGCACCGCAGAAGTGACGCTCGGCGGCGTCGATACCCATGAATTGTCGTCGCGCACCATGGAAGCCCGCAATGTGCCGGGCCTGTATTTCATTGGTGAAGTGATGGATGTCACCGGCTGGCTTGGCGGATACAACTTCCAGTGGGCGTGGTCGAGCGCCTGGGCCTGCGCACAAGCGTTAGCGGCAGAACCCTCGGCCTGAGCCCGCGTAACGCAGAAGAAAAAAGCCCAGCCCGGGCTTTTTTATCGCCGGTGAATCGCTAACGTTTCTTTTGTTACAGCGGCGCGCCTGAGCCGGTGGAGACAAGTGCGCTGTCGGGGAGCGTGTGGCGCTGACTGAGATTGTATTGGTCCACTATCCCGAACATTTCGGCGAAAAGCGCATCGTCTTTTTTCGCCCAGAATGTGTCTAAATCATCCCCGCCCCATATCTCATGGGTATGGCATACAAATTCAAGCAAACCGCTTTCATGCGGCGTGAAGTCGATACGTTTGGCGCTATTTGCCGCAATAATGTGTTGATAGAAAAGCACGATCTTACAGTCGCAACCTTGCGCGTTATACAACGACAGGAATTCATTGAGATGTTCCCGTAAAAGGCAGAGATCGGAATGCTCGGTGATACGGTGATGATAAAGAAACACAAAATCTTTTTTGCCCCGGTATTGTAGCTGGCGGGAAATACGGCGTTGAAAGGCGCGGCTGTCTTCTTTAATTCTTAGCGGGTCATGATGGGTGAATTCAAAACCCAGCATATGCCTTTCGCTGTATTGCCCTGTACATTTTTCGTAAAACGTTGAACGCACAACGGCATGCTCGCCATCCGGGAAATGTTGTAAATGCTCTTTTTCCAGCAAATGGCGATAGTCGTCTTTTTCCATTTGCAGAATATATTCAATATTTGAGCGCCCCGATGAAAAAACGGAACTGAAGGATTTTCGGTTATGTCGGCGAAGAATATCATCGGGAAGACAATTCTCACCCAATGAAATCCAAAGTACTTGCGAAGTGAAATTATTGCGATATTTCCATTTCTTATGCAGGTTACGCATCGTTCTTTTCAGCGATTTGAGGTTATCTCTTACGCGTTGTTTAATGGCTTCGCCTTTCATCAGGGGCACCTCATGTTGTTATTACACCATTCCAGATAAAGCGATGAGTGACCTTATCGCTGCTGATTTTATCTATTCCGCTGCCTCTGAATGTTTGTGCAGCGTTAAGGTAAGTTATTGTTATATTTATTTTTGTCTGACGCAGGGTTGCTATTCTGCGTAGGCGTTGTGAAATAAAGAAATTCGCTTTACTGACCGTGGTCAGTAAATAGCGGGCGAATGCATGACATCCGCTATTACTTCTCTTTGCGGATTTTAAAATAGGAAATTTTTGTTGATGGCCTGGTGGTGATTATTTCTTTGGCAGAAGAAATAAATTATGCCAGCCATAATAATAAAGTTAGGTCATATACATGATATATCCTGAGTAATGCGCTTCATTAAGAAATTCCTCACGGCACGTTTCATTAGCACCATGAACAGGAGATAAATTTGATATAAAGACTCACACGCCGTTACATATTTTACACTTTGTCTTGTCTTTACCCCTCATCAGGAAAATCTCAAAATAGTCCGCCGGGCTTGATGCAGGTCGCGGAATGAAAATAAAGCCGCGTCAATTTTTTGTGGAGCCGATTGTTTTTACGCCTTTAATGTTTGCCGCCATCTGCCGATAACGTCAGTACGCCCTCCGTTGCGCAATTAGTGAAAATACCTCTGACAAGGAATGAGAATGAAAACCGGCACGTTACTCCTGCCTGCACTGCTGGCTGTCGCTATTAGCGCACAAGCCACTGATTACCCTGAAATCCAGGGCAAAAAAATCGTCAGCAACACCGTAAACCCCTTACTGATGATGCGCGTGAATGACCGCATTTCCGCCCTGAACCAGCTGGTTTTCAGCGACGGGCAGCACATTAACCGCTGGGATGGTTTTGATTGCACCACCAACAAAGCGGTGAAGCTGTACTGGGAAATGCTTGACGATCAAGAGGCGGTGATTCGCCGCTTCTACGGCGACAGCTACGAGCGTTACGCGGAACCAAAACCCCAGAGCGCGCTGGATGATATTGCTAAAAATCTTTGCCAGGCTTCCCGGCTGAAAAACCCAAGCTGGGTTTATATCGAGAAAATGTCGAAATATGAGACGCCAATTCTGCTGGATACGGCTTCAGTGGTGCGGGTTAATGAGTTGGTGATCGCTAAAATTGGCTTTGAATACAGCGAGATCACTTTCGATCCGCCGTATGACGCGCCCTACGATTTGAAACTTGAAATCCATGGCTATAACTGTGAAACCCAGCATGACAATGTGATTGCCGGGCTGGATATCACGCCCGAAGGTTATGTCTCGGACAGCCTGACCGGTAAAGCGGCACAGCGTCGCGCGGACACGTTTGTCAACACACCGGCCACCACCGCTGCGTTCAAACAGCTTTGCGCCATGAGCACGCCTGCTGCGTTTAAAGGGGAAGGGGTGTATGTTCCGTCAACGAAGAAAAAAAGCGTCTCCACCCTCCTTGGCCCAAGTCTGCCAGACTTCACCAACAATTCACCGCAATGGATGACCCAGTTCCCGCTGCGCGCAGATATCGAAAAGCAGGCTCTGCAAATCGTTAATCCGTGGGCCACACCGCGCTTTAAAAAGCTGACATGGAACATGCAGTGGAGCGATAACGATGTCGTACCGATGCAACTCGATGTGCAACCCAACGGGCTCATGCTGCTGCTGGAAAACTACAAAATGTTCAAGGCGCAGCGCCTGACGATGGGCAACCTTGGACAGTTAAAAGGCGCCATCAGTCTGAGTTATTCACCAACGGTAACCAGTGAACTTCACACCAATCTGCGTTTTCCGCTGTACCAGGGGCAGAAATTTACCTTTGATACGGTTGCACCGAAAACGGGTAAAGGTGAGAAGAACACGGTGATTAATCGCCGGTGCGAAGTGAACGGCAGTGATGATGCGCGTCAGATCAACAGTGCGTTCAGCGGGCGTTACTGGAAAGTGGTCTGCGAGATTGAAAGCGATGGCGAAACGCATAAAGAGACGCTGGCCTGGCTGTCTGATTTGAATGTCTTTATGCCGTTAACCCAGTGGGAAAAAGGCAAAGAGACACCGGTGAAAGTGACCGATGTTGAGGTAACACGCTAGTTAAACGTAGACCTGAGCCGACCGGCTCAGGTTCCACCGTTAACCAGGCCACCAGGGCAGGTTTCACCTGCCGGTGCAGGCAATGCAGAGCGTGTAAACGCGTTATTCGCAAGTGCCATGCGTTGAGGTATGAATCAACGCATGGCGCTATCAGTAGCGGCGGAATGAAGAGAGTTTATGCAACTGGCGACCACGACCGTCAAAGTTATCCTCGTTCAGCCAGCCATTCATCATTGAGGAGAGACCCGACCATTCGCGCACGGTAATTGAAAACACCGTAATATCGCTCAGCCGTCCTTTACGGATTTTCTTTTCGCGCAAAATCCCTTCTTTCACAAAACCAATGCGTTCCGCCGAATGAATCGCATCCGCGTTATAACTGCCGGTGCGCCATTCACATCTGCGATACTTCAATTGATCGAAAAAGTAAGACAAAACAAGATAAAGACTTTCAGTACTCATACGGGTTCTTTTCATTAACGGCGTCCAGTTAACGTCGCCAATATCGAAAGAACCATTTTCCTGATCGAATTTCCCGGTATAGAAAATGCCTTTTATTTGCTTATCGGCTTTATCTTGTACCGCGAAATAGATTCTGTCAGGACGTGACGCGAGATTTCTGAGATAGGCATAACATGCGGTCATATCTTTCGGCCGGGGATCTTCAAGATAAGTCCAGTCCCGGTCATCATCAATGCTTTGCCATTCCGGGAAGAGATCTTCCGCGTGATCCACGACAAGCGGTACAACGTCGCAGTAACGGCCTTTAAGCGAAATTTTTTCTGGCAGCGGGCGTTTTGTCCAGTCCTGGATTTCCTGACCAATGCGCTGTCCATACTGATTAAAAAATTCCATTATCCCCTCCTGATTATTACGAATTTAATCCTGCTTAACTTTTATTTAATGGGTGTTAAATGGTAATGATGTATAGAGCTATATTTTATCGGCATATAATTATGAGACTTTATATAATCACGGAAATAATATAACGGCGGGTGTTTTAAAAACTTATACTGCTTTTCATCTGGCGTGTCTGCGCTTTCGCGTGAAAGTGGGATAATAATCGCGAAACAGGTATTGCATAATTTAACTTAGCATTTTTGAATAACACGGCTGCAACAGCGCAATAGCAATTTAGCGGCATGAGATTTGGCCTAAGCGTCATTTTTTAGCGATTATTCAGCGCCTGCTTGTAAAAAAATGACTCTTTTTTTTAGTAGGTTAATCGCGGATTAGGATAATTCCTGGCATTTCTTGCCGCGAAAAACCAGACAATATTGATCTTTTTGTTTACAGCAATCGTGCGGTAGCTTTTTCTCAAACCCGTAACGTTAAACTTCTGGACAGCACCCGGAATCGTGCATGTCCCTATGTCAGGATCCGATTTATGAGCAATCGAATTACTGTTCAGTTACCCGTCGATGGACTGCTTTTCTGGAAAATCTCCGGACGGGAAGCGCTGTCCGAAGCCTTCACCTTTAACCTGCAGTTGCTGGGCACCGACGCGCGAATGGACCGCAGCACGCTGCTGGGTAAATCGGTGACTGTCGCAATACCAACACAAACGCTGACCGGCGCGCCGCGCTACCTTAACGGCAAAATCACCCGCGTGGCGGTGAGCGCCGTTGAGCTTTCCGGCACCCGTTATGCGGTGTATCAACTCACCGTCGAGCCGGATCTCTGGCCGATGAAACGCGACCGCAACCTGCGTATCTTCCAGGGCCAGACAGTACCGCAAATCGTCAAAACCCTGCTCGGCGAATACCAGGTCAACATTGAAGACAAACTGACCGGCAGCTATCGCACCTGGGACTACTGCGTGCAGTACCAGGAGAGCAGCTTTGATTTCATCAGCCGCCTGATGGAGCTGGAAGGCATTGCTTACCACTTCCGCCACGAAGCGGACAAACACACGCTGGTGCTGACGGATGCGGCGACTCAGCATGATCCCTTCAGTGGTTACGAAACCATCCCTTATCACCAGACTCCTTCCGGTGGCAGCACCGATGAAGAAGGCATCAGCCAGTGGGCGCTGGAAGATAGCGTAACGCCGGGGCTTTACAGCCTTGATGACTACGATTTCCGCAAACCCAACGCGTGGCTGTTTCAGGCGCGGCAAAACCCGAGTTCACCCACGCCGGGCACCATCGATGTTTATGACTGGCCAGGGCGCTTTGTCGAACACGGTCACGGCGAGTTTTATGCCCGCATCCGCCAGGAACGCTGGCAGGTGGAGCATCAGCAAATTGAAGGCACGGCGACAGCGATTGGTATTGTGCCGGGCAGTACGTTCCAGTTGACCAATGCGGCGTTCTTTAACGATAACGGCGAGTATCTGGTGACGGCGGCAAACTACTTTTTTGAAGAGAACCGCTACGCCAGCGGCGCTGACAGCGAAACCATTCACCGCATTGATTTCAGCGTTATCCCCTCATCGGTGGTGTTCCGCCCGGCGCAGCAAACCGCGTGGCCGCGCACGTACGGCCCGCAAACTGCGCGTGTTGTTGGCCCGCAGGGTGAAAGCATCTGGACGGATAAATATGGCCGCGTGAAGGTGAAATTCCACTGGGACCGGCTGGCGAAAGGCGATGACACCAGCTCCTGCTGGGTGCGTGTCTCCAGCGCATGGGCCGGACAGGGCTTCGGCGGCGTACAGATCCCGCGCGTGGGCGACGAAGTGGTGATCGACTTTATCAACGGCGACCCGGACCGGCCAATTATCACCGGACGTGTCTATAACGAAGCGAGTATGCCGCCGTGGGCGCTGCCCGCTGCCGCCACGCAAATGGGCTTCCTTAGCCGCTCAAAAGACGGTTCGGTAGACAACGCCAACGCCCTGCGCTTTGAAGATAAAGCAGGCGAAGAACAGGTGTGGATCCAGGCCGAACGTAACATGGATACGCACGTCAAAAACGACGAGACGCATACCGTCGGCGGTTCACAAAGCGTGAGCGTCACGCGGGATTACACCGGTTCAGTAGCGGGCAAACACACCCAGGCAACGCAGCTTTCGCACGAGCAACTGGTTGGCGGCGGCTTTACACAGATGGTGCAAGGGCCGCTGGTGCAGGCTTCTGACAACAGCATTCAACTGGTGGCGGGTCAATCGGTGCTAACACTGGGCGCGAACGGCACCGTCACGCTGAAATGCGTGGATTTTCAGATCGATGCTATCGGTTCGGGGGCTATCAACACCGCAGGCCTGCTGGATTTAAACCTGACAAAACCGACAAAAGGTGAAGATGCGCAGCCCACCATTGCGCAGATCCAGGCGGCGGTAAAAGCGGCATTTAATCAAGGGACAGATAAATAATGGCGACGGCGCAATTTGTACTTTCCGAAGGCGAACTCACGCTGCCGGATGCTTACCAGGATCGCAGCATTAACGTGCTGAAGTTTAAAGAAAATAATGCCACGCTGGTGATCACCCGCGCCTGGGATATCAAACCCGGCGACGAAGAGAGTTTCCTGAACCAGCAACTGGCGAAAGTGAAACGCAGCATGCGCAAAGTGGTGACGGGTGAAACGCAGGACAGCACGGTTGCCGGGCAGCCGGCCCGCGAAGTGTCGCTGCGTTTCGAAAACCAGGGGGCGGTGATATATGAAAAACTCGCCGTGACCCGCATTGACGATCACCTGCTGGTGCTGACGCTCAGCCGTACCATGCCCTTTGATACGGACGCAGATGCGTTCTGGACATCAATCCGTACAGGTTTACAGCTGAGGGCGTAAGGATGACGGATTACATCGCGGCCCGCATTGAAGATCCGCTGGTTCATAGCTCTGCGCTGGCGGATATGGTCAGTGGGCTGGTAGAAGGGGCGATTGTCCTGGGGATCATGTTCGTCGCCGGAACGGGCATTGGCGCCGTGGTGGGCGCGGTGGCGATTGGCGCACTGATGGTCAGCGGCACGCTGGGCAAAATTGGCGATGCGGCCGGGAAAATGGTGGATGCGCTCATCGACCCCGGACCGCCGGATGCGCATATCGTATCCGGCTCGGACGATGTCTTTATCATGAAGAAAAATGCCGCGCGCGCCGCCGCGACGGTAGACAGGGACTATTTACAAAACCTTGCCGCCGCGCCTGCCGATGAGAGCATCGACTGGGCAGCCATCGGCATGTTAGCCCTTGCTGGCGCCGCGGCGGTGATGAAAACCGCCCTGAACCCCAGTGCGGCGCTGCTGGCGGTTGCCGAACGCGCCAGCCACCTTACGCTCGACGACATGAAAAAGTGGGGCTCCAACCTCTGGGAAGATTTGACGCAGCCGATGGTGGAGAGCGCCGATCCGCATGCCATCCCGATGCCGAAAGATAATGTCGACTGCAAAAAAGGGCACATGGTTACCAGCAGTAACTTTGTCGCCCAGGGCTCCAGAACTGTTTTAATCAACAACCAGCCTGCCGCGCGCAACGGTGAGAAAAGTACCTGCGAAGCCGAAATCAAAGTCAAAGAAGATCCGCGCGTGCGCATCGGCGGTGAAACCATTACCGTGCGCGATATCCGCAGCGGCAAAAACCAGCTGGCTTACCTGATTGGTAACCTGCTGGGGAGCCTGGGTATTGGCGCGCTGTCGCGCCTGATCAAAATGGCCTGTGAGCGCCAGCTTATTCGCGGCCTGCTCAAAGAGATCATCTGCCCGCTCGGCGGAATGGCCATTTCACAGGTTCTTACCGCCGCAGCCATCAGCGCGGTGAATACCGCCTTCCCGGTGAACATTCCTACCGGCGCAAAAGTCCTCGCCAAAGAAGAGGATCTCGATTTTGTGCTGCCAGACCGTATGCCGCTTTACTGGCAGCGTATCTATCACAGCCGCAACCGCGCCACCGGCATGCTCGGCATCGGCTGGATGCTGCCGTTTGAAACACGATTGCTGCGCCTGGCCGATAACCAGTTGATCTTCCGCGATATGAGCGGGCGCGAGCTGGGGCTGGGCGAAGTGCTCAGCGGCGATATGATCTCCTACCCGGAAGACGGCCTGAAGCTGTTTTGCAGCCCGAACGGCGCAATGGTTATTCAAACCGGCGACGGCGAGCAGCAGATTTATGAGCCGGATCCAACACGGCCCGGCGAGTGGCGTATGCACCGTCTGTATGACCGCCACGAAAACGCCCACTATTTTAGCTGGAACGAACAAGGCCAACTGGTGCGTATCTCCAGCGATAACGAAGCGCTGGACGTGGAGCTGGAGTACGAAGCAACGTTCGGACGACTGCGTGCGGTTTACCAGGTTTATGGCGGCGCGCGCCATCTGCTGGTGTCCTATCGCTATAACGAACAAGGACAACTGATTGCCGTTACCGACGCTGATGATATCGTTACCCGCCAGTTTGGCTGGGATCGCGCCAGCGATATGCTGGCCTGGCACGGCTTTTCGACCGGCTTAACCGTCCATTACCAGTGGCGACCCGCAGCCGATTCCAGCCACTGGCGCGTGAGCGCCTATCAGGTGCATGACGAGCAAGGCGCGGTGCTGGAAAACTGGCGTATCGACGCCGATGAAACCAAACGCTATGCCCGCGTCAGCAACGATGAAGGCGTGGTGAGTGAGCACCACTGGGATGCACTGTACCGCATCACGGACTACACCGATGTGCACGGCGGCAACTGGCAATTTAGCTGGTCGGGGAAATCCGAGCAGCCGCTTGCGGTAATTCAGCCGGACGGCGGTCGCTGGGAATATGCGTGGGACGATCGCGGCAACATGACGCTGGAGCGCGATCCGCTCGATCGCGCGACGCTGAAAACCTGGCACCCGCTGTACGACTTCCCGCTGACCGAGGTGTTACCGGACGGCGCAAGCTGGCGCTATGAGTACAACCTGGCGGGCGATGTGGTGTCGTTGACCGACCCGGAAGGCGGCGTGACCCGCTTTGAGTGGAACGACCAGGGCGATTTGCTCCGCCGTATCGATGCGCTGGAAAACAGCCACCGCTTCTGGTGGGATGCGCTGGGGCAGTTGATCCGCGAAGAGGATTGCTCCGGCAACCTGAGCCGCCGCCAGTATGACGATGCCGGTCGGCTTGTGCTGACCACCGATCCGATGGGCAACACCGAACGCTATATCTGGAGCCCGGCAGGCCGCCTCAAAACGTTCATCCGCGCCGATGGCCGCGAAACCCTGTTCAGGTACAACAAAGCCGGTCTGTTATGCGGCCAGAGCGTAGATGGCGTCAGCGAGCGGAAAGTGACGCTTAACGCGCGCGGGCAAGTGACAGAAGCTGTCGATCCCGCCGGGCATGTTACCCGTTTCCGCTTTAACCGCGCGGGTCGCCTGGTGATGCTAACCAACGCCAACAACCAGCAATGGCGCTTTGATTACACCGCCACCGGCTTGCTGACGCGCCAGTATGATTATGCCGGTCGGCAAACCGAGTATCAGTACAACGCTCTGCAACAAGTGGCCACGCTGGTGCGCCACCCGGTTAGCGGCAGCAACCTGCCGCCGCAGGTGATGAACTACGAATATGACGCGCTTGGGCGCATGATCGCGCGGGAAACCGAGCAGCACCGCACCGAGTACCGCTATAGCGAACTGGCAACGGAAGTGCGCCGCTATGTCTACAGCGAGTGGCGTCAGGCGGCGATTGATATGCGCGAACCGGAAAACGCAGAAGTGATTGTTTTCCGGCGCAATAAACTTGGCGACCTGATGAGCGAGGAGAACCACGCTGGCAAATTCGAACACCAGTACGACGCATTAAGTAACCTCAGCGCCACCACGTTCCCGGACGGGCGGCAGATGCAGTACCTGCGCTATGGCACCGGGCATCTGCTGGAGATGCAGCTCGTCTTTGGCGGCAAAACGCTGCCCATCACCGGCTACCAGCGCGACAAACTGCACCGCGAAACCCATCGCACGCTGGGCGCGCTGGAGCTGGAGACGCAGTACGATATCGCCGGGCGCATTACGCAGCGCCGCTGCATGGACAATGTGCGCGACCGGCTGGTCTTCGAACGCCGCTACCAGTGGGATCGCGCCGACCAGATTATCCGCCAGATGTATACCGACGGCGCGCCGCCAACCCCTGCGGAGAAATACCGTCAGTCGCTGTGGGGCTACGACGCGGCTGGTCGCATGACGCAGAGTATTCAGCCAACCGGCGAGGAGCGTTTCTGGTATGACGCGGCGGACAACCGCACCACGCCGGATTTACCGCCGGTATGGGACAACCTGCTGAAACGGCTGGAGGGCGTGCGCTGGGAATATGACGGTTTCGGGCGCATGACTGAACGCCACGACAGCCATCGCGGCACGGTGCAGCGCTTCAGTTATGACGATGAACATCGCATCAGCCAGGTGATAATTGAGGGCGACGCAGAGTTCACCCGGGCCGAATACCGCTATGACGCGCTTGGGCGCCGCACGGAAAAACAGGTGTGGCGACGCCACACCCGCAACGCGGAACGCACGCAGTACGTGTGGTCGGGACTGCAGATGGTCGGCGAGTGCAGCGACAGCTATCCGGACGCGGCCGTGCAGTATATCTACACGGAAAACAGCTACGAACCGCTGGCCCGCGTCGACAGCCGTGGCGGGCACGCGGAGGTTTACTGGTATCACACGGAGCTGAACGGTCTGCCGGAAAAAGTGACCGACAGCAGCGGCGACGTTGTCTGGCAGGGCGTTTCCACCACCTGGGGACGCAGCGAGAGGGAAAGCAGCAACGCGGACTGGGATGTGCCGCAGAACCTGCGCTTCCAGGGCCAGTACCTCGACCGCGAAACTGGATTGCACTACAACACCTTCCGCTACTACGACCCCTGCGGCGGACGCTACACCCAGATGGACCCGATAGGGCTACTGGGTGGGCTGAATACGTATACGTATGTGGTGGATCCGCTGGGGTGGGTGGATCCGCTGGGGCTTTCTTGTCGTAATAATTACTTGGGGCGTACTCCTGGTAAGAAAAGTCGAACAGGCCGCGAAGTTATAGAACGTATGCGCAATGAAGGAAAAATCCAGGATGTTGCTGGGGAAACTTATTTCCAGGCCTCGGATTCCAATTGGTATCCACTACGTGAAGCGGATATGTCCCATACAGTTGACGCTGTGACGTGGTGGAATGAGACGGGAAGATACTTAGGACCAAAATCTAAACCGGTTCGATCATGGATGTTAGATTCGAACAACTACTATTTAGATCATTATTCTATAAACCGATCGCAAGGTGCTATGCTTGGACAAGTGTACCTACCTCCGATCATATCGCCATAGTAAACTTAAGGAGTGACATTTATGCCTGGGCTGAATCCCTTGATCATTGCTAAGATTAATGATGCAAATAATGCTTATAAAGATGGTGATATTGACGGGGCTGTAAAAAAATTAACTACTATTTTAAATGAATTAGACGAGTCGCCTGAGGGGCGATATCAAAGTACTGAGGCACGATTAATTGTCATGAGTTTATATAAAATCTTTTTTGTCAGAAAAGATTTTAAACAAGCGAAAATATGGGCTGAAGAAGTGTTCAAATTCGAGATTCCTGAAAAAGCAACCTCGGAATTAATTAACCTCGGAGCTGTTCATTTCAAACTAGGCGAGCTTGATGAAGCATATAGTTGTTTCTTAAAGGCGTATGAAAAAGGGAAGTATCGTGCTTTTAAAGAAGAGGATAATGAGTACTGGGAGTTTTTTAAATCCAGAAATAGCTAGTTGTTAAGCCGGAGAGATAATTATATCTTTCCGGCGGTTATACTAATAAGTATCTCACCTGGTATCTATGATCCCATCAGCGTTCAGCGTTGCTTGGGAACATTATTCCCGCAGTTTGTGCTTTTTGTTAGTGCCAGTAATAAAAGACAAAAACTTATTAAAATCGTACAGATATTACATCAACCATGACGATGTATACCGCATCAGCCAGGTGATAATTGAGGGCGACGCGGAGTTCACCCGGGCCGAATTGGTCAGTTTTATCCTAACCAGGAGTTTTCAAATGATTGAAGTTGCAAGCTACATTAAACATAAAAAGAAATTTATCAACATTTTTGATTTCGATGGCGTTATGGACGATCTAAATTATATTGAGGGTGGGCTGATATTAAATGTTAACGGGGTTGAGCTTATCAATCTTGAAATGTGGGATTATATCGATCAGTTATGGGCGTATATTTCAGCAGGGCTCAAGCTTGCCGCAGAAAATAAAGACTTCGAAAGTAACTTTCCTGATCAACCAATTAAAATGAAATTCAAACCCATCAGGCAAGAACTGTTATTAAGCGTTAATTGTCATACTAACACAAAAGTTATTGTGGAGAAAAATACGTTTGTTAATGATATGTCTAAATATGCTCTAACATTCTTCGAGAGGCTATCTAATTTAAAAGGTGTTGATAAAAATAACTATGATTATGAAATAAAACTATTAAAGGATTTAATTAATTAAATCCTTCATAGGATATTTTTGATGTCGATAAGTTTTATGTACTCTAACCTGTAACGAACCGCTGGCCCGCGTCGACAGCCGCGGCGGGCACGCGGAGGTTTACTGGTATCACACGGAGCTGAACGGTCTGCCGGAAAAAGTGACCGACAGCAGCGGCGACGTTGTCTGGCAGGGCATTTCCACCACCTAGGGACGCAGCGAGCGGGAAAGCAGCAACGCGGACTGGGATGTGCCGCAGAACCTGCGCTTCCTGGGGCAGTACCTCGACCGCGAAACCGGACTGCACTACAACACCTTCCGCTACTACGACCCCTGCGGCGGACGTTACACCCAGTTGGACCCGATAGGGTTACTGGGTGGGCTGAATACCTATACGTATGTGGTGGATCCATTGATTTGGATTGATCCGCTAGGATTAGCTTCTACATGTCTCGACAGAGATTGGGGAACTTATTTTGCTAAAAGGTCAGGAACCACCCCTCCCGCCTCAATGGTTAATCTTCATGCTCACCATATTGTATTTAAAGGTGATTTCTCTAGATCTCCACCTATGCAGGAAGCGTTAAAAAGGAGTGGGAATATTCTGAAAATATACGAGATTAACCCAGTAGAAGACGTTTCTGCACTTATGTGGGCAGAAAACAGGGGCCATACTGTTGCAAATGCAAAACTTGTTGCAAATAAGCTTGAAGCTGCACATGAAGCCATAAGTAGTCGAGGATTAAATGCCGTTGACGCTACAAATGAAATGAAAGCAGCACTTCAGAGAATTGGGATGGAAGTGTTCGGAAGCTGAACCTAGAGGTGATATATGAACTGGGATGAATTGGAAGATAAATGTTTCCAGGCTACGTTTGAGGCTATTAAGAAACTTCTCACTGAAAAACCTGATGAGAATTTTTATGCGTTCTCGCTTTATACAGACAGTAGCGCTATGACAGTATCATTGAGCGCAAACTCTGAAGAACGCTTGCATTCGATTCTTAATGTTGAAGAAGATAAAAGTAAGGAAACTCAAAGTTATTATAAATGGGCTACATCAGAATGGGCATATGAGGGATTTTATGGAGAAAATTTTTCTAATATTAGTAAGTCTCTAAGAGAATCTTCTGATAGGGGAAATTTTGTGCAATTTAAGAACAAGCTTATTCAAATGCTTATAAATGTACTAAAAAAAATAAAACTAAGTGAACTAGCTCCAGAGTTAAGCACTTCAGCGTTGTTCGTATCTATCACTGATGATGATGAAGCAGAAAACATTGAGAACATATCTGCTGATTTAATTAATGATGAGCCTATCAAATCCTATTTTCTTTCGAGATATGACTGAGGTTATTTATATTATTCAGTAAATTAATTACTCTAAATGTTATGAGTGAAATAAATGCTGGGACGCATGGGATGGTGCCAGCAAGGTAATAAGTTGAAGATGTATTTTCTTAAAATAATTGATTAATTCAGTTGTGCCGAGGGATTGCTTAATTTTCAAATTAATCTCTTAAAATTTCGGATGACTTTAATTTCAATATCAAATATATAAAATAACGTATGTTAAAAACTGCTCATCTGAAGTTTTCATTATATTACATACCATCCTTCTACTTTATATCTAACTTCTCAATCAAATATCATAAACCCTCTCTTCCGGTAACAACGCAAGTGCTTCATTAATGCGCTCACTCTCTACCAATTCATGAATTTTCGCGGCAAGTTCTGTAACATCGGTAATGTTTACAATCCATTTCTGACAGTAATCGGCGACCGCCTGATTGCGTAATCCTATCTGTATCGTGCGGTGATCCAGTTTGTTCAAACGGATATCACGCTCCGGATCCCACTGGATCACCACATCTGACGCCTTTATTTGGCTTTGCCATTCAGCTTCTTCTGCGCCTGAGTACCGGTGATGGCTCAAAATTCCCTGATTAAGGATTTGCTTAAACCCGCCATGGGTAAGATCAATCGCCAGAATCCGGTGCTGATTTGGATCTTTCTTTCCCCAGCCGGAGCGGTACATCATCCACAGAAAAGAGGGCTTAATCCACGTCATGCGGGTCATACTGAAAGGCGGCGAGACGAAGGTGCCATGCGCAAGCGCGCTGTCTGCAATGGTGTCGGAATAAGCCTGGTAAACGCGGATAAAATCGTTGTTGTAGAATGCTCTTAATTGCTTTTCGGCAGTTAATTCATCTGCCTGGTTTTTTTTCATTATTCGTGTACTCATCCTAAGTGAACATATTGCCTAGTCATTCTAGCACAGCGTTTAACGTCGAGGATAAGCACCATACCGAAGCATAAGAATTATTAGTGTTCGAATAATCTCAGTCATAAGCCAGCCGCATTTCCAATCTACTGATGTAACAAATTACATTCACCATAAAAAATATTAATCGACAATCTCTGGCAACGGGAAATGTTGTCGCTCTTAATTATGCCGCTAACTGTTTTTCATTCGATGTGATTGATAGCATAAGCAATGCATACGCCTTTCGGAAATTCCTTATCAGACTTGAAACGCATACCAGTGATAAAATGTGTTCGAAACATGACGGGTAGACCTACCAATAACCGTAGTTTTTATAATGAAAATATAACGTATACGATTTGTCGTACATTATTTTATGGACATAACAGCCGTTATTCGATGAAAAAATATTTATAAAAGAAAAGCTAATGCATGCGCTACACTGCATAGAAAAGCGCATCCTTTCAAGGAAATGATAAAAGAAATTACTCGCATCTAGTATTGGTTTATCCTGGGTTTACTTAATTTTATATATCGTGCATCAGAGATGGGTTAATGGTTACGGAAGGATGTTTATGGTTGACTTTAACGCGGATATTGTGAGCTTTATATCATTAGGTAATGTTCTTCTTGGCGATTCCATTGACCTTTACCTGGAAGACATTTTTAATAATTATACTGTAGAAATTAAAGAGTATTCTCTGCCTGCACCGTCCAGTGAAATCCGGTATGCTTATTCGATACAAAATGGCACGCTAATAATAATAACCACCACGGATGATATTATTGTTTCAGTCGGCTGCAATGAAAAATATGCCGGAAAATATAAAAATAGATTGTATGCCGGTATAACCATGCAAGAACTTTCTCAGCGTAGTAAAGACCTGCGAATCCTGAATGGTGCGCTGATTGTTGACCAGGACTACGGTCTCTCATTTACGTTGCCGCCACCATATGATGAGATTGCCGATTCCCTTGGGCAAATCCCACATGATTTATCGCTTAATGAAATTTATGTGTGCGATCATTCCGGCTGGGTAAACAGATAATAAGCCTCTTTTCGAAAACTCTGTTGATAATGATGTCTGAGGCAATATTTTTGTGCTAAAGGCAAACTCAACAGAGTTTTTATATCGATATTAACAACGCCATCGTACCCAGCTAATACACAATACTATCGACCATTAATCGCAGCTGCTTGACCAGGCGACAATCCCCTGCAGGCGCATGGAGGCAGCAGGCGTTAACGCCAGTGCTGTGAGCCGACATGCTTTTTTCAGCTAAAACCTCAAAGCGGGCGTCAGGCACGCTGACGGCGGTGATACCTTCCCCTATACTGCGAAAAACAAAAGAAAATAACCGCTCGCTACATTTACAGGGTAAAGAATGGATACGGCTGAATTCTTCGCGCAGCTCGCGCAACAACTGCTGCTCTCTGCACCGCTTTTTTTATTGATTGCGCTGGGATATTGCCTCGGGCGCTTCGCCGGTTGGCCTGAATCGGTTAACGAAGGGCTCAACCGCTTCTGTTTTAACGTAGCCATTCCATGCATGCTGTTCAAAGTGATGAGCAAGTTCTTCGAAAGCCCGCCGGTGGATATGCGGCTGCTGATTGCCTACTTCGGCACCTGTTTTGTTATCTATGTGATTGGGCGCATCGCAGCGAAAAGCCTGTTCCGTATGGACGCGGTATCGGCCTCGGTGTTCGGCCTGGCGGGCATTTTTTCCAATAACGTGATGCTGGGCATTCCCGTTGCCATTATTTTACTTGGCGCATCGAGCCTCTCGTCGGTGGCGCTGGTGCTGGTGTTTAACAGCCTGATTTTATGGACCCTGGTGACCGTGTCGGTGGAGTGGGCGCAAAACGGCAGCTTCTCGGTGCGGGGGATTGGCAAAACGCTGGTGAGCGTGCTGCGCAACCCGATTATCATCGGTATCTTCAGCGGGTTCGCCTGGAGTTTTTTGATTCATCGCCCTCTGCCGCCGTTCCTCGATAGCCCGGTGAGCATGGTGGCGCAGGTCGCCGCGCCATTAACGCTCATCACCCTCGGCATGAGCTTGTCGCGCTACCAGATCCGCAAAGGATTAGCGGAAAGTTTGACCATCTGCTTGCTGAAACTGATGTTGATGCCTGCTTTGATTTGGTTGATTGCCTGGTTGCTGCATCTGCCGCGCGAAGAGAGCCAGGTGGTGGTGTTGCTGGGGTCGATGGCGGTGGGGATTAACGTCTATCTGATGGCGCAAAAATTCCAGGTACTACAGGGCGCGACGGCGACCAGCATGCTGCTTTCCACTCTGCTGTCGACCGTGACCACGCCGCTGTTTATGATCCTGATGACGCATTTCTATCCGAACTGGCCCTGAGGCCAGCCGGAAAGCCGTCAAACGATATCATCCACCACGCCGCCGTCCACGCGCAGCGCTGCGCCGGAGGTGGCGGAAGCCTGTTTCGAACAGACATAGACCACCATATTCGCCACCTCTTCCACGGTGGCGGCGCGCTGGATAACTGAACTCGGGCGATTGGCCATCACAAACTCTTTCGCCAGCGTTTCCAGCGATTTCCCGGTCTTTTCCATCTCTTCTTTCATCATGCCGGCAAAACCGTCTGACATGGTTGGTCCGGGCAGTACGCTGTTAACAGTGACGCCGCTGCCGGCGACAAATTTCGCCAGCCCGCGTGCCAGCGAAAGCTGCGCGGTTTTCGTCACGCCGTAATGGATCATATCCGCCGGGATATTCAGCGCCGATTCAGAAGAGATAAACACCACGCGCCCCCAGCCTTTTTTCACCATTGCGGGCAGCAGCGAACGCGAGAGGCGCACGCCAGACATCACATTGGTTTGCCAGTAATTTTCCCAGGTCGCATCGTCGGTGGCGTAAAAATCCTGCGGGCCGTAAATCCCGGCGTTATTCACCAGAATATCGACCTCGCCGCTCGCTTTCAGCAGCGTTTCCACGCCCTGCGCTGTGCCGAGATCGGCAACGGCGGTACGCAGCTTCGCACCCGGCACCTGTTTTTCCAGCGCCGCTTTTGCCTCATTCACCGAACCTTCGCTGCGCCCGTTAAGGATCACTTCCGCGCCGCTTTCTGCCAGCCCTTTAGCAATGGCAAAACCAATACCGCCCGTTGAAGCGCTGACCAGCGCGACTTTACCGTCGAGTGAGATTTTCATTGTCTGCCCCTTATCCAGTGGATTTCACAAATGTATTAAGGCTAGCAGTTGGGACACAGCGCGCGTTGCCAATTGTTGCTCATAAAATGTGTGTGTCGGGTTAATACCCGCCACGGTATGACGGCGGCAACGTTACTCTTCGGCGGCGAGACACTGTAAATGGCCATGACGCACGCCGCGCTGGGCGATAACGTCATCGGCGAAGTGCTGCACATCGCCCATTTTGCCTTTCAGCACGGCGATTTCGAGGCAGTCGTCGTGGCTGATATGCACGTGCAGCGTGGCGACAGATAAGTCGTGATGATGGTGTTGCGTGGCGACAATGCGGCTCGCCAGGTCGCGCTTCTCATGTTCATACACATACGACAGCACCGCGTAACCCTGCTGTTCATTGTTTTGCTCGGACTCCTGTGCCAGCGCGCCGCGCAAAATATCCCGCAGCGCTTCCGAACGGTTGTTGTAACCGCGCCGTGCGCTAAGGTTGTCCAGCGTATCGAGCAGGTCATCATCCAGTGTTATGGTCACGCGTTGCATGGTTGTGTCCTTTGTAATGAGAGGGGGAAGGCGGGCAGCACCGCCTGCTGCAGCGCCTGGCCTGCCGGTGAACGCAAGCGCAGCGGTGAAGTGACGTCGAGCGTTTCCACCAGCGCGCCGCTCTCCATCACCAGCACGCGCTGGCAAAAGCGCTCCACCAGCCGCAAATCATGGGTGATAAACAGACAAGCCACGCCGGAACGCTGTTGTAACCGCTGTAAGAGTCGGATAACGCCCGCTTGCAGCACTAAATCCAGGCTGGAAACCGCTTCATCCAGAATCAATAGCGTGGGTTCCACCGCCAGCGCGCGCGCCAGGCAAACGCGCTGCAACTGCCCACCGCTCAATTGCGGAGGGCGTTTATCGAGCAGAGAGGTATCCAGCTCGACATCTTCCAGCAATTGTTGGATACGTGCCTGCTGCTCGCTGTTGGGCAGTGATAACAGATGGCGCAGCGGTTCACGCAGAATATCGCGCACGGTTTTACGCGGGTTCACCGCGCTGACCGGATCCTGAAACACCATCTGGATATCGCGGCGAAACGCCTGGCGGGCGCGGGCGTTAAGCTGCTTCAACGGCGTACCCTGCCAGCGCACTTCGCCTTCGTCTGGCGATTCCAGCCCTACCAGCAGCCGCGCCAGCGTGCTTTTCCCGCAGCCGCTGCGCCCGAGCAGCGCCACGGTTTCCCCGCTTTTTAACTGAAAAGAGATATTGTCCAGCACCGGTCGCTGGTGGTAGGTGTGCGACACACCGCGCACATCAAGAAGGTTCATTGCGCCAGCTCCAGTCCATACAGCGCCAGGTGGGCCGCGACTAATTCGCGGGTCACTGCCTGTTGTGGGGTACTGAACAGGGTTTCCACCGCGCCCTGTTCGATAATGCGCCCGTTGTCCATTACCGCGACATCATCCGCCAGCCGCGCTACCACGCCCATATCGTGCGTAACCAGCAGCATGCCGGGCTGACGTTCGCGCATAATCTGCGCCAGCAAATCGAGAATGCGTGCCTGCGCCACCACGTCGAGATCGGTCGTCGGTTCATCGGCGACGATAAACGGCGCATTGCTCAGCAGCGCCATGGCGATCATCATGCGTTGCAACATGCCGCCGCTCATCTCGAACGGGTAAAGCGTGAGCACACGTTCGGCGTCCTCCAGCCCGACATCCTGCAATGCCGCGATCAGTGTGGCGTTATCGGCGGGTTTACCGAGAGCCAGGCAGGTTTCCCGTGCATGAGCGGTCATGGTGCGCAGCGGGTTAAACGCGCTGCGCGGGTTTTGCATAATGGTGGCAACCGTCGAACCACGCAGTGCTTGCGGTGTGATGGGCTGATTATCGGCCAGCAGCCGACCGGCCGTTTGCCGTACGCCAGCAGGCAGCACGCCGAGCGCCGCCGCACAGGTTAATGATTTGCCACTGCCGCTACCGCCTACCAGCGCCAGCACGCGCCCGCGTTGCAGGGTTAACGACACCTCCTGTACCAGCGGGCGTTCCGCGTGCAGGGTGATATTTTGCAGGCTCAGTTGTGCAGGCATCAGTGGGCGTGCTCCGTTTCCAGGTGGGGATCGAGATGGTCGCGCAGCGCGTCGCCCACCAGATTAAACGCCATCACGCTGATAAACAGCGCCAGCCCCGGCCAGACCATCTGCAGTGGCTGCGTCCAGATATATTGCCGGGCGTCGTTAATCATCACGCCCCATTCCGGTGTTGGCGCGGTGACGCCAAGCCCGAGGAACGACATCCCGGCGACGTGCAGCATCATATGGCCGATATCCAGCGTCGCCAGTACCAGCAGCGAAGGCACTACCGCTCCCGCCAGATGATCGCGAAACACATGCAGATAACTCGCGCCACTTAAACGCGCCGCCAGCACGTACTCGCGGCTACGCAAGGAGATCACCAGGCTGCGCACCATGCGCGCATACCAGGCCCAGTGTGAAAGCGCGATGGCAATAATCACGTTAGTCAGCCCTGTCCCAAGCACGCCGACCATAAAAAACGACAGGATCGAGGTGGGAAAGGTCATAAAGATATCCGCCACGCGCATGATGGCCTGATCGACGCGCCCGCCGAGCAGCCCGGCGCAGCCGCCTGCGCTTAAACCAAGCGCCAGCACCAGCAGCAGACACATCATCACCGACCCCAGCGACACCCGTGTGGCGGCCATTAAGCGTGAGAAAATATCCCGTCCCAGATGGTCGGTGCCGAGCCAGTGCTGGCTGCCCGGCGGCAACAGGCGCGCGGGTAAATCGATGGCTTGCGGATCGTACGGCGTCCACCACTGGCAGGTCAGGGCAATCACCAGCAGTAACAGCAGGATCAGCAGCGCGAAACGCACTGGCCAGCGGGCCGTTTTTATAAAGTGCATCAGTGCGCTCCTTCATGGTGGCGAATGCGCGGATCGAGCGCTGCGCTCAGCAGATCGACTGCCAGATTGCACAGCACAAAAACCAGCACCATCACCAGCGTAAAGCACTGGATCACCGGGTAGTCGCGATTGAAGATTGCCGATACGGCATAGCGGCCAATACCGGGCCAGGCGAAGATGCTTTCGATGATCATCGTACCGCCAATCAGCTCGCCGATATGCATCCCCAGCGCGGTGATCACCGGCAGAGACGCGTTACGCAGAATATGCCGCCGCTCGGTCTGCTTATCGCTTAACCCGCGCAGCCGCGCCCACGTCACGTGGCGTTGCCCGGCGGCTTCCAGCATGCTGGCGCGCAGCAGACGGGCGTTGATGGCCAGCGACATAAAGGCAATCGACACCGCAGGCAGGATCAGGTGCTGCCAGCCGCCGTAGCCCATTGCAGGCAGCCACTGCAAATGCACAGAAAAAAACATCACCAGCAGAAAAGCCAGCCAGAAGTTCGGCATCGACACGCCAAGAAACGCCACCGCGCGTACCAGAAAATCCGGCAGACCATCGCGGTGACGCGCCGCCCAGATACCAAGCGGTACGGAAGTGAGCAGGATCAGCGCCAGCGCCGCGCCTGCGAGTTGCAATGTCGCGGGCAGAAAATGCAACACATCGTCGAGCACCGGGCGCTGCGTGGCATACGAAATGCCGAAATCAAGATGCAGTGCGCGCCACAGCCAGTGCAGATATTGGCTGGCGAGCGGCTGATCCAGCCCCAGCTGAATGCGGGTAGCGGCAATCATTTCCGGTGTTGGCGGCAGATTCGACAGGCGCAGATAATCCATCGCCGGATCCCCGGCGCCAAGGCGCAGCAGCAGGAAAATCACCACCGAGGCGGCTACGATCATCGGGATCAACAGCAGCAGACGGTGCAGTAAAAAGCGGCTCATGGCGCGGCGTCCGGGGTTATCTGATCAAACGGGATCTCCGAGGCGATCGGGGCAAACGGAATCGTGCCGAGCTGCGGTTTTGCCACCACCATCATCGAGATGTAACTGATGGGCAGATAAACCGCGTCGTTGTGCAAACGGGTGAGAATATCCCGGTACAGCGCCTGACGCGCGCTGTCATCGCTGGTAGTGAGCACCTCGCCAATCTCTTTGTCGATAATCGCTTTGTCCGGCAGGCCTAACTGTGCCTGGTAATCGGCATGCGACGGCACGCGCATTGAACTCATAAACGCATGCGGATCGTACGGTGCGCCCCAGGTGCGGTTGAAAATCATGCCGAAACGGCCATCGCGCTGACGGGCATAAATACTGCTCTCTTCCTCGCCGATCAGGGCGACATCTACGCCAATCTGGCGGAAGTTGGCCTGAATGATTTCGGCCATCGACTTACTCAGCGCATCGGTGCCGATATAGGCCAGCTCAATATGCAGTGGCTGGCCTGCTTTTTCGCGGATGGTTTTTCCGGCGGGCAGCAGCCAGCCCGCTTTATCCAGCAGCGCGCGCGCCTGCGCCGGATCGTACTGGCGCGGTTTCAGGCCGATATTGGCATACGGCACGGAAGGGGCGAACAGCGTGTCGGCAACCTGCTGCGTGCCATACAGTGCGCCATCGACCAGCGTTTTCTTATCCACCGCGTAGTTCAGCGCTTCGCGCACGGCTAACTCATTGGTTGGCGCATGCGTGGAGTTCAGCGCCAGCATCACTGTCTCCATTGGTGCAGAGAGCTGGGTGCGCCAGGCGGGGTTCTGGCTGAAACGGGCAAACGTATCCAGCGGCAGTAAACCTTCGTTGCCGTAAAGCAGATCGATATCGCCGGTTTCAAATGCCACCGCGCGGCTGGTCGGGTCTGGGATCACTTTGACGATAATTTTGCCAGCTGCCGGTTTCGCGCCCCAGTAGTGTTCATTCCGTACCAGCACGTCGTACTGGTTCAGCTTTGATTCCTGTAACACCCACGGGCCGGTGCCGATGGGCGCTTTAATCCCGTTCAGTGTTTCATGGTCTTTAAACTGCGACGGGGCGATAAAGCGGAACGGGCGGGGCAGGGCGAGTTCTTGCAGGAAAGGGTAGTAGGCGCTTTTCAGAGTGATTTGTAACTGCTTGGGGCTTAGGGCTTTGACGTCGGTGATTTGGTTGGCAAGCTCAAGCCAGGCGTGGCGCTGGCGGTTATCCAGCACGGCGCGGAAGTTCTCCGCGGCGGCGGCGGCGTCAAACGGTTCGCCGTTGGAAAACGTCACCCCGTCGCGCAGGGTGAAGACCCAGGTTTTGCCATCCTCCGAGTGTGTCCAGCTTGTCGCCAGCCAGGGTTTCACGCTGCCGTCGGCCTGGTATTTCACCAGCGGTTCATACACCATGCTTTGCGCGAAAATCTGGTTTGGCGTGTAAAGATGCGGGTTGAGTGGGCCAACATTCACCGGCCAGGCGGTGGTTAGGGTGTTTTGTGCCGCGAAAACGGCAAAGGATGCGCAGAGCAGAAGCAGAGCGCCAGCCTGACGATAGAAAGACACGTTCGGTTTCCTGATGAAAAGTCGGTGGCGAGAAAAGTATGACGATTTTAGTAATTCATCATACGAATAGTATGTTCTGGATCAAAAGCCCTGTTTTTAACAGGGATTTATCGCATTTAGCGTGAGGTGTATTGCTTACTGGCGAAACGAACACCCGGAATGCGCAAGGTGACTTATTCGTCGGGGTTATCGCTTTGCTGGCGTAAGCATTGAGCGAGACACATCAAGTGACGTTGAAAAGCCGCTTGCAGACATTCAGGATGAGAGCGCTATCCCTTAAACAGTTGCAGCAGCATTTCTACCTGCTCATCAAGCGGCGCGAGGTCTTTTTTCACAATCAGGTGCAGCGGTGTGGCGCGGCGCGTACCGTGGCTGAGCGGCAGCGTTTTGAGTACGCCACTGTCAAGTAAGGGCTGGATACGCTCCTCCGGCAGCCAGCCGTAACCCACCTGATACAGCACAGCTTCCACCGCCGCATCGATGGTGGAAAATGTCCACGACTCCTGCGCCACCGGGCTTTGGCGATGGTCGCTTTCGGCAATGCGGATCAGCGGCCAGCTGGCGAGCATCTCTTCGCTTACCTGTTCCGCCGCGCACAGCGGGTGATCGCGGTGCGCCACGGCGACAAAATCAATGTTCATCAGCCATTCGCCGCGCCCGGTCATATCCTGGCGGCGAGTCAGTATCATCACATCCGCTTGCGCATGCACCGGCAACTCGCTGGAGGCGGTCTCCAGCACTTCGGTCAGCCGCACCTGCGTTTGCGGATAACGCTGCTGAAACTGGCGCAAAATGGCAAACAGCCGCGCGCGGGGGAAAATGCTGTCGACCACTAAATCAAGCCGCGTGCGCATGCCATTGCGCAGCGTGGCGGCGCGGGTTTCTACCCAATCGAATGCCTTGAGCAACGGTTTTACCTGGTTGAGCAGCAACTCACCCGCCGGGGTAAGCACCGCGCGCCGCCCTTCCTGTACCAGCAGGGCAACGCCGAGCCGCTCCTGCAACAGCGCCAGGTTGTAACTGACCGATGACTGGCTGCGATGCGTCTCTTCCGCCGCTTTCGCAAAGCTCCCCAGCTCCACCACCTTTTGCAGCAGCGTCCATTGTTCCAGCGTCGTCTTGTGCATAACTCATCTAAAAAATGAATGAATTTGATGCAAATATAGCGTTATTCATTCGTTTTTTGCAGGCGTAGGATCATTTCAAACACCAGAGGAGAGTAAAAATGAGCACCTTTGATAAACATGATTTGAGCGGTTTCGTCGGCAAACATCTGGTTTATACCTACGATAATGGCTGGAACTACGAGATTTATGTGAAAAACGCCACGACGCTCGATTACCGGATCCACAGCGGTATCGTGGCGAACCGTTGGGTGAAAAATCAGCAGGCCTACATTGTTCGCGTTGGCGAAAGTATCTATAAAATTTCCTGGACCGAACCGACCGGCACCGATGTCAGCCTGATTGTGAACCTTGGGGATCGCTTGTTCCACGGCACCATTTTCTTCCCGCGCTGGGTTATCAATAATCCGGAAAAAACCGTCTGCTTCCAGAACGATCACATTCCGTTGATGGAGTGTTATCGTGCGGCTGGTCCGGCTTACCCTACTGAAGTGATCGATGAGTTCGCGACCATTACGTTTGTGCGTGATTGCGGCGAAAATAATGACAGCGTGATTAACTGCGCTGCCAGTGAATTACCGGCCAACTTCCCGCAGAATTTGTCATAAAAATTTCACGCTATTTAATATATTTTGCTGATAACGAATGAAATAATTCATTGCATAATGATATTAATTTTCGTGCATTCGTTGATGCGCCGTTTAAATAACTACGCTTACGCCTTTGTATGCATTACAAGGGCGTTAAATATTTCAGTTTTTTGACATTCATCACGTTAGGATTTTGCTGTTTTCATTTGTAACCTATTGTTTGGAAAAAATTATTTTATATTTGTTAAGTTTATCATTTCCCCCTTTTCTTAATCTTGTCCTAATATTCAATTGGTAGCATTCTCCGACTAACCGTAACGAATAATAAATGCAGGAAACGCGCATTCATTATATTTTGGTTTAACTTTCATCCGCCATTTTACTCACTAGCCGCAACGTGTCTTTGTGGCGGTTCGTTAACGCGTCAGTGACGCCAAGGAAAAACGATGAGTGATTTTTTACCGTTCTCACGCCCGTCAATGGGGGATGAAGAGTTCGCAGCCATTCAGCAAGTGCTGGCATCCGGCTGGATCACGACCGGCCCCAAAAATCAGGCGCTTGAAGAGGCTTTTTGTACACTGACGGGCAACCGCCACGCCATTGCCGTTAGCTCGGCGACGGGTGGCATGCACGTCACCCTGATGGCACTCGGTATTGGCGCCGGGGATGAAGTGATTACCCCGTCGCTGACCTGGGTTTCCACCCTCAATATGATTGTGCTGCTCGGTGCGACGCCGGTGATGATCGATGTCGATAAAGAGACATTGATGGTCACGCCGGAAGCTATCGAAGCGGCTATCACGCCGCGTACCAAAGCGATTATCCCGGTGCATTACGCCGGTGCACCGGCGGATATCGACGCCATTCGCGCGCTTGGCGAGAAGCACGGCATTCCGGTGATTGAAGATGCTGCTCACGCCGCCGGAACGTACTACAAAGGCCAGCATGTTGGCTCACGCGGCACCGCTATTTTCTCCTTCCACGCCATTAAAAATATGACCTGCGCGGAAGGTGGGCTGGTGGTGACGGATGACGAACAACTGGCGAACCGCATTCGCAGCCTGAAGTTCCACGGCCTGGGCGTCGATGCTTACGACCGTCAGACTCACGGCCGCGCCCCGCAGGCCGAAGTGATCTCCCCAGGGTTTAAATACAATCTTGCAGATATCAACGCGGCGATTGCGCTGGTGCAACTTGGCAAACTGCCCGCCGCTAATGCCCGCCGCCAGGAGATCGCCCAGCGTTATTTGCAGGAACTGGCGGATACGCCGTTTCAGCCGCTGGCCTTGCCGTCATGGTCGCACCAGCACGCCTGGCACCTGTTTATTATTCGCGTCGATGAGCAACGTTGCGGTATCTCCCGCGACGCATTGATGGAAACCCTGAAAGCGCAAGGCATTGGCACCGGCCTGCATTTTCGCGCGGCCCATACGCAGAAGTATTACCGCGAACGCTTCCCCCTCTCTTTACCCAATACGGAGTGGAACAGTGCGCGTATCTGTTCGCTACCGCTTTTCCCGGATATGACCCATGACGACACAACCCGCGTCATTCACGCGCTCCGCAACATTGCAGGGCGCTGATATGTTTAATTTACCGCCTGTAGAAAAAGTTTCTGTGGTGATCCCGGTCTACAACGAGCAAGAGAGCTTGCCGGAGTTGATTCGCCGCACCACCGAAAGCTGCGATGTACTGGGCATCGATTACGAAATTTTGCTGGTGGATGACGGCAGTAGCGATAACTCTGCGCTGATGTTAAGTGAAGCGGCAGAACAACCCGGCAGCCACGTTGTCGCGGTGCTGCTGAACCGCAACTACGGTCAGCACTCGGCGATTATGGCCGGATTCAGCCATGTCACCGGTGATTTGATCATCACGCTGGATGCCGATTTGCAAAACCCGCCGGAGGAGATCCCGCGTCTGGTGGCGAAAGCCAATGAGGGGTATGACGTGGTGGGCACGGTGCGGCAAAACCGCCAGGACAGCCTGTTTCGTAAAATGGCCTCGCGCACCATCAACCGTCTGATCCAGCGCACCACCGGTAAAGCGATGGGCGATTACGGCTGCATGTTGCGTGCGTACCGCCGCCATATTGTTGATGCCATGCTGCACTGCCATGAGCGCAGCACTTTTATCCCGATCCTCGCCAATACCTTTGCCCGTCGCGCGGTGGAGATCCCCGTGCAACACGCGGAACGCGAGTTTGGCGATTCCAAATACAGCTTTATGCGCCTGATTAACCTGATGTACGACCTGGTGACCTGCCTGACCACCACGCCGCTGCGCTTGCTGAGCGTGTTTGGCAGCGTGATCGCCGTGTTGGGCTTTTCGCTCGCCGTGCTGCTGGTGGTGCTGCGTCTGGCGTTTGGCCCGCAGTGGGCGGGAGAAGGGGTGTTTATGCTCTTCGCCATCCTCTTCACCTTTATTGGCGCGCAGTTTATCGGCATGGGGCTACTTGGGGAGTATATCGGGCGCATCTATAACGATGTTCGCGCGCGTCCCCGCTACTTTATTCAACGTGTTGTTCGTCAGGAAAATGACGTTTCGCAAGAGGAAAAAAATCAATGAAAGCCGTTGTCTTTGCTTACCACGATATGGGATGTGTCGGTACACAAGCGTTACTGGATGCAGGTTTCGAGATTGCGGCGATTTTTACCCATCCCGACAGTGCCAATGAAAACCACTTTTTCGGTTCGGTGGCGCGTATTGCCGCTGAACGTGGCATCCCGGTTTATGCCCCGGACGATGTCAACCACTCGCTGTGGGTCGATCGTATTCGCGATCTGAACCCGGATGTGATTTTCTCTTTCTATTACCGCAATTTACTGTGCGACAACATTCTCAATACCGCACGGATCGGCGCATTTAACCTCCACGGCTCACTGTTGCCTGCTTACCGTGGTCGCGCACCGCTGAACTGGGTGCTGGTCAATGGCGAAAGCGAAACTGGCGTCACGCTGCACCGCATGGTTTCCCGCGCGGATGCGGGCGCGATTATCGCGCAACAGCGCGTAGCCATTGCCGAGAACGATGAAGCGCTGTCGCTGCACCGCAAATTAGCGGAAGCCGCAAAAGGTATGCTGGCCAGCGTGCTGCCGACGATTAAAACGCAAACCTTCAGCGAAACGGCGCAGGACGACAGCAAAGCCAGCTACTATGGCCGCCGTACGCCGGAAGATGGCCGTCTGGACTGGGAAAAACCCGCCCAAACGCTGCAAAACCTGGTGCGCGCGGTTTCTGACCCGTGGCCGGGCGCGTACAGCTATGCCGGTACGCATAAATTTATCGTCTGGAAATCCCGCGTACGCACCGACGTAGCTCCGGCTCGCGCGGGCACTGTGCTCTCTGTTTCGCCGCTGCTGGTCGCCTGTGGCGATGGCGCGCTGGAGATCCTCACCGGCCAGATGGACAACGGCGTGTATATGCAGGGCGCCCAGCTGGCGCAGTCGCTCGGCCTGGTGGCTGGCGCGCTGCTGACCAGCAAACCGGTAGTGGCGGTAAAACGCCGCACCCGCGTGTTGATCCTGGGCGTGAACGGTTTTATCGGTAACCATTTGACCGAACGTCTGCTGCGTGACGATAACTACGAGATTTTCGGTCTTGATATTGGATCGGATGCGATCAGCCGTTTCCTCGACAATCCGCGTTTCCACTTTGTGGAAGGCGATATCAGCATTCACTCCGAATGGATCGAATACCACATTAAAAAATGCGACGTGGTGCTGCCGCTGGTGGCTATCGCGACGCCTATCGAATACACCCGTAACCCGCTGCGCGTGTTCGAGCTGGATTTCGAAGAGAACCTGAAAATCATCCGTGACTGCGTGAAGTACAACAAACGCATCATTTTCCCGTCGACGTCGGAAGTGTACGGCATGTGCACCGACAACAACTTCGATGAAGACAACTCGAATCTGGTTGTTGGGCCTATCAACAAACAGCGCTGGATTTACTCGGTATCGAAACAGTTGCTCGACCGCGTGATCTGGGCATATGGCGACAAGCACGGTCTGAAATTCACCCTGTTCCGTCCGTTTAACTGGATGGGGCCGCGCCTGGATAACCTCAACGCTGCACGTATCGGTAGCTCGCGTGCCATCACCCAGTTGATCCTCAACCTGGTAGAGGGTTCGCCGATCAAGCTGATCGAAGGTGGTAAACAGAAACGCTGCTTTACCGATATCAGCGATGGTATCGAAGCCCTGTTCCGCATTATCGAAAACAAAGATGGGCGCTGCGACGGGCAGATCATCAACATTGGTAACCCGGACAACGAAGCGAGCATTAAAGAGCTGGCCGAGATGCTGCTGGCAAGTTTTGAAAAACACCCGCTGCGCGATCGCTTCCCGCCGTTCGCGGGTTTCCGCGAAGTGGAGAGCAGCAGCTACTACGGCAAAGGCTACCAGGATGTGGAACACCGCAAACCGAGTATCCGTAACGCCAAACGTTGCCTGCACTGGGAACCGACTGTGGATATGCGCCAGACCATTGACGAAACGCTGGATTTCTTCCTGCGTACCGTTGAACTGACGGATGAGAAATAAGCATGAAATACGTCGGCTTACGTATTGATGTCGATACCTTTCGCGGCACGCGTGACGGCGTTCCGCGCCTGCTGGAGCTATTGAAAAAACACAATATCCAGGCGAGCTTTTTCTTTAGCGTCGGGCCGGACAACATGGGGCGCCACATCTGGCGCCTGCTTAAGCCGAAATTTCTGTGGAAGATGCTGCGCTCGCGCGCGGCATCGCTCTACGGCTGGGATATTTTACTGGCGGGCACCGCGTGGCCCGGCAGACTTATCGGTGAAGGCAACGCGGACGTTATCCGCAAAACCGCGCAGGCGCACGAAGTGGGGCTGCATGCGTGGGATCACCATGGCTGGCAGCGCTGGAGTGGTGTGTGGGATCAGGCCCATCTCGAAGCGGAAATTGAGCGCGGATTACTGGCGCTGGAGCTGATAATTGGCCGGTCTGTGAGCTGTTCCGCCGTGGCGGGTTGGCGCGCCGATCAGCGAGTGGTGAAAGCCAAATCGAATTTTAATTTCCGCTATAACAGCGACTGTCGTGGCACGCAGCCGTTTCGCCCGCTCATCGCCGAGAATACCTATGCAGCTCCGCAAATCCCGGTCACGCTACCCACCTGGGATGAGGCCGTTGGCATTTCGGTGGCGGCGGAGCACTACAACCGCTTCATTCTTGACGCGATGAAGCAGGATAGCGGCACGCCGGTTTATACCATCCACGCCGAGGTGGAAGGCATTATCGGCGCGGAAGGTTTCGATGAACTGCTGAGCATGGCGGCGCGCGAAGGCATCGCTTTTTGCCCGTTAAGCCAGCTGTTGCCGGAATCGTTAGAGACGCTACCAGCAGGCAAAGTGGTACGCGGAGAAGTGGCTGGCCGGGAAGGCTGGCTGGGTTGCCAACAACTGTTGAGTCCTGGGTTATGAAATCCATTCACTATGGTCTGGCGCTGGTTGCGCTGATCGCCCTCTACTATGTTGTTCCCCTGGAATATCGTCTGCTCTGGCAGCCGGATGAGACCCGCTATGCGGAGATCAGCCGTGAAATGCTCACCAGCGGCGACTGGATTGTGCCGCATTTCCTTGGCCTGCGTTATTTTGAAAAACCCATCGCCGGTTACTGGATCAATAGCATTGCGCAGTGGCTGTTTGGCCATAATAACGTCTCCGTGCGCCTTGGCTCCGTTTTCTCCATCATCGTATCGGCGCTGCTCGTGGGCGCGCTGGCGTGGAAAATGTGGCGCGACAAACGCACTGCCGTGCTCTCGGCAGTGATCTTCCTGACCGCGTTTCTGGTGTATGGCATTGGCACTTATGCGGTGCTCGACCCGATGATCACGCTGTGGATGACGCTGGCGATGCTCAGCTTCTGGCTGGCTGCGCAGGCGAACACGTTACGCAGTAAGTTTGGCGGCTATGTCCTGCTTGGCGTGGCGTGCGGCATGGGCGTGATGACCAAAGGTTTTCTTGCGCTGGCAGTGCCGGTGATTGGCGTGCTGCCGTGGGTGATTGTGCACAAACGCTGGAAAGAGGTTCTGCTCTGGGGCTGGCTGGCCGTGATCTGCTGCGTGCTGACGGTGCTGCCATGGGGGCTGGCGATTGCCTCGCGCGAGCCTGATTTCTGGCGCTACTTCTTCTGGGTGGAACATATCCAACGTTTTGCGCAGCAGGACGCACAACACAAAGCGCCGTTCTGGTATTACATACCGTTCCTGATTTTAGGTTCGTTGCCGTGGCTGGCGCTGCTGCCCGGTGCGCTGAAAACGGGCTGGCTGGCGCGTAAAGAGGGCGTGCGGGAAGCGTTTTATCTGCTGGGCTGGGTGGTGATGCCGCTGCTGTTTTTCAGCATCGCTAAAGGGAAGCTGCCGACTTACATTCTGCCCTGTTTCGCGCCGCTGGCGATACTGATGGCGCGTTATGCCATGCAGATGGCGCAAACCAACGGGCGCGCGCTGCGTGTCAATGCGTGGAGCAATATCGGTTTTGGCCTGGTTGGCGTGATTGCCGCGCTGGTGGTGTCGCCTTTGGGCTTCCTGAAACATCCGGTATGGACGCAAATTGAGGTCTACAAAGCGGCGCTGGCGGCGTTTGCTTTTCTGGCGTGGGCGCTGGTTGGGCTGTTTACCTTGCGAGCCAGCGCAGAGCGTTGGTCATATGCGGCGCTGTGCCCGCTGGCGATTGCGCTGCTGGTGGGGATCGTTATCCCGGATAAGGTGATGGATTCCAAGCAGCCGCAATTTTTGATCAACTTTGTTAACGAGCCGCTGACGCCGAGCCGCTATGTGCTGGCCGATAACGTCGGGGTTGCCGCAGGTCTGGCCTGGGAGCTGAAACGCTCAGACATCATGCTGTTTGGCACGCGCGGTGAGTTAACGTACGGTATGTCGTACCCTGATGGCGAAGGGCGGTTTGTACGCGAAGACGATTTCACCGACTGGCTGTCACAACATCGTCAGGAAGGGGTTATTTCACTGGTGCTGCACCAGTCGAAAAAGGATGACTTTACCCGCATGCCGATACCGAAACCGGACAACGTTTATGTACAGGGGCGTATGGTCTTTATTCAGTACTTTCCGCAATGATGAGTAAGCCGCAATGACCAGCTGGCTCTGGCTCGCGCTGGCAAGCCTGCTCAGTTGCGCAGGCCAACTGTGCCAGAAGCAGGCGACACGCCCGGTGCCGATGGATAAGCGTAACAAGCATCTTGGCCTGTGGCTGGGGCTCGCACTGATGGCACTCGGCGCGGGCATGGCGCTGTGGCTGCTGGTTTTGCAGCGCATTCCTGTTGGCGTGGCATACCCGATGTTGAGCCTTAATTTTGTCTGGGTGACGCTGGCGGCGCGTTTTCTCTGGCGTGAGCCGGTAAGCGTTCGCCATGCGTTCGGCGTGGCGCTGATTATCACTGGCATTGTGTTGCTGGGGAGCTCGCTATGAAGGGGCTGCATTGGGCGTTACTCAGTGTGTTGCTGGTAAGCGGCGCACAACTGATGTTGCGCTATGCCATGGTGTCGCTGCCACCGGTGACATTTTCCTGGTCTTTTGTCTCGGCGTTGCTGCAACCGCAAAAAGGGACGCTGGCGCTGATGTTTGGGCTGTTTGGGTATCTGGCATCAATGGGCTGCTGGTACTTTGCTCTGCACCGTTTGCCGCTCAGTAAGGCTTATGCTTTGCTGAGCCTGAGCTACATCCTGGTGTGGGCGGCGGCCATCTGGCTTCCCGGATGGCACGAACCGTTTTCCCTGCGCGGAGCGTTGGGTGTGCTGGTGATTGTGGCGGGCGTACTGGTTATCTTTTTGCCCGACCGCCCCAAAAAATAACGATTACCCGGGCAGGCGGCTTTTCGGTCTGCCTGGTCCCAGTAAAATCGCCAGCTTGCTGCCGCCGGTGGTGGTTTCCATCCAGATTTTACACACGCTGGTTAGCGGTACTGACAACAGCATTCCCACCGGGCCAAGCAGCCATCCCCAAATCAATAACGATAAAAACACCACCAGCGTCGACATCCCGAGGCGGTGGCCCATCATGCGGGGTTCCAGGATGTTGCCAAGCAACATATGCACCACAAGGAACAGGCCGCCCACCAGCAAACATTCGTACGTGCCGTTAAACAGCAGCGCCTGGATCATTGGCGGGATAGCGGAGATCACCGAGCCGATATTGGGTACGTAATTGAGCAGGAACGCCAGCACCCCCCACATCAGCGCAAATTGCACATCCAGAAATACCAGCCCGACCCAGACAATCAGGCCTGTCCACACGCTCAACAGTGTTTTCAGTGCCAGGTAGTGGGAAACGCCTTTCAGCGCGCGGTGCAGTCCGGCGATATGAATTTGCGGGTTATGCAGCGCAAAGCGCAGCTTATAAGGTACGTGGCGCACTTCAAACAGCATAAACACCACGGTCATCACCAGCAGGACAATGCTGGCCATCGCGTTCGAGAGCTGAGTCGCCATGGTGGTGGCAAAGCCCATCACTCGCTCCGAGTCCATCCGCTGCAGCATACGTTCTGGTGACATGTGCAAGCGAAGAAACGGCATCGCATCCTGCAACTGCATAAATTTCTTAGTGAATTCGCGGTTGTACTTTGGCAGCAGCGTCATAAAGTCGTTGACCGACGCGGCAAGCACGCCGAACAGCGCGGTGAGAAAAACCAGCATCACCAGCACCACAATACCGATCGCCACCGGGCGCGAAATGCCGCGCCGGAGAAACCAGGTAACCAGCGGATTGAGAACAATCGCGAAAAACAGTGCCAGAAGAAGCTGCACAATAATGTCGGCCGCAGCATGAATGCCGGCCAAAATGATCACCAGCGAAGCCAGCTTTAACAGAATATGTAAACCCGCCCGATCGGGTTGAGGATGTGTCATGGTTAATTCCTTTTGTCATCGGCCCGTTAAGTGTAGTGCCCCGCCACACCTTCGCCCGCCAGAGATATTCTTAAAGTGAATGCTGCTTTCTGTTTCATCACGTGGTAATAGTGAAACACTGTTGTGAAAAGCTGAGTAAAACTCCATGCCTGAAAACGCCGCCGAACCGGCGCTAAGCGGATTGCGCCTCAATCTGCGGATTTTGTCCGTCGTTATGTTTAACTTCGCCAGTTACCTCACTATTGGCCTGCCGCTGGCGGTGCTCCCTGGCTATGTTCATGATGTGATGGGCTATAGCGCGTTTTGGGCCGGTCTGGTGATCAGCCTGCAATACTTCGCAACGCTACTGAGCCGACCGCATGCCGGACGCTATGCCGACCTGCTGGGGCCAAAAAAAGTGGTGATCTTTGGTTTATGCGGCGCGTTTCTGAGCGGCCTGAGCTATTTGCTGGCGGGTGTTGACGGCAGTGTTGGTGTGTTAGGCCTGATATTGCTTTGTCTGGGGCGCGTCATTTTAGGCATTGGTCAGAGTTTCGCCGGAACCGGCGCGACGCTCTGGGGCGTGGGTGTGGTCGGGTCGATACATATCGGGCGGGTGATTTCGTGGAATGGTATTGCCACCTATGGCGCGATGGCCATCGGCGCACCGCTCGGAGTGGTCTGTTATCAGTACGGCGGGCTGCATGGACTCTCGCTGACCATTATGGGCGTGGCGCTGCTGGCAATATTACTGGCGCTGCCGCGTGCGGCGGTGAAAGCCAGCAAAGGCAAGCCGCTGCCGTTTCGCGCCGTGCTGGGACGCGTCTGGCTGTACGGGGTGGCGCTGGCGCTGGGTACAACCGGTTTTGGCGTCATCGCCACCTTTATTACCCTCTATTACGATGCGAAAGGCTGGGAAGATGCGGCGTTTGCCCTCACTCTTTTTAGCTGTGCCTTTGTTGGCGCGCGTCTGCTGTTTCCGAATGGGATTAATCGCTTCGGCGGTTTAAATGTGGCGATGCTCTGTTTTGTGGTCGAAACTCTTGGGCTGGTGCTGGTTGGCCTGGCGGTGGATCCGTGGATGGCTAAACTCGGTGTGTTCCTTGCCGGGGCCGGTTTCTCGCTGGTTTTTCCGGCGCTGGGCGTCGTGGCAGTCAACGCGGTTCCGCAGCATAACCAGGGCTCAGCACTGGCGACATACACCGTGTTTATGGATTTATCGCTGGGGATAACCGGGCCGCTGGCGGGGTTACTGATGGCGCAGGCGGGTGTCTCGGCTATCTATTTCGCCGCCGCAGGACTGGTGGCAATAGCCTTACTGCTGGCCTGGCGGCTGCGGCATAAGCCGGTGGCGGTTGCCGGGTAGAAAAAAGGGAACCGTCAGGTTCCCTTTTTCATGTTCAGAGCGGCTTATTTCACTACGATGGTGTTAATAATGTTTTCCGCCGTGGTTTGCGCCTGCTGCTGGTTATCCGCCGGCAGCGTCACCTGGATGGTCAGCAGTTTGTCATCAACTTTACCCAGCACCACTGAAGACCATGCCGTCTGGCCTTTCGCGGAGATAATGCTGTCGAGCTGTTGCAGTTTCTGGCCTTTCAGTTCGATGGATTTGTTGGTGACCACCTGCAACTGCGGGTCGCGGCTACGCTGCTGCTCTTCCAGTCGTTTTGTCAGCGCGCTTAACTCTTCTGTCGTGTTGTCGCCGACAATTACAATTACCGCTTTCTGACCGGTGGCATCGGAATACACATGCATATTATTGGACTGCGTGCCCAGTTTACCGCTCTGATCGGTCATATCCGCAGGCAGCGAGAAGCTGAGTTTGCCGTCGAGCAGGGTTACCGGTTGACCGTTGGCGTTGCTTTCGGCGGCAGCACCATGAACAGGTTTTTTGCTGTCGCTGTTATCACAGGCAGCCAGCCCAACAACCAGCAGGCCGATACCGACATATTTCACCAGATTGCGCATTGACTTCTTCCTTTCAATAAACAGCCATAACGGCTCATCGGCGCATCTTATCACATCTGATAAGCCGTACCTTTAACTCGCCTGCAACGCGCTAATTTCAGATTTGTCTGCCAGTCTTTTCAGCAACATATTCAACAACACACCATACATCGGCAGGAAGAACGCGATGCTGATAAGCACTTTGAAGCTGTAATCCACCAGCGCGATTTCCGTCCAGTGCTGCGCCATAAACGCATCCGGGCTGCGCCAGAAAGCGATAAAGAAAAAGGCGATGGTGTCGCTGGCGTTACCAAAAACCGTCGACGCGGTTGGCGCGAGCCACCAATGGCGGCTCTGGCGCAGGCGGTTAAAGACATGCACATCGAGAATTTGCCCCAGCGCGTAAGCCATAAAGCTGGCGGTGGCGATACGGGCGACAAACAAATTGAAATGCGCCAGCGCGCCGAAACCCTGCCAGCTGCCCATGTAGAACAGCGAGGAGATAACGTAAGAGGCAAGCAGCGCGGGCACCATCACCGCGAAGATAATTCGCCGGGCTAACGGCGCGCCGAAAATGCGCACGGTTAAATCTGTCGCCAGGAAGATAAACGGGAAGCTAAATGCGCCCCAGGTGGTATGGAAACCAAAGATAGAAACCGGCAACTGCACCAGATAGTTACTGGAGATGATCACCAGCAGGTGAAAAAGCGAAAGCCAGACCAGCGCCTTCATGCGCTGTGCGTTTGAAAAGTGCGTCATATTGTGACCTTTTTGGTAAATGGGGTGAGGGAACCCAGTACTTTTTATGCTCTGACGAGCAGAGCCGCCGCATGATACTGCAAACGCAGTGGGATGCAATGGTTAATTTTAGCGCAATCGTTAACCTCGCTTGCGTCACAAAAAAGGCGGCGTAAACTAATGCGGTTTTTTCCCTTGCGAGATGAAGATGACCGATCCGTTTTCCACCGCCGACCATACGCTGGATGCTCAGGGCTTACGCTGCCCGGAGCCGGTGATGATGGTGCGCAAAACCGTGCGCAATATGCAAATCGGCGAAACATTGCTGATTATCGCCGACGATCCGGCAACCACCCGCGATATTCCCGGCTTTTGCCGTTTTATGGAACACGAGCTGGTCGCCGGGCAAACCGAGTCTTTGCCGTACCGCTATGTAGTGCGTAAAAACCACTAATCTTTTGTGCGCAACAGGCGCAGCGCGTTGGCGGTTACTAGCACTGTGGCGCCTGTATCGGCAAGCACCGCCAGCCACAGACCGGTCACGCCGAGCAGCGTTGTCACCAGAAAAATCGCTTTTAAGCCGAGCGCCATGGCGATGTTCTGACGAATATTGCTGTGCGTGGCGCGCGCCAGGCGGATCATCTGCCCCAGGCCAGTCAGCCGGTTATGCGTGAGCGCGGCGTCGGCGGTTTCCAGCGCGACATCCGTTCCGCTCCCCATCGAGATACCGATGGTTGCAGCTTTCATCGCGGGCGCATCGTTAATGCCATCGCCAACCATCGCCAGCGGCGCTTGCTGGTTGAGCTTGTGTACCGCATCGACTTTATCTTCCGGCAGCAAGCCAGCGCGGAAATCCAGCCCCAACTGACCAGCAATGGCCGCAGCGGCGCGCGGGTTGTCGCCGGTGAGGATCACGCCCTGTACACCGAGCGCATGCAGGGCGGCAACGGCTTCTCTGGCGTCATCGCGCAGCGTATCTTGCAAGCCGATCGTACCGATAACCTCGCCGCCGCGCTGTACCACCACCACGGTTTGCCCATGGCTTTCCTGCTGCACAATCTGCGCCAGTACGGTGTCATGAAGCGCACCTTGCGGCAATTTGTCCGGCGCGCTGATCAGCACCTGCTGCCCGTTAATCGTCGCCTCGATGCCTTTGCCCGCCAGCGCGCGCTGCCCCAGAGCCTCCGGAATCGCCAGCGCACGTCGCTGCGCTTCCTGCACAATGGCCAGCGCCAGCGGGTGGGTGGAACCCTGTTCAACCGCGGCGCTCAGCGCCAGTAATTCGGCCTCTTCAGTACCGGAAAACGGCGTGATACTGGCGACTTTTGGTTTGCCGATGGTCAGCGTGCCGGTTTTATCAAACGCCACCTGACGAATGCTGCCGAGCTGCTCCAGTGCCGCACCGCCTTTAATCAGCGCACCGCGACGTGCCGCCGCCGCAAGGCCCGAGGTGATCGCCGCTGGTGTGGAGATCACCAGCGCGCACGGACAGCCAATCAGCAGCAGCGCCAGCCCTTTGTAGATCCACGCAAGCCAGGGCTGCGCAAACAAAAGCGGTGGAACGATGGCGACCAGCAGTGCCACGGCCATGATAGCCGGGGTGTAAATACGGCTGAAACGGTCGATAAAACGCTCAATCGGCGCGCGGCGCTCTTCTGCTTCTTCAATCAGTTTCAGAATGCGGTCAATCGCGCTTTCACCCGGTTTAGAAACCACTTCAAGCTGCACCAGACGGTCAACGCTGGTGGCACCTGCCGGAACGCTTTCACCTTCTGCGCGCTCGACCGGCACCGATTCGCCCGTTAACGCGCTTTCGTCAAAGCTGGCAAACGGCGAGACCAGCCGACCATCCGCAGGCAAACGCCCGCCCGCCGGGACTTCAATCACATCACCCGGTTGCAGATCGCTTGCCGCGACACGCTGGCGCTCACCGTTGCGCAGACGTGTTGCGGTATCCGGTTTTAACGCCATTAACGCGCTGACACCGCGCCGCGCACGGCTGGCGGCCCAGCCTTCAAGCCGCTCGCCAATCAAAAACAGCAGCAACACCATCGCCGCTTCCGCCGTCGCGCCAATAAACAGCGCGCCGATGGCCGCCACGCTCATTAACGTTTCGATGGCGAACCAACTGCCGCTTTTCATTAAGCGCAGCGCCTGGCGGGCAATCGGCCACAGCCCGACCAGCGTGGTGGCGATAAACGCCATCTGGCCGAAAGGATGGTTGACCTGTTCCAGCCCCCAACTGAGCGCCATCATTGCAATTAAAAGGAGAAGCGGCAGGTTTTCGCGCAGCCGTGAAGTTTCTGGCGCCGGTGCGTTTTCGCTGCGCAGTTGATATCCGGCCTGTTGTACGGCGCGTTCTACGCGCTCACGCACATCATCTTGCGCAACGACGATAAGTTTTTCGGTGGCAAAGGCGACCTGAACCTGGCCGACGCCTTCGATCTGGCGCACCGCGTTTTCCACTTTGCGGGCGCAGGCGGCGCAATCCATACCGTCAACCTGCCAGCTATAACGTTCGCCTTCGGCGGTCATTTCTGGCGTTTCGCGTTCTTCGCAGTGGCCGTCGGTGCAGCAGGATGTCGTTTTTTCTTCTATCGGCCGCAGCTTAACCGCCGCGAATTGCGGCGCTTTTTTCAATTCAGGCGATGAGGTGGGGGCAGGCATGGCATCCTCCGGTGAATGATAATTTTCTCATTAACCGGAGTATGCACTCTGGAGTCGACTCCAGAGTCAAGCCTTTTAAATATACAGCGAGCGAACAATCAAAAAGTGCCCGGCAAAATAGCAGGCGGAAGCGATAGCGTTATCGGCGCTAAAGCGTTTGCGATAGTGGCTGCCAAGCCAGACCACGTTACTGAGCAGCAGTAGCGATGCGCCAACGAAAGCCGATAGTGCCGGGCTGGTCGGGCGGAAAAACCACAGCTCGCCTGCCAGCCACACCATCACCAGCGTCATGGCGATAAAGGTACAGACCGCCATGCGCAGTTCTTCGAGGCGCGACCAGATCACCGCTACCAGCAGCGCGCCGATAATCAACAGCACCACCGGCAGCGGCCAGAAGAACGAAAGCGTCATCTGGCTGGCGAAATAGATGGTATAGAGCAAATGCGCGAGGAAAAACGCGCCGATGGCATAGAGCAGCTTTTGCCGCGGCAACAGCGTGAGCGCATCACCGATCAGCGAGGCACACAGACCCGCCAGCACCAGGTAGCTAATGGCATCGAACATGGGCGCTTGCCAGGCCAGTAACAGCAGGAGTAAGAGCGTAACGGGTTTGAAAACCCAGCGCTGCCAGACCGGGCCACGATACGAAGCGTCGACATATAGCCAGGCGGAAAGGCAGACAGCAATAAATGACCACAGCATAATTAAGTCCCTGTATCTGTTATTGTTGCGTAAATCTCTCTTACTCAGTGTAGTGGCGGGAAAAGGAGGATGACAACGCTATTTCCGCCGCGATAAGCTCAATTCCGCTTTTTCCGACAGGTATTCGCCATGAGTAAACCACCGCTTTTTTTCGTTATCGCCATTGGATTGATTGTGGTTTTTGCCTCTTTCCGCTTTGTACAGCAACGGCGCGAAAAAGCCGAAAACGATAGTGCGCCGCAGCAGCAAAAAAGTGTGGTGGTGAGCAACAAACGGGAAAAACCGCTTAACCCGCGCCGTTCTCGCCAGCAACAGGTTACGCCCGCAGGAACCGCCATACGTTATGAAGTGAGTTTTAAACCGCAAGCCGGCGGGGCGGAGATGCGTTTTCGTCTGGATGAGCAGCAATATAATGCGCTGACGGTGGGCGACAGAGGCGTGCTGCGGTACCAGGGCTCGCGCTTTGTGGACTTTACGCCGGAAGCAGCCCGGTAAGCAGAATGCTACCGGGCGATGGGACTACTTCTTCTCTTTTAATTTCTTCTGCCAGATAAGCAGCTCAAACACGCCGAAGAGAAAAACACGAATTTGCTCCGCTTTGCTCATTTGCGGGCCGTCTTTCGGCAGCGCCGTTTTCAGCATGGTGGCTTGCAGCGCATGCATAAAGACGGTGAAGACAAGCGCGACGTTGACGAAAATGTTCAGCGGACGCGGAAAGGGCTTAATCAGGTTCAGAATCAGAAATGCCCAGATGCAGAGCATCAACAGACGCCCGAGGTTAATCAACAGCGGCATGCTTCTCTCCTTGTGCTTCGCGGTGGTACAAACGATACGCTACCTGCCCGGCGACTTTTTCCCGATGCAGTTGCCAGTGAGCGGGTACGGGCGGTATTCCATTTTCGACTTCGCTTTCGATATAAATCAGCGCGTCGTCGGCGAGCCAGCCGTTGTTTTCCAGCAGGCGCACGGTCTCTTCCAGCATCCCTTTACGAAACGGTGGATCGATAAACGCAATATTGTGCGGCGTGCCGGGATTGGCTAAAAACGTCAGCGTGTTGGTGTTGACTACTTTCGCGTTGGCGGCTTTCAACGTGGCCAGGTTTTGCTGCAACTGCTGGGCGACACTGCGCTCCATTTCCAGCAGGGTTGCGCTGGCGGCATAGCGCGAGAGCGCTTCCAGCCCCAGCGCACCACTGCCGGCGAAGCAATCGAGACAGTGGGCGTCTACCATTGACGGTGCCAGCCAGTTGAATAAAGTTTCACGCACGCGATCGGTGGTCGGGCGCAGGCCGGGGCTATCCGGAACCGGTAATTTACGGCCCCGCCACTGGCCGCCAATAATGCGGATCTGGCCGGTGGCGGCGCGGGTAGGTTTCTTCATGGTTATCGCTTTGCTCATCATTTCGACCTGCTATTCTAGCGGTCTGTCGAATGACGTTAAACCCTAATCCTCAGGCCGTGATGCAAGTTGAGGAAAGTGGTAGACTATCCGACTAATTAACAAATGTTTTCAGTCCCGGCCGTGCAGACGGGCTGCGCCATGAAACAATAGCGAGGAGTGTGGTCGCCAATGGCAAATGAGAAGAAACGTGGCTTTTTTTCCTGGCTTGGCCTTGGGCAGAAAGAGAAGGCTGAAGAGGCGCAAACCGAACAGCAACCGGTAGCTGAGCAGCCGGTTGAAGAAACCCCGGTTGCCGGGCCTGCTGCCGACAGCGAAAAATTCGCCGAAGAGGTTGTTGAGGTTAGCGAGCAACTGGTACACGAAGAGGCGCCGGCGGAAGCTGAGAGAGACGAAAGCCCGGCGGTTATCGAACATGAAGAACTGCCGCTGCCGGAAGAGGTGGCTGAGCAGGAGATCGGTGCTGAAGAGTGGCAGGCGGAAGCTGAACCGCTGGAAGAAGACGATGTTCCGCTAAGCGATGAAGAGCTGGACGCGCAAGCGCTGGCCGCTGAAGCGGCGGAAGAAGCGGTGGTTGTCGTGCCGGTTGAAGAATCCGTGCAGGAGCAGGAAAAACCGACCAAAGAAGGGTTCTTCGCGCGCCTGAAACGCAGCCTGCTTAAAACCAAAGAAAACCTCGGTTCCGGATTTATCAGTCTGTTCCGCGGGAAAAAGATCGACGATGATCTGTTCGAAGAGCTGGAAGAGCAGTTGCTGATTGCCGATGTCGGGGTGGAAACCACGCGCAAAATCATCACCAATTTGACGGAAGGCGCGAGCCGCAAGCAGTTGCGCGATGCGGAAGCACTTTACGGGTTGCTGAAAGATGAGATGAGCGAGATCCTCGCCAAAGTGGATGAGCCGCTTAACATCGAAGGCAAAACCCCGTTTGTGATTTTGATGGTTGGTGTCAACGGTGTAGGTAAAACGACCACCATCGGTAAGCTGGCGCGCCAGTTTGAGCAGCAGGGTAAATCGGTGATGCTGGCGGCGGGGGATACTTTCCGTGCCGCCGCAGTTGAGCAGCTTCAGGTGTGGGGCCAGCGCAACGATATCCCGGTGATTGCCCAGCATACCGGTGCGGATTCCGCTTCGGTGATTTTCGATGCTATCCAGGCGGCGAAAGCGCGCCATATCGATGTGCTGATTGCCGATACTGCAGGCCGCTTGCAGAACAAAGCGCACCTGATGGAAGAGTTGAAGAAAATTGTCCGCGTGATGAAGAAGCTGGACGAAGACGCGCCGCATGAAGTGATGCTGACGATTGATGCCAGCACCGGGCAAAATGCTATTAGCCAGGCCAAACTGTTCCACGAGGCTGTCGGTTTAACCGGTATTACGCTGACCAAACTTGATGGCACCGCCAAGGGCGGCGTTATTTTCTCGGTGGCGGATCAGTTTGGCATTCCTATCCGCTACATCGGCGTCGGCGAACGTATTGAAGATTTACGTCCGTTTAATGCGGGCGATTTTATAGAGGCACTTTTTGCCCGAGAGGATTAACAATGATTCGCTTTGAACACGTCAGCAAAGCCTATCTCGGTGGGAGACAAGCGCTGCAGGGGGTGACATTTCACCTGCAGCAGGGCGAGATGGCCTTTCTGACCGGGCATTCCGGTGCGGGGAAAAGCACCCTGCTGAAGCTGATTTGTGGGATTGAGCGGCCAAGCGCCGGGAAAATCCTCTTTGGTGGTCACGATATTACCCGTTTGAAAAACCGGGAAGTGCCGTTTTTGCGTCGTCAAATCGGGATGATTTTCCAGGATCACCACCTGCTGATGGACAGAACCGTGTTCGATAACGTGGCGATCCCGCTGATTATCGCGGGTGCCAGCGGCGATGATATTCGCCGTCGCGTCTCGGCGGCGCTGGATAAAGTCGGGCTGCTCGACAAAGCGAAAAGCTTCCCGATCCAACTCTCCGGCGGTGAACAACAGCGCGTGGGTATTGCCCGCGCGGTGGTGAATAAACCCGCCGTGCTGCTGGCGGATGAACCGACTGGTAACCTGGATGAAGCGCTGTCTGAAGGGATTTTACGTCTGTTTGAAGAATTTAACCGCGTAGGGGTAACAGTGCTGATGGCAACGCACGATATCGGGCTGATTTCCCGTCGTTCGTACCGCATGCTGAGCCTGAGCGACGGTCATTTGCATGGAGGCCTGGCGGGTGAATAAGCGCGATGCACTAAACCACATTCGGCAGTTTGGCAGCAAATTAGACCGTTTTCGTAAATCGTCCACGTCCTCCAGCGAGGGCAACCGTAATGCGCCGCGTCGCGGCAAAGCGCCAGTTAAAGCGCCTTCGCGTAAGAGTAACGTCTTTAACGAGCAGGTACGCTACGCATGGCACGGTGCGTTGCAGGATCTGAAAAGCAAACCGCTGGCGACGTTCCTGACGGTGATGGTCATTGCCATCTCTCTGACACTGCCCAGCGTCTGTTACATGGTCTACAAAAACGTTAATCAGGCTGCGTCGCAGTACTATCCGTCGCCGCAGATCACCGTCTATTTCGATAAAGCGCTGGATGACAACGCGGCGCAGCAGGTGGTGGGACAACTCCAGTCCGAGCAGGGCGTGGAAAAGGTCAATTACCTGTCACGCGAAGATGCGCTGGGCGAGTTCCGTAACTGGTCCGGGTTTGGTGGCGCGCTGGATATGCTAGAGGAGAACCCGCTGCCCGCCGTGGCGGTAGTGGTACCGAAACTGGATTTTCAGAGTACGGATTCGCTGAACACGTTGCGTGACCGCATTTCCCGCATTCAGGGTATTGATGAAGTGCGCATGGATGACAGCTGGTTTGCACGGCTGGCGTCGCTGACTGGCCTGGTCGGGCGCGTGGCAGCCATGATTGGTGTACTGATGGTTGCGGCCGTGTTCCTGGTGATCGGCAATAGCGTGCGGCTGAGCATTTTCGCCCGCCGCGATACCATCAACGTGCAGAAACTGATTGGTGCGACGGACGGTTTTATCCTGCGCCCGTTCTTGTATGGCGGCGCGTTGCTCGGTTTCTCCGGCGCGTTTTTATCGCTGATCCTGTCGGAAATCCTGGTGATGCGCTTGTCGTCAGCGGTCACGGAAGTGGCGAAAGTGTTCGGCACGCAGTTTGAGCTGAGTGGGCTGTCGTTTGACGAGTGCTTGCTGCTGTTGCTGGTGTGTTCGATGATTGGCTGGGTTGCCGCCTGGCTGGCAACGGTTCAACATTTACGTCACTTTACTCCGGACTAAAGAATCTCTGGTATACTCCTTCCCTGCACGTGAAGTATTCCCGTAGCAGGGAAGCGTAATATCCCTTCTGAGGTTCCTTGCTCCGGTTTATCATCCTGATGTCACATTTTGTGCGTAATTTATTCACAGACCTACAAGGAACTTGTGGATAAAATCACTGTCTGATAAAAATGTGAATGCTATTCTCGTTGCTCAAAAGCGCTGGCATGTTTGTTGCCTGATGGGGACAGACCGCCGCCAGCTGATAAGTGAATTGAGAGGATTTGAATGACCAAAGAAATGCAAACTTTAGCTTTAGCCCCTGTTGGTAACCTGGAATCTTATGTCCGGGCTGCGAACGCATGGCCGATGTTGACGGCTGATGAAGAGCGGGCACTGGCTGAAAAGCTGCATTACCAGGGCGATCTGGAAGCAGCGAAAAAGCTGATTCTGTCTCACCTGCGCTTTGTTGTTCATATTGCTCGTAACTATTCGGGCTATGGTCTGCCGCAGGCGGATCTCATCCAGGAAGGTAACATTGGCCTGATGAAAGCCGTGCGTCGCTTTAACCCGGAAGTGGGTGTGCGCCTGGTCTCTTTCGCCGTGCACTGGATCAAAGCTGAGATCCACGAATATGTGCTGCGCAACTGGCGTATCGTGAAAGTCGCGACCACCAAAGCTCAGCGTAAGCTGTTCTTTAATCTGCGCAAAGCCAAACAGCGTCTTGGCTGGTTTAACCAGGACGAAGTGGACATGGTAGCCCGTGAACTGGGCGTGACCAGCAAAGACGTGCGTGAAATGGAATCGCGTATGGCGGCGCAGGACATGACGTTTGATATGTCTTCCGATGACGACGCGAACGATAGTCAGCCGATGGCACCAGTGCTCTATCTGCAGGATAAATCATCTAACTTTGCCGATGGCATTGAAGATGATAACTGGGAAGAGCAGGCGGCCAACAAGCTGACCGATGCGATGCAGGGGCTCGACGAACGCAGCCAGCAGATCATCCGTGCCCGTTGGCTGGACGAAGATAACAAGACCACCTTGCAGGAGCTGGCCGATCGCTACGGCGTATCCGCCGAGCGTGTGCGTCAGCTTGAAAAGAACGCAATGAAAAAACTGCGCGCCGCGATCGAAGCGTAAGCGTATTGCAGTGAATAAGCCGGGTCGGCGCAAGCCTCACCCGGCTTTTTATTATCTGAATTATCCCGCCACCACTATCTTCACATCATCACGCGTTCATTCGTCTTCTGTCACAACGCGGCAGGAAAGCTGTCCTGTCGGTGTCCCTGCGCTTGCGCGAGACTGAGTAAAACATCGCTTTATCAAAGGCGCTATATACTTGGTAAGCGGGCATACACAGACAGGGGGCAATCAAGGTGAAGAACAATGAATTGAATCAGCGCCGTTTACAGGCGACGCCGCGTGGCATCGGGGTCATGTGCGGTTTTTACGCCGCAAAAGCGGAAAACGCGACGCTGTGGGATGTGGAAGGGAACGAAGTGATCGACTTTGCCGCCGGGATTGCGGTGCTTAACACCGGGCATCGCCATCCAAAAGTGATGGCGGCGGTGGAAAAACAGTTACAGGCATTTACGCATACCGCTTACCAGATTGTTCCTTACGAAAGCTATGTCTCGCTGGCAGAACGTATTAACGAACGCGTGCCGGTTGCTGGCCCGGCGAAAACGGCGTTTTTCTCGACTGGCGCCGAAGCGGTGGAAAACGCGGTTAAAATTGCCCGCGCCTATACCAAACGCCCCGGAATTATTACCTTTGGCGGCGGTTTCCACGGTCGCACTTTCATGACCATGGCACTCACTGGCAAAGTCGCGCCGTATAAAATTGGCTTCGGCCCATTCCCCGGTTCGATTTACCACGCCCAGTATCCCAACGCGCTGCACGGTGTGAGCACTGACGAGGCGCTGAAAAGCCTGGAACGTATTTTTAAAGCGGATATCGCGCCGGATCAGGTGGCCGCCATTCTGCTGGAACCCGTACAAGGCGAGGGCGGTTTTAACGTCGCACCGAATGATTTTATGCAGGCGCTGCGCAAGTTGTGCGATAGCCACGGTATTCTGCTGATCGTTGACGAAGTGCAGAGCGGTTTTGCCCGCACTGGCAAGCTCTTTGCCAGCGAATATTACGATGTGAAACCCGATTTAATCACCATGGCGAAAAGTCTGGCCGGTGGCTTGCCGCTTTCGGCGGTGGCCGGGCGTGCTGAGGTGATGGATGCACCTGCGCCGGGTGGTTTGGGCGGCACTTATGCGGGCAATCCGCTCGCTATCGCGGCGGCACATGCGGTGCTGGACGTGATTGAAGAAGAAAATCTTTGCGAACGGGCGAACCATCTGGGTCAGCATCTGGTGGAAGTACTGAACCGCGCAAAAGCGCAATGCCCCTATATCGCTGATATCCGTGCACAGGGCTCGATGGTCGCGGTGGAATTTAACGATCCGCAAACCGGCGCGCCATCGGCTGAATTTACTAAACAGGTGCAGGAAAAAGCGCTGGCGGACGGGCTGTTGCTACTGAGCTGCGGGGTTTACGGTAACGTTATTCGCTTCCTCTACCCGTTAACCATTCCGGAAGTTCAGTTCCGCAAGGCGCTGGATATTCTCTCCCAGTCGCTGACGGATTAATTATTCAGCCGCCTGATGGGCGGCTTTCTCATTTTCTGTCATCAGTCTGTCGTACAACCTTCAAAATTGTTATTCCATATTCCGAAAAATGGGGTATGTTTTAGCAGAGTATGCTGCTCAGGCACGGGCGGAACGGCTAAAAACTACTATCATATTCTTTGCTTATGATAATAAGCGAAATAATGTGCCACACAACAACATCACAACAAATGCAATAACCATAACAATGGGGAAACTCAGGATGAAAATGAAGGGCAAAGCGTTACTGGCAGGATGTATTGCGTTAGCAATGAGCAACGTGGCATTCGCCAAAGATATCAAAGTTGCCGTTGTCGGGGCGATGTCCGGTCCGGTTGCGCAGTACGGTGACCAGGAGTTTACCGGCGCTGAACAAGCGATCGCCGACATTAATGCCAAAGGTGGGATCAAAGGCGACAAACTGGTTGCAGTAAAATATGACGATGCCTGTGACCCGAAACAAGCGGTGGCGGTCGCCAACAAAGTGGTCAATGACGGCATTAAATACGTTATCGGCCACCTCTGCTCCTCTTCTACCCAGCCGGCGTCTGATATCTACGAAGACGAAGGCATTCTGATGATCACGCCTGCGGCGACAGCGCCTGAGCTGACCGCGCGTGGTTACAAACTGACGCTGCGCACCACCGGCCTGGATTCTGACCAGGGCCCGACCGCGGCGAAATACATTCTGGAGAAAGTGAAGCCGCAGCGCATCGCCGTTATCCATGACAAACAGCAATACGGTGAAGGTCTGGCGCGTGCAGTTCAGGACGGGCTGAAAAAAGGCGGCGCTAACGTGGTGTTCTTCGACGGTATCACTGCCGGTGAGAAAGACTTCTCTACGCTGGTTGCGCGCCTGAAAAAAGAGAACATCGACTTTGTTTACTACGGCGGTTACCACCCGGAAATGGGGCAGATCCTGCGTCAGTCTCGTGCCGCTGGCCTGAAAACCCAGTTTATGGGACCGGAAGGTGTGGCGAACGTTTCCCTGTCTAACATCGCCGGTGAATCCGCAGAAGGTATGCTGGTCACCAAACCGAAAAACTATGACCAGGTTCCGGCGAACAAACCGATTGTGGATGCGATCAAAGCGAAGAAACAGGATCCAAGTGGTGCGTTTGTATGGACCACTTACGCTGCGCTGCAATCACTGGCTGCAGGCTTGGGGCAGTCTGCCGATCCGGCGGCTATCGCAACCTGGCTGAAAGGCCATTCAGTGGATACCGTCATGGGGCCGCTCTCCTGGGATGAGAAGGGCGATCTGAAAGGTTTTGAATTCGGTGTCTTCACCTGGCATGCGAACGGTACAGCAACTGACGCTAAGTGATTTCCTGGGCTGAGCGTCGTCTTTCGCGCCTCAGTGGCGTTGGCTGCACGCACTCACCCCGGTCACTGACTTCAGTAAACTTCCGGGGATGAGCGAACTTGCTGCCTTCCTGCGATGCGAAAGTCCAGGTCAGAACTAATTGAAAAAGCCGGGAGAATCCCGGCTTTTTTTCTATTTTTGAACGCAGGTCTGTTAAGCATCGCGCCACCAGGCACATCCACAGCGCGGGCTTTATCGTTTTTCCCAGCCATTTTCCTGTGCGGTAAATCCCAGTCTCTGGGTGAAAGCAGCCATTACGGCCCGGTCTTCGACGCCGATATCGGCTATCCACCAACTGGTGATCGACGGGTTATCACGCATCACTTCTTCCACCAGATATTGTCCCACGCCGCGACGACGAGTGATATCGCGCACGCGCAGGGAATCCAGCGCCCCTTCGACGCCGAGTAGCGTCACGCGAACGGCAGCCAGCAGACGGTCATTAAAACGCGCCGCGTAGATACGGTGAGTGTCATCTACTTCAAGAGATGCAGAGGAGTATTCCGGCCAGACTTTCGCTAAATCAATATGATCCTGTTCGGTGAAGGTCACCAGTCGGACGATAGTCAATTTCATGTACAGCTTGTCCAAAACGCAAAACATTGTGTGAGTGTAATCAATTTCGCATGGCAGGGTTTGATCGTTTTTTATTTTTCATTCGACAGGCGAATAATTTTGCCGCAGCGGTTGGCGTAGTGTTAAACATTGGAGATCGAAAAACAGGCAGGATTTTAACCTAATTGGTAGCGTTTTATTCCGCTTTATGTGCCGTTATTTTATGCTGATGTCGGGGCTTTTTTTGTTTATCTCGGAAGAAATACAGAATATTATCTCTGCTTAATAGCCTGAAAAATAGAGGATTTAGTCTGGTTTTTGCTAAAAAACTGCGCTAAACCATTAAAGGCACTGGTAAAAATAGCGTTGTGCATTAAAAGTACAGAATGCTTTTTAACCATAATAAAACAAAATTATTACACGAATAATTCAGGCAACAGCAAGCCAACGTTCCGGCTGCCTGAGGCAGGAAGTGTAAACACGACATCACGAATGGGGATTTACAACAATGAAAAGGAACGCGAAGACATTAATCGCGGGGATAGTAGCACTTGCGATGTCTCACGCGGCCTTGGCGAAGGATATTAAGGTAGCGGTTGTCGGTGCGATGTCCGGTCCGGTTGCCCAGTGGGGCGATATGGAGTTCAACGGTGCGCGCCAGGCTATCCACGATATCAACGCTAAGGGCGGGATCAGGGGCGATAAACTGGTCGCCGAGGAATATGACGACGCCTGTGACCCAAAACAAGCCGTTGCCGTGGCGAACAAAATCGTCAATGACGGTGTGAAATATGTAATTGGCCATCTTTGCTCATCATCAACACAGCCCGCATCGGACATCTACGAAGACGAAGGTATCCTGATGATCACGCCTGGTGCGACCAACCCGGAGCTGACGCAGCGCGGCTATCAACACATTATGCGTACCGCCGGGCTGGACTCCTCGCAGGGGCCGACCGCCGCGAAGTACATCCTGAACACCCTGAAACCGCAGCGTATTGCCATCATTCACGATAAGCAGCAGTACGGCGAAGGCCTTGCTCGCTCCGTGCAGGAAGGGCTGAAAGCGGGCGGTGCGAATGTGGTGTTCTTCGATGGCATCACCGCCGGTGAGAAGGATTTTTCTGCGCTGGTGTCGCGTTTGCAAAAAGAAAATATCGACTTTGTCTACTACGGTGGTTACTACCCGGAGATGGGACAAATCCTGCGCCAGGCGCGCGCCAGCGGTCTGAAAACCCAGTTTATGGGACCGGAAGGCGTGGGCAACGCCTCGCTGTCGAATATCGCGGGGGCTGCGGCAGAAGGCATGCTGGTGACGATGCCGAAGCGTTATGACCAGGATCCGGCGAACCAGAGTATTGTCGATGCGCTGAAAGCCGAGAAGAAAGATCCGAGCGGCCCGTATGTGTGGATCACCTACGCCGCCGTGCAATCGCTGGCCACCGCGCTGGAGCGTACCGGCAGCAGTGAGCCGCTGGCGCTGATTAAAGATTTAAAAGCCAACGGGGCTAAAACCGTGATTGGGCCGCTGAACTGGGATGAAAAAGGCGATCTGAAAGGATTTGAATTCGGTGTCTTCCAATGGCACGCCGATGGTTCGTCGTCCGTGGCGAAATAACTGTCATCCCTCTCCCGGGGCGCAATGTTCCGGGAGATTTTAGAAGGTTACGTTATGTCCGAGCAGTTTCTCTATTTCTTGCAGCAGATGTTTAACGGCGTCACGCTGGGAAGCACCTACGCATTGATCGCCATTGGTTACACCATGGTTTACGGCATTATCGGCATGATCAACTTCGCCCATGGCGAGGTTTATATGATCGGCAGTTATGTCTCCTTTATGATCATCGCCGCGCTGATGATGATGGGCATCGACTCCAGCTGGCTGCTGGTCGCGGCCGGTTTCGTCGGTGCCATTATCATTGCCAGCGCTTACGGCTGGAGTATCGAGCGAGTGGCCTATCGGCCGGTGCGCAACTCCAAACGCCTGATTGCGCTGATTTCCGCCATCGGCATGTCTATTTTCCTGCAAAACTACGTCAGCCTGACCGAAGGTTCCCGCGATGTGGCGCTACCAAGCCTGTTTAACGGGCAGTGGGTTGTCGGCAGCAGCGAAAACTTCTCTGCGGCGATCACCACTATGCAACTGGTTATCTGGATTGTGACCTTCGTTGCCATGCTGGCGCTGACGCTGTTCATCCGCTATTCCCGTATGGGGCGCGCCTGTCGCGCCTGTGCGGAAGACCTGAAAATGGCAAGTCTGTTGGGTATCAACACTGATCGTGTTATCGCGCTGACTTTTGTGATCGGCGCGGCTATGGCGGCGGTGGCGGGCGTGCTGCTTGGCCAGTTCTATGGCGTTATCAACCCGTATATCGGTTTTATGGCCGGGATGAAAGCATTTACCGCCGCGGTGCTGGGCGGTATCGGTAGCATTCCGGGCGCGATGATCGGCGGCCTGATCCTGGGTGTCGCAGAATCCCTCTCTTCGGCGTATCTGAGCACCGAATACAAAGATGTGGTGTCGTTCGCGCTGTTGATTGTGGTGCTGCTGGTGATGCCGACCGGCATCCTCGGTCGCCCGGAGGTTGAAAAAGTATGAAACCGATGCATTTTGCGATGGCGCTGCTCTCAGCGGCGATGTTTTTCATCCTGGCGAGCGTCTTTATGGGCGTGCAACTGGAGCTGAACGGCACCAAACTGGTGGTCGATACCGCGGCGGATATCCGCTGGCAGTGGATCTTTATCGGCACGGCGGTGGTGTTTTTCTTCCAGTTGCTGCGGCCTGTATTCCAGAAAAGCCTGAAGGGTGTTTCCGGTCCGAAATTCGTGCTGCCGGCAATTGATGGCTCTACGCTCAAACAGAAGTTGTTCCTGTTGGCGCTGCTGGTGATTGCGGTGGCGTGGCCGTTTGTTGTTTCGCGCGGCACGGTAGATATCGCCACCATGACGATGATCTATATCATCCTTGGCCTCGGCCTGAACGTGGTGGTCGGGCTTTCCGGTTTGCTGGTGCTGGGTTACGGCGGTTTCTACGCCATCGGCGCATATACCTTCGCGCTGCTCAACCATTATTACGGTCTGGGGTTCTGGACGTGCCTGCCGCTGGCGGGGCTGGTTTCTGCTGCCGCCGGTTTCCTGCTCGGTTTCCCGGTGCTGCGTCTGCGCGGCGATTACCTGGCGATTGTGACGCTGGGCTTCGGCGAAATCGTCCGTATCCTGTTGTTGAATAACACCGAAATCACCGGCGGCCCGAACGGCATTAGCCAGATCCCCAAACCGACCCTGTTCGGTCTGGAGTTCAGCCGTACTGCCCGTGAAGGTGGCTGGGACACGTTCAGCAACTTCTTCCATGTGGAATACGATCCCAGTGACCGCGTGGTGTTCCTCTACCTGGTTGCGTTGCTGCTGGTGGTGCTGACGCTGTTTGTGATTAACCGTCTGTTACGCATGCCGCTGGGGCGCGCGTGGGAAGCGCTGCGTGAAGACGAAATCGCCTGTCGCTCGCTCGGCCTGAACCCGACACGCATTAAGCTGACGGCTTTTACCATCAGCGCCGCGTTCGCCGGTTTTGCCGGTACGCTTTTTGCCGCGCGCCAGGGCTTTGTCAGCCCGGAATCGTTCACTTTCGCCGAATCGGCGTTTGTGCTGGCGATTGTGGTATTGGGCGGTATGGGCTCGCAGTTTGCGGTGATCCTCGCGGCTATCCTGCTGGTGGTATCCCGTGAGTTGATGCGTGATTTCAATGAATACAGCATGTTGATGCTGGGTGGTTTGATGGTACTGATGATGATCTGGCGTCCGCAAGGCTTGCTACCGATGACCCGTCCGCAGTTGAAATTGAAAAACGGGCAAGCGAAAGGAGAGCAGGCATGAGTCAGCCACTGTTATCCGTAAACGGTTTGATGATGCGCTTTGGCGGTCTGCTGGCTGTCAACAATGTGTCGTTAGAGCTGCGCCCGCAGGAGATCGTTTCGCTGATTGGCCCGAACGGCGCGGGCAAAACCACCGTGTTTAACTGCCTGACCGGTTTCTATAAACCGACGGGCGGCACCATTATGCTGCGTGACCAGCACCTGGAAGGGTTGCCGGGGCAGCAAATCGCCCGTATGGGCGTGGTGCGGACTTTCCAGCACGTGCGTCTGTTTCGCGAAATGACGGTGATTGAAAATCTGCTGGTGGGGCAACATCAGCAGCTCAAAACCGGGGTTTTCTCTGGCCTGCTGAAAACGCCGGCGTTTCGTCGCGCGCAGAGTGAAGCGCTGGACCGCGCCGCAACTTGGCTGGAACGTATTGGTTTGTTAGCGCACGCTAACCGCCAGGCCAGCAACCTTGCTTACGGCGATCAGCGCCGTCTGGAGATTGTGCGCTGCATGGTGACGCAGCCGGAAATCCTGATGCTTGATGAACCGGCAGCCGGTCTGAACCCGAAAGAGACCAAAGAGCTGGACGAGCTGATTGTCGAGCTGCGTAACCATCACAACACCACCATCCTGCTGATCGAGCATGATATGAAGCTGGTGATGGGGATTTCCGACCGGATTTATGTAGTGAACCAGGGCACGCCGCTGGCGAACGGGACGCCGGAAGAGATTCGTAATAACCCGGACGTGATCCGCGCATACCTTGGTGAGGCATAAGATGGAAAAGGCGATGTTATCTTTTGACAAAGTTAGCGCTCACTACGGCAAAATCCAGGCGCTGCATGATGTCAGCCTGCATATTAACCAGGGCGAAATCGTGACGCTGATTGGTGCCAACGGCGCGGGGAAAACCACGTTGCTTGGCACGCTGTGCGGCGATCCGCGCGCCAGCAGCGGGCGCATTGTATTTGATGGCAAAGATATTACCGACTGGCAGACCGCGAAGATCATGCGCGAAGCCGTGGCAATTGTGCCGGAAGGTCGCCGTGTCTTTTCGCGGATGACCGTGGAAGAGAACCTGGCGATGGGCGGTTTTTTCGCCGATCGTGAGCAGTATCAGTCGCGTATTCAAAGGGTTTATGAACTGTTTCCGCGCCTGCATGAGCGCCGCATCCAGCGGGCTGGCACCATGTCCGGCGGTGAGCAGCAGATGCTGGCGATTGGGCGCGCGCTGATGAGTCAGCCGCGTTTGTTACTGCTGGATGAACCCTCGCTGGGTCTTGCGCCGATCATTATTCAGCAAATTTTCGACACCATTGAGCAACTGCGAAAAGAGGGCATGACCATCTTCCTGGTGGAGCAGAACGCTAACCAGGCGCTGAAGCTCGCCGATCGCGGGTATGTACTGGAAAACGGCCATGTAGTGCTGGAAGATACCGGCGACGCGTTACTGGCGAACGAAGCGGTGCGCAGCGCTTACCTGGGCGGGTAACTTGTTGATGTAATAGCATTTAAACCGGTCTCGTAAGGGCCGGTTTTTTTGTCTTAAAAACGTTTTCCTGCGATGCGACAAGACGGCTTGATGGGATATGATGCGGGTGGCGCTTGAGGCTTTTTGCCTCATGACGGTAAAAAGTTGTGCGGCAGAAAGAAGAAAGCCCCGAAGGTAATTTTTCAATTAACCAACGAGGCCTGTCTATATGCTCGACACATGTAGAGTAGCCTCTTACCCGCCGAAAGGCAAGGAGCCGCAGGTTATGAAGCTACCGCAAGGAACCCTTATCTGGTGCGTGTTTATCGTGTGTTTCACACTGCTGATATTCACTTATCTGACACGGAAATCGCTGTGCGAAATTCGTTACAAAGATGGGTTCCGCGAGGTCGCGGCTTTCATGGCTTACGAATCCGGTAAGTAGCAACCTGGAGGCAGGGAGAAATCCCTGCCTTTTCAGGGAAACGGTAATGTGCATACCTCTAAGCGCCTTTATAAAGGGCTTCTCTGTTTAACAGGGAAGCCCTTTTTCCTTTCTAAAGCGCGATGGCCGCCCCATTAACCGCCATTTTTCCTTCACCGTACCATCATCCTGGCGACATTTTGCTGACGCCTGTCTGTCATCTATTTGTAATTAAATGGTTATTTTTCTGTAATTCGCGCATGTCATGTTACCTCGCGAGCATAAAAACGCGTGAAATCGCGCATCCGCATAACAAGAGAGAGCACAATGACAACGTTACGACATACAGCTTTGGGTCTGGCGATGGGGTTAGTCTTTGCAGGTAACGCCATGGCGGTAACCACCATTCCGTTCTGGCATTCGATGGAAGGGGAGTTAGGTAAAGAAGTTGACTCCCTGGCGCAACGTTTCAATGACACCCACCCGGATTACAAAATCGTACCGATCTATAAAGGCAACTACGAGCAGAGCCTGAGCGCGGGTATCGCTGCCTTCCGTACCGGTAACGCACCGGCGATTTTGCAGGTTTACGAAGTCGGTACCGCCACCATGATGGCATCTAAAGCGATCAAACCGGTCTACCAGGTGTTTAAAGACGCGGGCATCAACTTTGATGAAAGCCAGTTTGTGCCGACCGTTGCGGGTTACTACACCGATTCTAAAACGGGTCATTTGCTCTCTCAGCCGTTCAACAGCTCTACACCCGTGCTGTATTACAACAAAGACGCCTTTAAAAAAGCGGGTCTGAATCCGGATCAGCCGCCGAAAACCTGGCAGGATCTGGCCGAATACACCGCCAAGCTGAAAGCGGCCGGGATGAAATGCGGCTACGCCAGCGGCTGGCAGGGCTGGATCCAGATTGAGAACTTCAGCGCCTGGCATGGTCTGCCGGTTGCGACCAAAAACAACGGCTTTGACGGTACTGACGCGGTACTGGAGTTCAATAAGCCGGAGCAGGTGAAACACATCGCCATGCTGGAAGAACTGAACAAAAAAGGCGATTTCAGCTACTTCGGGCGTAAAGATGAGTCCACTGAGAAGTTCTATAACGGCGACTGCGCCATTACTACTGCCTCTTCTGGTTCGCTGGCAGATATTCGCCATTACGCCAAATTCAATTATGGCGTTGGCATGATGCCGTATGACGCCACCGTGAAAGGTGCGCCGCAGAACGCCATTATCGGCGGCGCAAGCCTGTGGGTGATGCAGGGTAAAGACAATGCCACTTACAAAGGCGTTGCCCAGTTCCTCGACTTCCTGGCAAAACCGGAAAACGCAGCGGAGTGGCACCAGAAAACTGGTTACCTGCCGATCACTACCGCAGCGTACGATCTGACGCGTAAAGAGGGCTTCTATGACAAGAACCCGGGCGCAGATATCGCTACGCGTCAGATGCTGAACAAGCCGCCGTTGGCGTTCACCAAAGGTCTGCGTCTGGGCAACATGCCGCAGATCCGTACCATTGTTGATGAAGAGCTGGAAAGCGTATGGACCGGTAAGAAAACCCCGCAACAGGCGCTCGATTCCGCCGTTGAGCGTGGTAACCAGCTGCTGCGCCGCTTCGAGCAGTCCACCAAGTCTTGATGTAGTGTTTTGCCGGGAGAAAAGTACTTATCCGGCAGACAAAGACGGCCTACTTTACGGTAGGCCGTTGCTATCCGGCCTATCTGAAAAGAGTTGCTTATGTCCTCATCCCGTCCGGTGTTTCGTTCGCGCTGGCTCCCATACGTGTTAGTGGCGCCGCAGCTGGCTATCACCATTATTTTCTTTATCTGGCCTGCGGCTGAAGCGCTGTGGTATTCGGTACAAAGTGTCGATCCGTTCGGCCTCTCCAGCCAGTTTGTCGGGCTGGATAATTTCGTCGCGCTGTTTCACGACAGCTATTATCTGGACTCTTTCTGGACCACCATGCGCTTTAGCGCGTGGGTGACGTTCAGCGGCCTGCTGGTTTCCCTGTTTTTTGCCGCGCTGGTGGATAACGTGGTGCGCGGCAGTCGCATTTATCAAACGCTGATGCTGCTGCCCTACGCCGTTGCGCCAGCGGTTGCCGCTGTGCTGTGGATTTTTCTCTTTAACCCCGGTCGCGGCTTGCTTACCCATTTTCTGGCGCAGTTTGGCTATGACTGGAACCATGCGCAAAACAGCGGCCAGGCCATGTTCCTCGTGGTTTTTGCTTCGGTATGGAAGCAGATCAGCTACAACTTCCTGTTCTTCTTTGCCGCTTTGCAGTCAATTCCGCGCTCACTGGTTGAAGCCGCCGCCATTGACGGTGCCGGGCCGATCCGTCGCTTCTTCAAATTGTCACTGCCGCTCATTGCGCCGGTGAGTTTTTTCCTGCTGGTGGTTAACCTGGTGTACGCCTTTTTCGACACGTTCCCGGTGATCGACGCCGCGACAGCCGGTGGCCCGGTTCAGGCGACGACGACGCTGATTTATAAAATTTACCGCGAAGGTTTCGCCGGGTTGGATCTCTCCACGTCTGCGGCACAGTCGGTGGTGCTGATGTTTTTGGTGATAGTGCTGACGGTGGTCCAGTTCCGTTATGTTGAAAGTAAGGTGCGCTACCAATGATTGAGAATCGCCCCGGGCTGACGTTATTCAGCCATATCATGCTTATTCTCGGGATTGCGGTGGTGCTGTTCCCACTGTATGTCGCCTTCGTAACGGCGACGCTGGATATCAACGCCGTGTACGACACGCCCATGACGCTGATCCCCGGCACCCATTTGTGGGAGAACCTGCGCAACATCTGGGTCAACGGTATTGGCGCGAATAGCGCGCCGTTCTGGTTGATGCTGACCAACAGCTTCATCATGGCGTTTGTCATCACCGTCGGCAAAATCGCCGTATCGATGCTCTCTGCCTTCGCCATTGTCTGGTTCCGCTTTCCGCTGCGTAACCTCTTCTTCTGGATGATCTTCTGCACGCTGATGCTGCCGGTTGAGGTGCGTATTTTCCCAACGGTGGAAGTGATTGCAAACCTGAAAATGCTCGACAGCTACACCGGTTTGACGCTGCCGCTGATGGCCTCCGCAACAGCAACGTTTTTGTTCCGCCAGTTCTTTATGACCTTGCCGGACGAGTTGATGGAAGCCGCGCGAATTGATGGCGCATCGCCAATGCGTTTTTTCCGCGACATCGTGTTGCCGCTGTCAAAAACCAACCTCGCGGCGCTGTTCGTCATCACCTTTATCTACGGCTGGAACCAGTATTTGTGGCCGCTGCTGATCATCAGCGACGTCAATCTTGGCACCGCCGTGGCGGGGGTAAAAAGCATGATTGCCAGCGGTGAAAGCACCACGCAATGGAACCAGGTCATGGCAGCGATGTTGCTGACGTTGATCCCCCCGGTCGTTATCGTTTTAGCCATGCAGCGCGCCTTTGTGCGTGGCCTGGTCGACAGTGAGAAGTAGGTTGTATCCCTTGATTGTGCGTGACGTCGACGCTGAGCCGAAACCGCGTAATCAAGGCGGAGGATGATGGACATAGTGGGCCTATGTCCAAATCCGACAACGCAGAGTACGCGGTTTCGGCACGCGTCCCGAAGGGCTGGGGCCATTTTTGCCCAAAGCTTCGTTACTCGCGTTTTATTTGGGCCCACCAAACTTCGCCGCTCGCGCCTTGCCTTGGGCAAAAATGGCCGCCAGCGACGTTCACGAACAATCAAGAGATGCAACCTTATATGGCAGGATTAAAATTACAAGCGGTCACCAAGAGTTGGGACAGCGGCAAAACCCAGGTGATCCAGCCGCTGACGCTGGATGTCGCAGACGGTGAGTTTATTGTGATGGTTGGCCCGTCGGGCTGTGGTAAATCAACACTGTTGCGCATGGTCGCAGGCCTGGAGCGCGTAACCAGCGGGGATATCTGGATTGATACCCAGCGCGTCACCGAAATGGAACCCAAAGATCGCGGTATCGCGATGGTGTTCCAGAACTATGCGCTCTACCCGCACATGAGTGTGGAAGAGAATATGGCGTGGGGGCTGAAAATTCGCGGCATGGGCAAAGAGCATATCGCCGGGCGTGTCGCGGAAGCGGCGCGTATTCTTGAATTAGAGGGCCTGTTAAAACGCCGCCCGCGCGAACTCTCTGGCGGCCAGCGCCAGCGTGTGGCGATGGGCCGCGCGATTGTCCGCGATCCAGCGGTGTTTCTCTTCGATGAACCGCTTTCCAACCTTGACGCCAAGCTGCGTGTGCAAATGCGCCTTGAGCTGCAACAACTGCATCGTCGTCTGAACACTACTTCACTGTACGTTACCCACGATCAGGTGGAAGCAATGACGCTGGCGCAGCGCGTGCTGGTGATGAATAAAGGCGTGGCGGAGCAAATCGGTACGCCGGTTGAGGTGTATGAAAAACCCGCCAGCCGCTTTGTGGCGAGCTTTATCGGTAGCCCGGCGATGAACCTGCTTGATGGCCGTATCAGCAGCGCCGGTACGCACTTTGAACTGGAGAGCGGCATGGCGCTGCCGATCAACTGGTACTATCGCGGGTATGCTGGCCGCAAGATGACGCTGGGTATCCGCCCGGAACATATTGCGCTAAGCTCACAGGCCGCAGGCGGTGTACCGCTGGTGATGGACACGCTGGAGATCCTCGGCGCGGATAACTTAGCGCATGGTCGCTGGGGCGAGCAGAAACTGGTGGTGCGTTTGTCGCATCAGGATCGCCCGACGGCGGGCAGCACGTTATGGCTCCATCTGCCGGAAAATCACCTGCACTTATTTGATGGTGAAACAGGACAACGAGTATGAGCAACTGGCCATATCCCCACATTGTCGCCCATCGCGGCGGCGGTAAACTGGCACCGGAAAACACACTGGCTGCCATTGATGTTGGCGCGCGTTACGGGCACACGATGATTGAGTTCGATGCCAAGCTGTCGAAAGATGGGCAGATTTTCCTGCTGCATGACGACAATCTGGAGCGTACCAGTAACGGTTGGGGCGTCGCGGGCGAACTGGCGTGGAACGATCTGCTGAAAGTGGATGCAGGTGGCTGGTTCAGCGGTGAATTCAAAGGCGAACCGCTGCCGCTGCTCTCCCAGGTGGCCGAGCGCTGTCGCCAGCACGGCATGATGGCGAATATCGAAATTAAACCGACCACCGGCAGCGGGGCGCTCACCGGTAAAGTGGTTGCGCTGGCCGCGCGCGATCTGTGGGCCGGAATGACACCGCCGCTGCTTTCATCGTTTGAAATTGATGCGCTGGAAGCGGCGCAGCAAGCCGCGCCGGAACTGCCGCGCGGCCTGCTGCTCGATGAGTGGCGTGATGACTGGCAGGTGCTCACCGAACGGCTGGGCTGCGTATCGATCCATCTGAACCATAAACTGCTGGATGAAGCCCGCGTACGCATGTTGCGCGATGCGGGCTTGCGCATCCTGGTCTATACCGTCAACCAGCCCGCACGGGCGGCGGAACTGCTGCGCTGGGGTGTTGATAGCATCTGCACCGATAAAATTGACGATATCGGGCCGCACTTCCAGTACTAAGGTGTTGTCGACCAGTACTAAGGTGTTGTCGACCAGTACTAAGGTGTTGTCGACGGCGATGTGCTTTGCAGCATGTCGCCGTTTTGCGTTTGCGGCAGCATATGTTGCTGCGTCATACCGCTGCTAGTTGTTCCCCCGCTGAGCATCCCGGGGCTGTTGTTGGGGAGCACTTGCTGGCCGCCGGGATTGAGCTCCCCCGGCTGCGCCTGCCTTACCCGTTGGGAATTGTTATTCATCTGCATCTGCAATTGTTGCTGTTGTAGCTGGGTTTGCGTCTGCATCTGCTGTTTCAGCATTCCTTGATGCTGTTGCTGCTGGTTGAGCATCTGCGTCTGCATTCGCTGCTGGCTTGGGATCACATACCCCGGCTGGTGCGGATCATTGGTGGTGTTTAATGGCTGTGCAAAGGCGCTAAAGGGCAGCAGCGCCGCCAGAATCAGTAATCGTTTCATCGTCCTGTCCTCCATTGAGGTTTCCTATCAGTTTACTCGCTTTCATTCGTGACAATGCATTTTTAAGAGTTGTGAACCAGGCTTAAGCGGGGACTGTAGCCCTTACTCGGGAGAACGACGATGATGAAACAGAAGTTTGCGCGTTGGCTGGCGATTGCCGCGCTGATGGCGGGAGGATGTTTTGGCGTTGCGGCGGCGCCGCCAGAAGGGCAGGCGACCGCGCCGCCTCCGGTATCTTACGGGGTTGAAGCCGATGTCTTTCATCCTGTTGTAGCGAAACAGGGCATGGTTGCCTCGGTGGATGAAACTGCCACGCGCGTCGGTGTCGATATTCTCAAGCAGGGCGGTAACGCGGTGGATGCAGCGGTGGCGGTTGGTTACGCACTGGCAGTCACGCATCCGCAGGCCGGTAACCTCGGCGGTGGCGGTTTCATGCTGATTCGTAGCAAAGAAGGGAACGTCACGGCGATTGATTTCCGTGAAATGGCCCCCGCTGGCGCGACACGCGATATGTTTCTCGACGATCAGGGCAACCCGGACAGTAAAAAATCCCTGACTTCTCATCTGGCGTCCGGCACGCCCGGCACCGTTGCAGGTTTCTCGCTGGCGCTGGAAAAGTACGGCACGCTGCCGCTGAACAAAGTGGTGCAACCGGCCATCAAGCTGGCGAAACAGGGCTTTGTGGTGAACGATGCGCTGGCGGGCGATTTGAAAACCTATGGCAGTGAAGTGTTGCCCAACCACGAAACCAGCAAAGCCATTTTCTGGAAAGATGGCGAGCCGCTGAAAAAGGGCGACAAGCTGGTGCAAAGCAATCTCGGCAAAAGTCTGGAGATGATTGCTGAGAAAGGTCCGGACGCCTTCTACAAAGGCGCGATTGCTGAGCAAATCGCCCAGCAGATGAGCAAAAACGGTGGGCTTATCACCAAAGAGGATTTAGCCAACTACAAAGCCGTGGAGCGCACGCCGATAAGCGGCAGCTATCGCGGTTACGAGATTTACTCCATGCCACCGCCCTCATCAGGCGGGATTCATATCGTGGAAATCCTCAATATCCTGGAAAACTTCGATCTGGCGAAGTACGGCTTTGGCAGTGCGGATGCGATGCAGGTGATGACCGAGGCGGAGAAATATGCCTATGCCGACCGTTCGGAATATCTGGGCGATCCGGACTTTGTCAAAGTGCCGTGGCAGGCGTTAACCAACAAAGAGTACGCCAAATCGATCGCCGCGCAGATTGATGTCAACAAAGCGCGCCCCTCCAGCCAGATCCGCCCCGGCAAGCTGGCACCTTACGAAAGTAACCAAACCACGCACTTCTCGGTGGTGGATAAAGATGGCAATGCAGTTGCGGTCACTTATACGCTGAATACGGTATTCGGCACCGGGATTGTTGCTGGCAATACCGGCATTCTGCTGAATAACGAAATGGATGATTTCTCTGCCAAACCGGGCGTGCCGAATGTCTACGGGCTGGTGGGCGGCGATGCGAATGCGATTGGGCCGGGCAAACGCCCACTCTCTTCAATGTCGCCAACCATTGTGCTGAAAGATGGCAAAACCTGGCTGGTCACCGGCAGCCCCGGCGGTAGCCGTATTATCACAACAGTGTTGCAAATGGTGGTGAATAGCATCGATTTTGGTATGAATGTCGCCGAGGCTACCAACGCGCCGCGTTTTCATCATCAATGGCTGCCGGATGAACTGCGCGTCGAGAAAGGCTTTAGCCCGGACACGTTAAAACTGCTTGAACAGAAAGGGCAAAAAGTAGCCGTTAAGGAAGCGATGGGCAGTACGCAGAGCATTATGGTCGGGCCGGACGGTACATTGTATGGCGCGTCGGATCCGCGCTCGGTGGATGATTTAACCGCCGGATACTGAACAATTCCTCTCCCCGTTTGGGGAGAGGAATTTCTTAGCCTTTCATTCGTGCCATATAGTACGAATCAACATACTCGCCGTTACGCAACGCATAACGCTTGCCTGTACCCTCAATCTCGAAACCAAATTTACGGTACACGGCGAGCGCGGGGGCGTTATCAGCAAACACCGTTAACTCAATGCGTTCGATGCGCAACCAGTTATCGCACAGGTTAATCATTTCACGCATCAGCGCACTGGCGACGCCCCGGTTCTGGAACGCCGATGATACCGCCATGCCAAAAAAGGCGACATGGCTACGGCGCGGGTTTTGTTCCACCATTAACGTCAGGTTCCCGACGACTTGCTCGTCAATGCAGGCAACCAACTGGCGGCGGCCGGGTTGCGGCTTCAGGCGATCTTCCCACAGTTCTGCAGGGGGATGAGGTAGCTGTAGCAGGTTATGATACACCTCGGGTTGCGCATAAAACTGACGTAAAGATTCTGCATCGCGCGCTTCGGCATGGCGTACCACTATCTTGCTCATCCTGCTTCTCCTGTTGATGGGGTAGAAAGCTACCTTCCTGGCTTTCTGGCGAAGCGTCAACTGCCATTTTTTGCAAAAAAAAGTGGACAAGTGCGAATGATAATGATTATTATTGCCATGCGTTCAGGGAAACCGTTGCGGTAATCCTGAAAGCACGACATTGCTCACATTGCTTCCAGTATTTCTTAGCCAGCCGCGTGCTGGCTTTTTTTTGCCTGCGATTTGCCTTCCCGTTTGCCGCCCTTTTGGGAAAAGGGTCAGGGACACGTCCTTTGCAGATGCGCTATGGTTGTGAGAGTCAACTTGATAAGGACTGGATTATGACGCTACATTGCGCCTTTATCGGCTTTGGTAAAAGCACCACCCGTTATCACCTCCCGTATGTTCTGCACCGCAAAGACAGCTGGCATGTGGCGCATATTTTTCGCCGCCACCCGAAGCCGGAAGAGCAGCATCCGCAGTATCAACACATTCACTTCACCAGCGATATTGACGACATCTTTAATGATCCGCAGGTCAAACTGGTGATCGTTTGTACCCATGCCGACAGCCATTTCGACTACGCTAAGCGTGCGCTGGAAGCGGGTAAAAATGTGCTGGTGGAAAAACCATTCACCCCGACAATGGCGGAAGCGGTAACGCTGTTTGAGCTGGCAAAACGCAAAGGCCTGACGGTAACGCCGTACCAGAATCGCCGTTTTGACTCCTGCTTCCTCACCACGAAAAAGGCGATTGAAAGCGGCAAACTCGGCAACATCGTGGAAATCGAAAGCCATTTTGATTACTACCGCCCGGTAGCGGAAACCAAACCTGGTTTGCCGCAGGACGGCTCATTTTATGGCCTTGGCGTGCATACGATGGATCAAATCATTTCGCTGTTTGGCCGCCCGGATCATGCCGCATATGACATCCGCAGCCTGCGTAATAAAGCCAACCCGGATGATACTTTCGAAGCCCAGCTGTTTTACGGCGATTTAAAAGCCATCGTCAAAACCAGCCATCTGGTGAAGATTGATTACCCGAAATTTATCGTCCACGGCACCAAAGGGTCGTTTATTAAATACGGTATCGACCAGCAGGAAACCAGCCTGAAAGCCAATATCATGCCGGGCGAACCCGGTTTTGCCGCTGACGACAGCAAGGGCGTTCTGGAATATGTGAATGCGGCGGGTGAAACGGTGCGGGAAGAGGTCGCTCCGGAAACGGGTGACTATGGCCGCGTCTACGATGCGCTGTACGAAACGCTTTCAAACGGTGCGCCAAATTACGTCAAGGAATCTGAAGTTCTCACCAACCTTGAACTGCTGGAGCGCGCCTTTGAGCAGGCTTCTCCTGCCACGATAACCCTCGCGAAATAACTGAAAAAGACTCCTCGCAACTTGTTCACTTTTTTTGAACAGAGGAGTCAATTTTCACCCTCTATGATCGTTGGTCAATTGCGTCCACACTTACTCCATCGAAAACATACGGGGGTAAACAAGATGATCTTCTTACGCAAAGCAAATGACCGTGGCCATGCAAATCATGGTTGGCTGGATTCCTGGCACACTTTCTCGTTTGCCAACTATTACGACCCAAATTTTATGGGCTTCTCGGCACTGCGTGTGATTAACGATGACGTTATCGATGCAGGCCAGGGCTTTGGCACTCACCCGCACAAAGACATGGAAATCCTGACGTATGTACTGGAAGGGGCGGTTGAACACCAGGACAGCATGGGCAACAAAGAACAGGTTCCTGCGGGCGAGTTCCAGATTATGAGCGCCGGTACTGGGGTGCGTCACTCGGAATACAACCCGAGCAAAACCGACCGTCTGCGCCTGTATCAAATCTGGATCATTCCAGAAACTAACGGCATCACGCCGCGCTATGAACAGCGTCGCTTTGATGCGGTGCAGGGCAAACAACTGGTGCTATCGCCGGATGCGCGTGATGGTTCGCTGAAAGTGCATCAGGATATGGAGCTTTACCGCTGGGCGCTGCTGAAAGATGAGCAGTCTGTACACCAGATTGCCGCTGAACGCCGCGTGTGGATCCAGGTGGTGAAAGGCGAAGTCACTATCAACGGGACAAAAGCCACCACCAGCGATGGTCTGGCCATTTGGGATGAGCAGGCTATCTCGGTGCATGCCGATAGCGACAGTGAAATCCTGCTGTTCGATCTGCCGCCGGTATGATGTTGGTTAAATAAATGACGCAACCTCCTGGTTTTGGCCGGAAGGTTGCGCGTTGTCCGTGATAAACTGAGGAAATCTCTTACTCAGAAAAATGTCAGGACGATGAAAAAGAAAAGACCCGTACTTCAGGATGTGGCCGATCGCGTTGGCGTGACCAAAATGACCGTTAGCCGTTTTTTGCGTAACCCGGAGCAAGTTTCCGTCGCGTTACGGGGCAAAATAGCTGCTGCGCTTGATGAACTGGGTTACATTCCAAATCGGGCTCCCGATATTCTCTCTAACGCCACCAGCCGGGCGATTGGTGTGCTTCTCCCTTCCCTGACCAACCAGGTTTTCGCCGAAGTGTTACGCGGCATTGAAAGCGTGACCGACGCGCACGGGTATCAAACTATGCTGGCGCACTACGGTTACAAAGCCGAAATGGAAGAAGAGCGCCTGGAATCGATGCTCTCATGGAACATTGACGGCCTGATCCTTACCGAACGTACCCATACCCAGCGCACGCTGAAAATGATTGAAGTTGCTGGTATTCCGGTGGTGGAGCTAATGGACAGCCGCTCGCCTTGCCTCGATATCGCTGTTGGCTTTGATAACTTCGAAGCGGCGCGGCAGATAACGACCGCCATCATTGAGCGCGGCCACCGTCGGGTTGCTTATCTCGGCGCACGCCTGGACGAACGTACTATCATCAAACAGAAGGGTTACGAGCAGGCGATGCTGGAGGCAGGTTTAACGCCGTACAGCGTGATGGTGGAGCAATCTTCCTCTTATACCGCCGGTATCGAACTGATGCGCCAGGCGCGCCGCGAGTACCCTCAGCTTGACGGAATTTTTTGTACGAACGATGACCTTGCCGTTGGCGCGGCGTTTGAGTGCCAGCGTCTGGGGCTGAAAATTCCGCAGGATATGGCAATCGCCGGGTTCCACGGTCACGACATTGGCCAGGTAATGGAGCCGCGTCTGGCAAGCGTGCTCACGCCGCGTGAACGCATGGGGCGAATTGGCGCTGAACGCTTACTGGCGCGCATTCGTGGTGAGTCAGTTACGCCGAAAATGTTAGATTTAGGTTTCACTTTGTCACCGGGCGGATCTATTTAGTCTGACAAATTTGAGCTAGCTCACACTTATTTATCTCTGGCACGAATGGATATTGCTTCTCCGTTACCCCAGCAGGACAATGTTACCGATAACAGTTACCCGTAACAATTCACTCTTGCACCAGTGGGGGCTACCCTTGAGCACGACTAACCTTGATCACCACGTTTATGTTCTGATGGGCGTTTCAGGCAGCGGTAAATCCGCTGTCGCCAGCGAAGTGGCGCATCAGTTACATGCCGCGTTTCTCGACGGCGACTTCCTCCATCCGCGCAGCAACATCACCAAAATGGCGTCCGGTGAACCGCTGAACGACGATGACCGCAAACCGTGGCTGCAGGCGCTGAACGACGCCGCTTTCGCCATGCAGCGCACCAACAAAGTGTCGCTGATTGTTTGCTCGGCGCTGAAAAAACACTATCGCGACCAGCTGCGCGACGGTAACCCAAACCTCTCTTTCATCTACCTGAAAGGCGACTTCGACGTGATTGAAGGCCGTCTGAAAGCGCGTAAAGGGCACTTCTTCAAAACGCAAATGTTGGTAACGCAGTTTGAAGCGCTGCAAGAACCGGGCGCGGATGAGCCGGATGTTCTGGTTGTGGATATTGACCAGCCGCTGGAGGGTGTTGTTGCCAGCACCATTGAAGTCATTACTAAAGGCAGTGCTAAGTGAGTACATTAACGCTTGTTTTAACAGCAGTAGGCTCGGTTTTGCTGCTGCTGTTTTTAGTGATGAAAGCGCGTATGCACGCTTTTGTTGCTTTGATGGTGGTTTCCATTGGCGCAGGGCTTTTTTCCGGGATGCCGTTGATTAAAATCGCGCAGACCATGGAAAAAGGGATGGGCGGTACGCTCGGCTTTCTGGCGATTGTGGTCGCGCTCGGCGCGATGTTCGGCAAAATCCTTCACGAGACCGGCTCGGTGGACCAAATCGCCGTCAAAATGTTGCGATCCTTTGGTCACAGTCGCGCGCATTACGCGATTGGCCTCGCCGGTCTGATTTGCGCGCTGCCGCTGTTTTTTGAAGTGGCGATTGTGCTGTTGATTAGCGTGGCGTTCTCTATGGCGCGCCATACCGGCACCAACCTGGTGAAACTGGTTATTCCGCTGTTCGCAGGGGTTGCGGCAGCCGCGGCGTTCCTGCTGCCGGGGCCTGCACCGATGCTGCTGGCATCGCAGATGCACGCGGATTTCGGCTGGATGATCCTGATTGGCCTGTGCGCGGCAATTCCGGGCATGTTGATTGCTGGTCCGCTATGGGGCAACTTTATCAGCCGCCATGTGGAGCTGCACATTCCTGATGATATTAGCGAGCCGCATCTGGGCGAAGGCAAAATGCCCTCGTTTGGTTTCAGCCTGTCGCTGATTTTGCTCCCGCTGGTGCTGGTGGGGATGAAAACCATCGCCGCGCGTTTCGTTACCGAAGGCAGCAATTTGTACGACTGGCTGGAGTTTATCGGTCACCCGTTCACCGCGATCCTCGTTGCGTGCCTGGTGGCGATTTATGGCCTAGCGATGAGACAGGGAATGCCGAAAGATCGTGTGATGGAAATCTGCGGTCAGGCGCTGCAACCGGCGGGCATTATTCTGCTGGTGATTGGTGCGGGCGGCGTGTTCAAGCAAGTGCTGGTGGATTCCGGCGTTGGCCCGGCACTGGGCGAAGCGCTGACCGGAATGGGCTTGCCTATCGCGATCACCTGTTTTGTGCTGGCTGCCGCGGTGCGCATTATTCAGGGTTCCGCCACGGTTGCTTGTCTGACGGCTGTCGGCCTGGTAATGCCGGTTATTGAACAGTTGCATTTCAACGGCGCGCAGATGGCAGCACTCTCTATCTGCATCGCGGGCGGTTCGATTGTGGTAAGCCACGTGAACGACGCCGGTTTCTGGTTGTATGGCCGCTTTACCGGCGCAACCGAAGCGCAAACGCTGAAAACCTGGACCATGATGGAAACCATCCTTGGCACCACCGGTGCGATTATCGGGATGATTGCGTTTTCACTGTTGAGCTAAGTTTGCCAACCCTCTCCCGTCGGGAGAGGGTTCGTTTTACCCCTTCATCCACACCCGAATCCCATCCAGGAACATCTGGGTGGCGAGCATCACCAGGATCAGACCCATCAGCCTTTCCAGTGCGTTAACCCCTTTCTCGCCGAGCAGGCGCAAAAACAGTGACGATTGCAACAAGATAGCCACCGTGCCGCCCCAGGCAATCAGCAGCGCAATCACCAGGTGGCTCATTTGATTCGGATATTGATGGGAAAGCAGCATTAACGTTGCCAGCAGCGTTGGACCTGCCACCAGCGGGATTGCCAGCGGGACGATAAACGGCTCTTCGCCAGCGGGCAGGCCAGAGCTGCTGCCGGATTCGCTGGGGAAAATCATCTTAATGGCAATCAGGAACAGAATAATGCCGCCGGAGATAGAAACCGTCTCCGCGCGTAAATTGAGTAGCGCGAGGATTTTTTCCCCGGCGAAGAGGAAGATAAACATCACCAGCAGCGCAATGAGCAGCTCGCGGATCATGATCGCCCGTCGGCGCTTCGGCTCGGTGTGTTTCAGTACCGACATAAAGATGGGCAGGTTGCCCAGGGGATCCATAATCAGGATCAACAACACGGTGGCGGAGATGATATCAGTCATTCACTCTTATCCCTGACGCAGTCGGCAAAATTACAGTAATTAGCTGCATTTCTGATACGTTCGCGATCATTGATTAATTTCACTTGCGACTTTGGCTGCATTTTGTAATGTGGCTATTCCCAGTGGGATACTGGTTCGTATACACAGCACACACCTTCGCAGGAACTTCGCTATGAAAAATGTTGGTTTTATCGGTTGGCGCGGAATGGTCGGCTCCGTTCTCATGCAGCGCATGATTGAAGAGCGCGATTTCGACGCCATTCGCCCTGTCTTCTTTTCCACTTCCCAGTTTGGGCAGGCTGCACCCGCGTTTGGCGGAAGTACAGCAGGCACGCTTCAGGACGCGTTCAATCTGGAAGCGCTGAAGGCACTCGACATCATTGTCACCTGCCAGGGCGGCGATTATACCAACGAAATCTATCCAAAGCTTCGTGAAAGCGGCTGGCAGGGTTACTGGATCGACGCGGCTTCCTCTTTACGCATGAAAGATGACGCCATCATTATCCTCGACCCGGTTAACCAGGCGGTGATCAATGACGGCCTGAACAACGGCGTGAAAACCTTTGTCGGCGGTAACTGCACCGTCAGCCTGATGCTGATGTCGCTCGGCGGGCTGTTTGCCAACGATCTGGTGGAGTGGGTATCAGTTGCCACTTACCAGGCCGCATCCGGCGGCGGCGCGCGCCATATGCGTGAACTGCTGACGCAAATGGGCCAGTTGCACAGCCATGTTGCCGCCGAGCTTGCCGATCCGGCGTCAGCGATTCTGGATATCGAACGTAAAGTGACCGCGCTGACCCGTAGCGGCGAGCTGCCGGTCGATAACTTTGGCGTACCACTGGCGGGCAGCCTGATCCCGTGGATCGACAAACAGCTTGATAACGGCCAGAGCCGCGAAGAGTGGAAAGGTCAGGCTGAAACCAACAAAATTCTCAACACCGCGAATGTGATCCCGGTCGATGGCCTTTGCGTGCGCATCGGCGCGCTGCGCTGCCACAGCCAGGCGTTCACCATCAAGCTGAAAAAAGATGTGTCGATTCCGACTATCGAAGAGCTGCTGGCGGCGCATAACCCGTGGGCGAAAGTGGTGCCAAACGATCGCGAGATCAGCATGCGCGAACTGACGCCAGCCGCCGTCACCGGCACGCTGACCACGCCGGTTGGTCGTCTGCGTAAACTGAACATGGGGCCGGAGTTCCTCTCAGCCTTTACCGTTGGTGACCAGCTGTTATGGGGCGCGGCCGAACCGCTGCGTCGTATGTTGCGCCAACTGGCGTAACAGAGTTCACCACCACAAGGGGCGCTACGGCGCCCCTTTTTTTGTGCTTTTTTGCCAGAAAGAAGCACAGATGTGTTTATTTTCTCAAGTGTTGAAAAGTGTTGGCTATGCTTTAGACAAGGTGTCGGAACATCTTGCCTGAAGATGGGACGGAGCAGAGAGGATGCACATTTGGTGCTGCGCCGTTCAGGTCAAAAAAGTGTCGCAACCGGACTTACTACGGTGGAAGGTGCGATGCCACAACAACAGGATGAGAACCATGTCCGTTCGTGTTGATAAAGACGTCATTAACGCGCTTATTGCGGGTCATTTTGCTGATCCTTTTTCGGTGCTGGGGATGCACCAGACTGAAGCGGGTCTGGAAGTACGTGCGCTGCTGCCTGATGCCACCGAAGTGTGGGTTATCGAGCCGAAAACCGGGCGCAAAGTGGGAAAACTGGAGTGCCTGGATTCCAGGGGATTCTTTAGCGGCGTGATGCAACGCCGTAAAAATCCTTTTTATTATCAGTTCGCCGTTATCTGGCACGGCCAACAAAATCTGATTGATGATCCTTACCGTTTTGGCCCGTTAATCCAGGATATGGATGCCTGGCTGCTGAGCGAAGGCACGCATATGCGGCCTTACGAAACGCTGGGAGCGCATGCCGATACGGTCGATGGCGTGGTGGGTACCCGTTTCTCCGTCTGGGCGCCAAATGCGCAGCGCGTCTCCGTGGTAGGGCAGTTTAACTACTGGGATGGCCGCCGCCACCCGATGCGCCTGCGTCGGGAAAGCGGTATCTGGGAGCTTTTCATCCCCGGTGCGCTCAATGGGCAGCTCTACAAATTCGAGATGATTGATGCGCAAGGTAAGCTGCGTATCAAAGCTGATCCTTATGCGTTTGAGGCGCAAATGCGGCCCGACAGCGCGTCGCTGATTTGCGGCTTGCCGGGCAAGAAAACGCAGAGCGAAGAGCGCAAACGCGCCAATGAATTCGATGCGCCAATCAGTATCTATGAAGTTCATCTTGGCTCCTGGCGTCGTCATACCGACAACAACTTTTGGCTCAGCTACCGCGAGCTGGCGGACCAGCTCGTGCCTTACGCGAAATGGATGGGCTTCACCCATCTTGAGTTGATGCCCGTGAATGAGCATCCGTTCGATGGCAGTTGGGGGTATCAACCTACCGGTTTGTACGCGCCAACCCGCCGTTTCGGTACGCGCGACGATTTCCTGCACTTTATTCACACCGCGCACGCGGCTGGTTTAGGGGTGATCCTCGATTGGGTGCCAGGCCATTTCCCGTCCGATGATTTTGGTCTGGCGGATTTCGACGGCACCAAACTCTACGAGCACAGCGATCCGCGTGAAGGCTATCACCAGGACTGGAACACGCTGATTTACAACTATGGTCGCCGGGAAGTGAGCAACTATCTGGTCGGTAACGCGCTGTACTGGATTGAACGCTTCGGTATTGACGCCCTGCGCGTGGATGCGGTGGCGTCGATGATCTACCGCGACTACAGCCGCAAAGAGGGGGAATGGATCCCCAATGAATTCGGCGGTCGTGAGAACCTGGAAGCGATTGAGTTTTTGCGCAATACCAACCGCATTATCGGTGAGCAAGCGCCCGGCGCCGTCAGCATGGCGGAAGAGTCTACCGATTTCGCTGGCGTGTCGCGCCCGCCGTCGCTGGGCGGGCTGGGCTTCTGGTACAAATGGAACCTCGGCTGGATGCATGACACGCTGGATTACATGAAGCTTGATCCGGTGTACCGCAAGTACCACCACGACAAGATGACCTTCGGTATTCTCTATAACTACACTGAGAACTTTATCCTGCCGCTTTCCCATGACGAAGTGGTGCACGGCAAGAAATCCATTCTTGATCGTATGCCCGGCGATGCCTGGCAAAAGTTCGCCAATCTGCGCGCCTATTACGCCTGGATGTGGGCGTTCCCCGGTAAAAAGCTGCTGTTTATGGGCAACGAATTTGCGCAGGGGCGCGAGTGGAACCACGATGCCAGCCTCGACTGGCACCTGCTGGAGGGCGGTGATAACTGGCATCACGGCGTGCAGCGTCTGGTGCGAGATTTGAACCAGGTTTATCGCCATCACAAAGCGCTGCACGAGCTGGACTTTGACCCCTACGGGTTTGAATGGCTGGTGGTGGACGATCATGAAGCCTCGGTGTTTGCCTTTGTCCGTCGGGATAAGCAGGGCAATGAAATTATCGTGGTCAGCAACTTTACCCCTGTCCCGCGCCCCGGTTATCGCATTGGTATCAATCAGCCGGGTCGCTGGCGCGAAGAGCTGAACAGCGACTCAATGCATTACCACGGTAGCAACACCGGCAATGGCGGCGTGGTACACAGCGACGCGATCGCTAATCGCGGGCGTGAACACTCTCTGCTGTTGACCATACCGCCGCTGGCGACTATCTGGCTGGTGCGGGAGGGCGAATGAGCAAGCTGACGGCCGGAAAAGCGACACCTCACGGCGCACATGTGCAAAGAGACGGCGTGAACTTTACGCTGTTTTCCGCCCATGCAGAGCGCGTGGAGCTGTGCCTGTTCGATGATGAAGGTAATGAACAGCACGTCGACTTACCTGGCCGCACTGGCAATATCTGGCACGGTTTTCTGGCAGGGGCGAAGCCTGGCTTGCATTATGGCTACCGTGTTCACGGCCCGTGGGAGCCCGCTCGCGGGCACCGTTTTAACCCGGCCAAATTACTGCTCGACCCTTGTGCGCGGCGTGTTGAAGGCGAAACGCTCGACAACCCGTTGTTTCACGGCGGTTATGACGCGCCGGATCCCCACGATAACGCCGCGCTCGGCTTACGCAGCGTAGTGGTGCATGACAATTACGACTGGGAAGAGGATGCGCCGCCGCGCATCCCCTGGGGTAACACCGTTATTTACGAAGCACATGTCAAAGGGCTGACGTGGTTGCACCCGGCGCTGCCGCAGGAAATCCGCGGCACCTACAAGGCGCTGGGCCACCCGGTGATGATCAACTGGTTTAAACAACTGGGGATCACTGCGCTGGAATTATTGCCTGTTGCGCATTTCGCCAGCGAGCCGCGCCTGCAGCGGCTGGGGCTGTCTAATTACTGGGGTTATAACCCGCTGGCGCTGTTTGCGCTGGAACCCCGCTACGCCAGTAACCCGGCGCAGGCAATTAATGAGTTTCGTGATGCGGTAAAAGCGCTGCATCAGGCGGGCATCGAAGTGATCCTCGATATTGTCCTCAACCATAGCGCCGAAAGCGATCTCGACGGACCGACTTTTTCCCTGCGCGGTATCGACAACCGAAGTTATTACTGGACTCGTGAGGATGGCGATTACCACAACTGGACCGGCTGCGGTAACACGCTGAATTTGAATAACGGCGATGTGGTGGATTACGCACATGCCTGTCTGCGTTACTGGGTCGAAACCTTTCATGTGGATGGTTTCCGCTTTGATCTGGCCTCGGTGATGGGACGCACCCCGGAATTCAGCCAGCAGGCACCGCTGTTTAACGCCATTAAAAACGACCCGCTGTTGCGCGCTCTGAAGCTGATTGCCGAGCCGTGGGATATCGGTCCCGGTGGTTATCAGGTGGGGAACTATCCGCCGCCTTTTGCCGAGTGGAACGACCATTTCCGCGATGCGACGCGCCGTTTCTGGCTCGAACAATCCCTCTCATTAGGGGAGTTCGCCGGGCGCTTTGCCGCTTCCAGCGATGTGTTCAAACGCGATGGTCGTCTGCCATCGGCCTCGGTCAATCTGATCACCGCGCATGACGGTTTTACGCTGCGGGATTGTGTCTCTTTTGATAATAAACACAACGAAGCCAATGGCGAAGACAACCGCGACGGCACCAACAGTAATCACAGTTTTAACCATGGAACAGAAGGACTCGGTGGCAGCCTTGATGTGATTGAAAGACGGCGTGCGAGCATGCACGCGCTATTAACCACGTTACTGCTTTCGCAAGGCACGCCGATGTTGCTGGCGGGCGACGAAATGGGGCATAGCCAGCACGGCAATAACAATGCTTATTGCCAGGATAACGCATTAACCTGGCTTGACTGGAGCCAGGTGGATAGCGGGCTGGTGACTTTTACCGCCGCGCTTATCCATTTGCGCCAGCGTATTCCTGCGCTCACGCGTGACGCGTGGTGGGAAGAGGGTGACGGCAACGTCGCCTGGTTGAATGACGAAGGGCAACAGCTAACGCCGCAGGCGTGGCAAAACGGGGTGCACCGCTTACAGATCCTGTTATCTGACAGCGTGTTAATCACCCTTAATGCCACCGCAGAAGTTGCAGAAATGGCTTTACCCGCAGGTGAATGGTGCGCCATTCCGCCTTTTGCCGGAGAGGACAATCCGGTCATCGTCTCTGTCTGGCACGGGCCCGCGCATGGAGTGTGCGTATTTCAGCGGTCATAAAAAAGGAGTTAGTCATGGTGAGATTAGATAAGAACGACCCAACAATGCTGGCGCGCCAGTTGCCGCTAAAATCCGTTGCCCTGATCCTGGCGGGCGGCCGGGGGACGCGTCTGAAAGATTTAACCAAGAAACGCGCCAAACCGGCGGTGCACTTCGGTGGCAAGTTCCGCATCATCGACTTCGCGCTTTCCAACTGCATTAACTCCGGCATTCGGCGAATTGGCGTCATCACGCAGTACCAGTCGCATACGCTGATTCAACATATTCAGCGCGGCTGGTCGTTTTTTAATAACGAGATGAATGAGTTTGTCGATCTGCTGCCCGCTCAGCAGCGTGTGCATGGTGAAAACTGGTATCGCGGCACGGCGGATGCCGTCACGCAGAATCTCGACATCATTCGTCGTTATCGTGCGGAGTACATCGTCATCCTGGCGGGCGATCACATCTACAAGCAGGACTACTCGCGCATGCTGATTGACCATGTGGAAAAAGAGGCGCGCTGCACCGTTGCCTGCCTGCCGGTGCCCGTACATGAAGCCACCGCTTTTGGCGTAATGGCCGTTGATGAGAACGACAAAATAATCGACTTCGTAGAGAAACCCGCGTCGCCGCCCTGTATGCCAGGTGACGACAGCAAGGCGCTGGCCAGCATGGGGATCTATATTTTTGATGCGGAGTATCTGTACGACCTGCTGGAGCAGGACGATGAGAATGAAAATTCCAGCCATGATTTTGGTAAGGACATCATTCCGCAGATAGTGAAGTCTGGCATGGCGTATGCGCACCCTTTCCCGTTGTCCTGCGTGCAGTCCGATCCTGATGCTGGGCCATACTGGCGGGATGTCGGCACGCTCGAAGCCTACTGGAAAACGAACCTGGATTTAGCCTCGGTGATGCCGGAACTGGACATGTACGATCAAAATTGGCCTATCCGTACCTATAATCAATCTTTACCCCCGGCGAAATTCGTCCAGGACAGGTCGGGCAGCCACGGCATGACGTTGAACTCGCTGGTTTCCGGCGGTTGCGTTATTTCAGGATCGGTTGTTGTGCAGTCGGTGTTGTTCTACCGCGTGCGTGTCAACTCATTCTGCAATATCGACTCTTCGGTCTTGCTGCCGGAAGTGTGGGTGGGGCGCTCCTGTCGCCTCCATCGCTGCATTATCGACAGAGGCTGTGTGATACCGGAAGGCACGGTGATTGGTGAAAATGCGGAAGAAGATGCGCGTCGCTTTTACCGTTCCGAAGAAGGCATTGTGTTGGTCACACGAGAAATGTTGCGCAAATTAAAAGCTGAAAGCATCTGATTATAACCTTGCGCGGAAGGGGTCCGCGCGCTGTTTCCCCCTTTCTGGCGTCAAGGCCAACGGGTTTTGAACAGGAGCGATAATGCAGGTTTTACATGTATGTTCTGAGATGTTTCCGTTGCTGAAGACCGGGGGTCTGGCAGACGTGATTGGCGCGTTGCCTGCGGCACAAATTGCCGGTGGTGTTGATACTCGCGTTCTGTTACCTGCGTTCCCTGATATTCGTCGTGGCGTGAGCGATGCGAAAGTGGTGTCCCGGCGTGAGACGTTTGCCGGCCACATTTCGCTGTTATTCGGTCACTTCAACGGGGTGGGGATTTACATGATCGATGCGCCGCATCTGTACGATCGGCCCGGGAGTCCCTATCACGACACGAATTTGTTCGCCTATACCGACAACGTACTACGTTTTGCGTTACTCGGTTGGGTCGGCAGCGAAATGGCCAGCGGACTTGATCCATTCTGGCGCCCGGATGTGGTGCACGCGCACGACTGGCATGCAGGGTTGGCACCGGCGTACCTCGCGGCGAAGGGGCATCCGGCCAAGTCGGTGTTTACGGTGCATAACCTAGCCTATCAGGGCATGTTTTATGCACAGCATATGAATGACATCGAACTGCCATTGTCGTTCTTTAATATGCACGGGCTGGAGTTCAACGGACAGATTTCGTTTCTCAAGGCGGGGTTGTATTACGCGGACCATATTACCGCCGTCAGCCCGACGTACGCGCGTGAGATCACCGAACCGCAGTTCGCCTATGGCATGGAAGGATTGTTGCGCCAGCGCCAGCAGGAAGGTCGCCTGAGCGGCATCCTCAATGGCGTGGATGAAAAAATTTGGGATCCGGCCACCGATTTGCTGCTCGGTGCGCGCTACACGCGCGATACGCTGGAAGAAAAAGCGGAAAACAAACGCCAGCTGCAAGTGGCGATGGGGCTGAAAGTGAACGACAAAGTCCCGTTGTTTGCGGTGGTGAGCCGCCTGACCAGCCAGAAAGGGCTGGATCTGGTGCTCGAAGCCTTGCCTGGGCTGCTGGAGCAGGGTGGTCAACTGGCGCTACTCGGCGCGGGCGATCCGGTGTTGCAGGAAGGGTTCCTCGCCGCCGCCGCGGAACACTCCGGGCAGGTGGGGGTGCAGATTGGTTACCACGAAGCGTTCTCGCACCGCATTATGGGCGGGGCGGATGTGATTCTGGTGCCGAGCCGCTTTGAACCCTGCGGCCTGACGCAATTGTATGGCCTCAAGTACGGCACGCTGCCATTAGTGCGCCGCACGGGCGGGCTGGCGGATACGGTTTCCGACAGTTCGCTGGAAAACCTGGCGGATGGCGTCGCCAGCGGTTTTGTGTTTGAAGATAGTAATGCCTGGTCGCTGCTTAGGGCCATCAGGCGTGCTTTCGTGTTGTGGTCCCGTCCATCGCTTTGGCGTTTTGTGCAACGTCAGGCGATGGCGATGGATTTTAGCTGGCAGGTCGCCGCGCAGTCATACCGCGATCTTTACTTTCGGTTGAAATAGTTTTCCAGGAATCACTTATATGAATGCACCTTTTACTTATGCTTCACCTACGTTAAGTATTGAGGCGTTAAAACATTCGATTGCCTACAAACTGATGTTCACCATCGGTAAAGATCCGGCTGTCGCCAATCGCCACGAATGGCTGAACGCCACGCTGTTTGCCGTGCGCGATCGGCTGGTGGAGCGCTGGCTGCGTTCCACCCGTGCGCAGCTCTCTCAGGAAGTGCGCCAGGTTTACTACTTGTCGATGGAGTTTCTGATTGGTCGTACCCTTTCTAACGCCTTGCTCTCACTCGGTATCTATGACGATGTGAAAAATGCGCTGGATGAAATGGGGTTCGATCTTGAAGAGCTGATTGATGAAGAGAACGACCCCGGCCTTGGTAACGGCGGGCTGGGTCGACTGGCGGCCTGCTTCCTGGATTCGCTGGCGACGCTGGGATTGCCCGGTCGCGGCTATGGCATTCGTTACGACTACGGGATGTTCAAGCAGAACATCGTCGACGGGCGGCAGAAAGAGTCGCCGGATTACTGGCTGGAATACGGCAACCCGTGGGAGTTTAAACGCCACAACACGCGCTACAAAGTGCGGTTTGGTGGGCGCATTCAGCAGGAAGGCAGAAAGAGCCGCTGGGTTGAAACCGAAGAGATCCTGGCGGTTGCCTACGATCAGATTATCCCCGGCTACGATACCGATGCGACTAACACGCTGCGTTTGTGGAACGCGCAGGCGAGTAGTGAAATCAACCTCGGCAAATTCAACCAGGGTGACTACTTTGCCGCCGTGGAAGATAAAAACCACTCGGAAAACGTCTCCCGCGTCCTCTACCCGGATGATTCAACCTACTCCGGTCGTGAGTTGCGTCTGCGTCAGGAGTACTTCCTGGTCTCCGCGACGGTGCAGGATATCCTCAGCCGCCACTATCAGCTGCACCAGACTTTTAGCAATCTGGCAGATAAAATCGCCATTCATCTCAACGACACCCACCCGGTGCTGTCGATTCCTGAGCTGATGCGTCTGCTCATTGACGAACATAAATTCGAATGGGATGACGCCTTTGAGGTGACCTGTCAGGTCTTCTCTTACACCAACCACACGCTGATGAGTGAGGCGCTGGAGACCTGGCCGGTGGATATGCTGGGTAAAATTTTGCCGCGCCATCTGCAAATCATCTTTGAAATTAATGATTATTTCCTCAAAACCTTGCAGGAGCAGCATCCGAATAACACCGATTTGTTGAGCCGCACATCGATTATTGACGAAGCCAGCGGACGCCGGGTGCGTATGGCCTGGCTGGCGGTGGTGGTGAGCCATAAAGTGAATGGCGTTTCCGAGCTGCACTCCAATTTAATGGTGCAGTCGCTGTTTGCCGATTTCGCAGAAATCTTCCCGATGCGTTTTCTCAACGTCACTAACGGCGTGACGCCGCGGCGCTGGCTGGCGCTGGCGAACCCGTCGCTTTCGCATGTGCTGGATGAAAATATTGGCCGCACATGGCGTACCGATCTCAGTCAGTTGAGCGAGCTGGAGCAGCATATTGATTACCCGACGGTGAACCAGGCGGTGCGCCAGGCGAAGCTGGAGAATAAAAAGCGGCTGGCGGTCGTTATCGCCCAGCAACTTAATGTGGTAGTGAACCCGAAAGCGCTGTTCGATGTGCAGATCAAACGCATTCATGAATATAAGCGCCAGCTAATGAACGTGTTGCACGTTATTGTTCGCTATAACCGCATCAAGGCCGATCCCACGGCGCAATGGGTGCCGCGCGTCAATATCTTCGCCGGCAAGGCCGCGTCTGCTTACTACATGGCGAAACATATTATCCATCTGATCAACGATGTCGCGCAGGTGATCAACAACGATCCGCAGATTGGTGACAAACTGAAAGTGGTCTTTATCCCCAATTACAGCGTCAGTCTCGCGCAGGTTATTATTCCGGCAGCGGATCTTTCCGAGCAGATTTCACTGGCGGGCACGGAAGCATCCGGCACCAGTAATATGAAGTTTGCCCTCAACGGCGCGCTGACGATTGGCACGCTGGATGGCGCAAATGTTGAGATGCAAGAGCACGTTGGCGAAGAGAATATCTTTATCTTCGGTAACACGGCGGATGAAGTCGAAGCGCTGCGGCGCAAGGGCTATAAGCCGCGTGAATACTACGAGAAAGATGAAGAGTTGCATCAGGTGCTGACGCAAATCGCCACTGGCTTATTCAGCCCGCAGGAACCCGGGCGCTACCGCGATCTCGTCGATTCCTTGATCAACTTTGGCGACCATTATCAGGTACTGGCAGATTTCCGTAGCTATATCGACTGCCAGGAAAAAGTGGATGAGCTTTATCGCCACCCGGAAGAGTGGACCAATAAAGCGATGCGCAACATCGCCAATATGGGGTACTTTTCATCGGATCGCACCATTCAGGAATATGCCGACTATATCTGGCATATCAAACCGGTTCGGCTGTAATAAAAAACCTCTCCCGGTTGGGAGAGGTTTCTTCTCTTGCGATGCCACTCTCCCGATTGGGAGAGGTTTCTTCTCTTGCGATGCCGCTCTCCCGGTTGGGAGAAGCGGATTCTGTTATGACGCCAGCGACAGTTCCGTTTTATGATGACGGGTTAACCATTGCGCCACACGCGACTGCTCTTCCGCATTCAGCCACATGCCGAGTTTGGTGCGACGCCAGATCGCGTCGTCCAGGCGTCTGACCCATTCGTGTTCGACAAGGTAACGCAGTTCGGCTTCATACAACTCGTGGCCGAAATGCTCGCCTAACGCTTCCAGGCTGGTGGCATTTGCCAGTATCAGCTCGCTGTTGCTGCCGTAAGTGCGGGCATAGTGGCGCGCCAGCGATTCGCTGATAAACGGATAACGGCGGCGCAATTTGGCGGCGTAATCATCGCGATCGCCCGCAATATCCCCGCCTGGTAACACACAGCTTTTCGTCCATGCCGGACCAATACCTTTGTAGTACGGCGTCAGTTTTTCCAGCGCGTGTTCGGCCAGCTTGCGGTAAGTGGTCAACTTGCCGCCAAACACGGAGAGCAGCGGTGCTTTGCCGTTTTCGTCGTGGATATCCAGCGTGTAGTCACGCGTGATAGCCTGCGGCGAATCGGATTCGTCATCGCACAGCGGGCGTACGCCGGAGTAAGTCCAGACAATATCCTCGCGGCTTAGCTGTTTCTTGAAGTGACCGTTATAGACTTTCAGCAGGTAATTGATCTCGTTTTCGTCGATCTCCACATGCTTCGGATCGCCTTTATACTCCACGTCCGTGGTGCCGATAATTGAAAACTCATCCATCCACGGAATCACAAAGACAATACGCTTATCTTCGTTTTGCAGGATATACGCCTGTTTTTGCGCGTGTGCTCGCGGCACCACAATATGGCTGCCTTTGATCAGACGGATGCCGTAGGGGGATGGCAGATGCATACCGTCATCAAAGAACTCTTTCACCCACGGGCCGGTGGCGTTAACCAGACCGCGCGCCTGCCAGCTAAATTTTTCTCCGGTGTCGATATCTTCCGCTTCAACAATCCACATGCCATTTTCACGGCGTGCGCTGGTGGCGCGGGTGCGGGTCATCACTTTACCGCCTTTTTGTTCCACCATCTGCGCATTGGCGAGTACCAGACGCGCATCGTCCACCCAACAGTCAGAATATTCGAAACCGCGCACGATTTCCGGTTTCAGCACCGATTCTGCGCCAAAACGCAAACCGCGCGATGCAGGCAAACTGGTGCGTTTACCCAGATGATCGTACATAAACAGACCAATACGAATCATCCACGCCGGGCGCAGGTGCGGGCGGTGCGGCAGACGAAAACGCATCGGGAAAGCGATGTGTGGTGCCATTTTAAGCAGCACTTCGCGTTCGGCCAGCGCTTCGCTCACCAGGCGGAATTCGTAGTGTTCAAGGTAGCGCAGGCCGCCGTGAATCAATTTGGAGCTGTTGCTGGATGTCGCGCAGGCGAGATCCTGTGCTTCCAGCATCAGCACGGACAAACCACGCCCTGCGGCGTCAACCGCGATACCGGCACCATTAATGCCCCCGCCTATCACAATCAGATCTTTGGTTTCCATGCTGTCCTCATGCACTTTCGTTATAGCTCAAAAATGTTCGATATCGCTCATAATAGCAAAGGAACGCGCTTTTGGTAACATCAAAAAAACAATTTAGAGTGATATGCATAACATAATGGCGCTAACCCGCTGTCACGACGTACACTTGACGGCAGGATAGCCATTAACTGTGTCAATTAAGAGAACGTCATGGATCACTTTGAGTGTATTAACGTAGAAGAAGCCCACCAAAAATTGCACCAGCAGCAGGCCGTGCTGGTGGATATTCGCGACCCGCAGAGCTTTGCGATGGGGCATACGCCAGGCGCGTTTCATCTCACCAACGACACGCTGGGCGCGTTTATGCGTGATAACGACTTCGAAACGCCGGTGATGGTGATGTGCTATCACGGCAACAGCAGTAAAGGCGCTGCGCAATATTTATTGCACCAGGGCTACGATCAGGTCTACAGCGTGGACGGCGGTTTCGACGCTTGGCATCGCCACTTTCCGTCTGAAGTGATGCACGGCGCGCTGTAGGCATTGCGCTCGTCTTCGGTATACTGTCTTTTTTTGTAGGGACTAAACGACGCCTGCCATGTTGATGATTACCTCTTTTTCCAACCCTCGCGTCGCCCAGGCGTTTGTTGACTATATGCAGACCCAGGGTGTGATCCTCACCCTTCAACACCATCAGCAAAGCGATGTCTGGCTGGCAGATGAAAGCCAGGCGGAGCGCGTGCGCAGCGAACTGGCGCGTTTTATGGAAAACCCCGGCGACCCGCGTTATCTGGCGGCGAGCTGGCAATCCGGGCAAATCGATAGCGGCTTACACTATCGCCGCTTTCCGCTGCGGGCGGCGCTGCGTGAGCGCGGCGGGCCATTAACGTTGCTGATGTCGGCGCTGTGCATCGTGGTGTTTGTGATGATGAGCATCATCGGCGATCAAACGGTGATGATGTGGCTTGCCTGGCCGTGGGACGCAAGCGTGCAGTTTGAAGTCTGGCGCTACTTTACCCATGCGGTAATGCACTTTTCGCTGGTGCATATCATCTTCAACCTTTTCTGGTGGTGGTATCTTGGCGGCGTGGTTGAAAAACGTCTGGGCACCGGAAAACTGGTGGTCATCACCCTCATTAGCGCTTTATTGAGCGGTTTTGTGCAGCACCAGCTTACTGGTCCGTGGTTTGGCGGCTTATCCGGCGTGGTTTATGCGCTGATTGGCTATGTCTGGCTGCGCGGTTTACGTGACCCGGAATCGCAGATTGCGTTACCTAACGGATTGTTTATCTTCACCGTTGTGCTGATGGTGGCGGAGTGGTTTGGTTTGACCGGTTTCGCGATTGCTAACGGCGCGCACACGGCGGGGATGGTGATTGGGCTGGCGATGGCGCTGGTCGACACGAAAAATGTGCGAAAACGAACATAATTATCCAGGGACAATTCATGAAACAAACACAGCGTCATGACGCAATTATTGAACTGGTTAAACAGCAGGGATACGTCAGTACCGAAGAGTTAGTCGAGCAATTTTCCGTTAGTCCACAAACGATTCGCCGCGATCTGAACGATCTGGCGGATCAAAATAAAATTTTGCGTCATCACGGCGGCGCGGCGCTGCCATCGAGCTCGGAAAACACCTCCTGGCACGATCGCAAAGCGACACAAACGGCGGAAAAAGAGCGTATCGCCCGCAAAGTGGCGGAACAGATTCCCAACGGCGCCACGCTGTTTATTGATATCGGCACCACGCCGGAAGCGGTCGCCCATGCGCTGCTCAACCACAGTGATTTACGCATCGTCACCAACAACCTGAACGTCGCCAATACATTAATGAAAAAAGACGATTTCCGGGTAATTCTGGCGGGCGGTGAGTTACGCAGCCGGGACGGCGGGATTGTGGGCGAGGCGACGCTCGATTTTATCTCTCAATTCCGCCTCGATTTCGGCATCCTCGGCATTAGCGGCATTGATGCCGATGGCTCATTGCTGGAGTTTGATTACCATGAAGTGCGCACCAAACGGGCGATTATTGAAAACTCGCGCCATGTGATGCTGGTGGTGGATCACTCGAAGTTTGGCCGCAACGCGATGGTCAATATGGGCAGTATTAGCATGGTGGACGCGGTTTACACCGATACCATGCCACCCGCCAGCGTGGTGCAGGTGATTACCAGCAACAACGTGCAACTGGAGCTGTGCTAAACCGCCTTGCGGCGGTTTTTACACTCCGTAGCCCATGATCTTCAGCAACTGCTGCGCATGCTGAACCGCATCCTGGCGATGGGCGACGCCGAGTTTCTGATAGAGATTGCGGATATGGGTTTTAATGGTCGTCGCCGCGACAGCCAGTTCGCCCGCAATCTGTTCATTACTGTAGCCTGAATAAATCAGCCCCAGCACCTGCCATTCGCGCTGGGTCAGCGGGCTGGTGCGGATCAATTCCGGTACTTCCGGGTGAGTTAGCAGCCGTTCGACAAAGTTCTCGTCAAAATGCGCGAATTTATGCCGATGATGCTGATTAATGTCGCGCAGAATGCGCTGGGCGCGGTGCTGATCCAGCTCCGGCAGCGTGTTGAGCTGAATTAACTGACGCAACTGCTGCGCCATCGCTTCACCTTCAATCACGAAGTGGCTGATAAATCCGGTGCGGTTAGCCAGTTGTAAGGCCTCCAGCAACACCCGCTGCGCATCATTTTTACGTCCCGCCTGCCAGTAAAGCTGGTTCAACAGCAACAGGTTGCGGTTGATATCACTCATCAGACGCAGACTGCGCGCATTTTCGTTTAGCTCTTCAAGCACCATCTCAGCCGGGTCGAAATCACCAAGCAGGATCTGCGCGCGGGCAATATTACGCCACTGGCTTTGCAGGAAGTGGTTATTGGCAAATTCTGGTTTAGGCGTCTGGCGCAGCCACTGAGCCGCCGCTTTTTTATCGCCGGTCATTTGCCAGTAGATCACCCGCACTTTGTCGGCGTTCGACACCCAGTCGCTATGGTACTGACCATTGCCGAGCAAGTTTTCCAGCCGGTGCAGGTGACTACGGGCATTATCGAGATCGCCACGCGCCAGCGAGTTTTGCACCAGCAACGCCAGACACTGCAACTGCTGCTGCGGTTGCAGGGCGGAAAGCACCTCCATACCCTGGCGTGCCGCCGCTTCGGACTCGTCCAGCCGCGCCCACGCCCACAACAGTTGCGCGCGGATGCGCAGTAAAAATTCATGCATCGGCAGTTGTTCAAGATGCTGCTCACGGATAAGCGTGAAAGCCTTCTCTTGCATCTCCCAGGCCGCTTGCAGGAAGCCCTGGGCGAACAGAATTTCGCTTTGCTGAATAAGGCTCCACAACGCGTAGTGCCAGACATCGTGGCGACGCGCCATCTGCTCGGTTTGCTGCATAACCGACAGCGAATTAGTTAACTCGCCTTTGCAGTGCAGCACTTCGCCGTGAACCGAGGTGGCCACAATGCGGCTGTAGTAATTTGCCAGCGGCAACTCTTCGAGCGCCACCATCGCCAGCCGTTCGGCTTCCACCGGATCACCATCGTTGATGGCGACTTGCGCGCGCAACGCGTTGAAATCGCCATGCAGCGAGGCGTCCATTTGCGTGGTCATCTCCTGTTCGGCGCGCGCCAGCAGGGTGTTCACTTCGCTGTAGCGGTGCTGGCTTTGCATCAGCCAGGCTTGTAACAGCACCAGGCGAGGGTTTTCCAGCAGGCTTTCCCACGGCAGCGCTTTCAGCGACTCTTCCAGCACACTCAGCTCGCTGTGGTTGAATAGCCCCCAGGCGTGATGCAGCAGAATATCGCGCAGCATAATGCCATCGCCCGCCGCCAGCGCATGGTGAATAGCTTCGCTCGGGAAGCCTTGCGCCATCCAGCTTTCCGCCGCCGCGCGGTGAATATCCGGTAACTCTGTCGCCAGTTCCCACTGGCAGCGCTGGCGCAGGAAGTTGCCAAACAGCGGATGGTAGCTAAACCATTCGCCGGAATCGTCCATCCGTTGCAGGAACAGGCCCTGGCGCTCAATCTCTTCCAGCCGCATCTGCCCGTTCTCTTCGCCGGTCACGCGCACAATCAGCGCATCGTTCATCGAACGCAGCAGCGCGCTTTTCAGCAGGAAATGACGGGTATCAACATCGACATTATCCAGCACTTCATCAACCAGATAATCCGAAAGATGGCTGGCGTTAATGCCCGCCAGACGGCGCGCAGACTGGTGCGGTGCGCTGTGATTTTGCCGGGCGGAAAGCGCGATAAGCTGGAGCGCCGTTGCCCAACCGGCCACGTCGTCGCACAGGCGGCTGCTCTCTGCCGCTTCAATAGGGGAGGTCAGGCGACAGTCAAAGAACTGTTTGGCTTCCTGGTGGGTAAAGGCAAGCTGGTGGCTGCCAATTTCCAGCAACTGCTCGCGCACACGAAGATTCGCGATGCCTAACTGCGGCAAGTTGCGTGACAGCACAATCAGCGTCAGGTTTTCTGGCTGATGGCGTAAGAAAAAGCGCATCGCATCGTGAATGACCGGGTTGGTGACGAGGTGGTAATCATCAATCACCAGATACAACGGGCGCTGCCATTCGGTCAGCTCAATAAACAGCTGTGAAAAGAGTGACGGCAGGCTGGCGTACTGGCGCTTTTGCGCCATCACTTCACTGCTGACGCAGTGCCCGCCCGTCGCCTGCTGGACGGCGGCGATAAAATAACTGGCAAAGCGTTCTTGCTGGTTGTCTCCTTCATCCAGCGAATACCAGCCAACGTCGTTCTTACCTGCCGCCCACTGCGAAATGAGCGTGGTTTTGCCGTAACCCGCAGGGCTGGTTACCAGCGCAAGCCGATAATTGTTGGCGCCGGAAAGTTTAGCCAGCAGCCGTTCCCGCACCACCGTGTGGTCGAGACGAACCGGGCGACTTAATTTGGACGGAATCAACATAGTTATCACTTCACTGTGCGAAAAACGGAGGGGACGATTTTTTTTGCGCTTCGTAATTAATAGTAATAAGGTCGGCCAGATGAAGAAATATTGCAAGTTATGTCCGAATCTGGCGATTGTGAATTTGCACCATGTCACATTTCTATTTATGTCGTGAATAAAGAAAGCACAATAATGGCAAAAGAGGGGGAGCCAGGACTGGCGGGCGATGCAGACCGGGTTATTAAATACTATTGGCAACTATAAGGTCTTTATTAGAAATATTAAGACATTGGCTGACATAAACGCACAAATAGCAAAAAACGAACAATTCCGCTCAGCGAAATATTATTTCGCTAAATTTTCACCGGTCAGCAATAGTTATTCTCTCCGAAACGACATTTCATTTTTCCTGCCCGCATGCGGAATTTCTCATCTTCTGTTGCTGCTTTTTTGATTGAGTAATGTTCAAAAAAGACGCTACCTTTAGGTGGCGGCGATCACACTTTTCGCTCATCCCCGCTACTCCTCCCCGGCTAATCCCTGGCAGGATGAGGAAGTCACCTGTTGAGCCAGGCACACTAGCGCAAACGTCGATTTACTTCATTACAGGACCCGGATTCTTTATGTCAAAGCCAACGTTTAATAAAGCGGAATTTGAAACGGCTCTTACGCGCCAGTGGCAGCGTTTTGGGGTTCAGGCCGCGAGCGACATGACAACTCGTCAGTGGTGGCAAGCGGTCAGCGGTGCGCTGGCAGAATTGCTGGCGGCGCAGCCCGCGCCGAAAACGGCGAAAAATCAGCGCCACGTTAACTATATCTCCATGGAGTTTTTGATTGGTCGCCTGACCGGCAACAACTTGTTGAATCTGGGCTGGTATCAGGACGTTGGCGAGGTGCTGCAACACCACAACATCAACCTCACCGACCTGCTGGAAGAGGAGATCGATCCAGCGCTCGGCAACGGTGGTTTAGGGCGCCTGGCGGCCTGTTTCCTCGATTCGATGGCCACCGTTGGTCAGTCGGCCACTGGTTACGGTCTGAACTATCAATACGGCTTGTTCCGCCAGTCTTTTGTTGACGGGCAACAACACGAAGCGCCGGACGACTGGCATCGCCGTAGCTATCCGTGGTTTAGCCATAACGAGCAATTAGATGTGCAGGTGGGCATTGGCGGGAAAGTCAGCAAAGAAGGCCACTGGCAACCGGCTTTCACGATTGTAGGCGAAGCCTGGGATCTGCCGGTTATCGGTTATCGCAATGGTGTCACTCAGCCGCTGCGTCTGTGGCAGGCGACCCACGCGCATCCGTTTAATCTCACTAAGTTTAACGATGGTGATTTCCTGCGTGCCGAACAAACGGGTATTGATGCGGAAAAACTTACCAAAGTGCTCTACCCGAATGACAACCATCAGGCAGGCAAAAAGCTGCGTCTGATGCAGCAATATTTCCAGTGTGCCTGCTCGGTGGCCGATATTTTGCGCCGCCATCACCTGGCCGGACGCAAGCTGGCGCAACTGCCGGACTATGAAGTCATTCAACTCAACGATACGCACCCGACCATCGCCATACCGGAGCTGCTGCGTGTGCTGATCGATGAACATCAGCTGAGCTGGGATGATGCGTGGGCGATCACCAGCCGCACTTTCGCCTATACCAACCATACGTTGATGCCGGAAGCGCTGGAGCGCTGGGACGAAACGCTGGTGAAAGCGCTGCTGCCGCGCCATATGCAAATCATCAAGCAGATCAACGACAAATTTAAAGTGCTGGTCGAGAAAACCTGGCCGGGCGACAAAGCGGTGTGGGAAAAACTTGCGGTAGTGCATCACAAGCAAGTCCGCATGGCGAACCTCTGCGTGGTTGGCGGTTTCGCGGTCAACGGCGTTGCGGCGCTGCACTCGGATCTGGTGGTAAAAGATCTGTTCCCGGAATACCACCAGTTGTGGCCGGGCAAATTCCATAACGTCACCAATGGCATCACTCCGCGCCGCTGGATTAAACAGTGCAACCCGCAGTTGGCCGCGTTGCTTGATAAGACGCTGAAAAAAGAGTGGGCCAACGATCTCGACCAGTTGATTAACCTGGAGAAATACGCCGACGACGCGGCGTTCCGTAAACAGTACCGCGAGATAAAACAGCACAACAAACAACAACTGGCGGCGTTTGTGAAAGCGCGTACCGGCATCGAAATCAATCCGCACGCGCTGTTTGATATCCAAATCAAGCGCTTGCATGAGTACAAACGCCAGCATCTTGGTTTGCTGCATATTATCGCGCTGTATAAAGAGATCCGCGAAAACCCGCAAGCTGACCGCGTACCGCGCGTGTTCCTGTTTGGTGCGAAGGCCGCGCCGGGTTACTACCTGGCGAAAAACATTATCTATGCCATTAATAAAGTGGCGGAAGTGATTAATAACGACGCCAGCATTGGCGACAAGCTGAAGGTCGTTTTCCTGCCGGATTATTGTGTATCGGCGGCGGAAAAATTGATTCCGGCGGCGGATGTTTCCGAGCAGATCTCCACGGCCGGTAAAGAAGCCTCCGGCACCGGCAACATGAAGCTGGCGCTGAATGGCGCGTTAACCGTCGGTACGCTGGACGGTGCCAACGTCGAGATTGCCGAACAGGTGGGCGAAGAGAATATCTTTATCTTCGGTAACACCGTTGAGCAGGTGAAAGCGCTGAAAGCGAAAGGTTACGACCCGCTGAAGTGGCGCAAAAAAGACAAGCAACTTGATGCGGTACTGAAAGAGCTGGAAAGCGGTAAATACAGCGATGGCGATAAACACGCCTTCGACCAGATGTTGCACAGTCTCGGCAAGCAGGGCGGCGACCCGTATCTGGTGCTGGCGGATTTCGCCGATTACGTAGCCGCGCAAAAACGTGTCGATGTGCTCTACCGTGACCAGGAAGCCTGGACGCGTGCCGCGATCCTGAACACCGCGCGCTGCGGTATGTTCAGCTCCGACCGTTCGATTCGCGATTATCAAACCCGTATCTGGCAGGCGAAACGCTAAGGAAGGGTGATGGAGAGTAAACGTCTGGAACAGGCCGCGCTGGCGGCGGGGATCAGCCCGAACTACATCAATGCGCACGGTAAACCGCAATCCATTACCGTGAAAACCAAGCAGCGTTTGCTGGATGCGATGCATCCGGCGCCTGCGGTGGCGACCAGTGCGCCGCCGGTGCCCGTGGTACAGGTGTTTATCCATGGCAAGAAAAAGGTGCTGCCGGTTGTTGGTCAAGGTGATTTCCAGTGGCAACTCACCACGGAAACGGGCAAGCAGTACCAGGGCGAGGTGCGCGGTGGGGCGAATTTGCCGCTGCCTGCTGGCCTGGCACTGGGTTATCACACGCTGAGCGTGACGCAGAAAAATCAACACTGGCAGTGCCGGGTGATCATCGCGCCAGCGCGGTGTTATGAACCTCAGGCGCTGCTCGACGGTAAGAAACTGTGGGGTGCCTGTGTGCAGCTTTACACCCTGCGTTCTGAGAGTAACTGGGGGATTGGCGATTTCGGCGATCTGAAAAAGATGCTCGGCGAGGTGGCCAGCCGTGGCGGTGCGTTTATCGGGCTTAACCCGATTCATGCGCTCTATCCGGCGAACCCGGAGAGCGCCAGCCCGTACAGCCCGTCATCGCGCCGCTGGTTGAATGTTATCTATATCGATGTCAATGCGGTGGCGGATTTCCGCGACAGCGAAGAGGCGCAGGCGTGGTGGAATTTACCCACCACGCGCGAAACGCTACAGGCCGCCCGCGATGCACAATGGGTGGATTACGCCACCGTCACTGCGCTGAAACTGGAGGCATTGCGCATGGCGTGGCAGCGCTTTCGCCAGCGTGCGCAGAGCGATGAACAGGCTGTGGCGTTCCAGCTTTTTGTGCAGCAGGAAGGCGAGAGCCTTTACTGGCAGGCGGCGTTCGATGCGATTCACGCTAATCAGGTGAAAGAAGATGTGCTGCGCTGGGGCTGGCCGGTGTGGCCGGAAGGGTATCAGAATACGAACAGCCCGCAGGTGAAAGCGTTCTGCAAAGAGCATGAGGATGAGGTCAATTTCTACCTCTGGCTGCAATGGCTGGCTTACACCCAGTTCGCCGAATGCTGGCAAACCAGCCAGGGTTACGCGATGCCGATTGGTTTGTACCGTGACCTGGCCGTGGGTGTGGCGGAAGGTGGCGCAGAAACCTGGTGCGATCGCGAGTTGTATTGCCTGAAAGCATCCGTTGGCGCGCCGCCGGATATTCTCGGCCCGTTGGGGCAAAACTGGGGCTTGCCGCCGATGGATCCGCATGTGATCCACGCCCGCGCTTATGCGCCATTTATCGATCTGCTGCGTGCCAATATGAAAAACTGCGGTGCGCTGCGGATTGATCATGTGATGTCGATGCTGCGTCTGTGGTGGATCCCGTATGGTGAAACGGCGGATCACGGCGCGTATGTGCAGTACCCGGTCGATGACCTGCTCGCCATTCTCGCGCTGGAAAGCCAGCGTCATCAGTGCATGGTGATTGGTGAAGATCTGGGAACCGTACCGGTGGAGATCGTCGGTAAACTGCGCAGCAGCGGTGTGTACTCCTACAAAGTGCTCTACTTCGAAAACGATCATGAAAAAACGTTCCGCGCGCCGCAGGCGTACCCGCAACAGTCAATGGCGGTGGCGACAACGCACGATCTTCCTACCCTGCGTGGCTACTGGGAAAGCGGCGATTTGACGCTCGGTAAAACGCTGGGGCTCTATCCGGATGAAGTGGTTTTGCGCGGGTTGTACCAGGATCGCGAACTGGCGAAACAGGGGCTGCTTGATGCGCTTCATCAGTACGGTTGTTTGCCGCAGCGGGCCGGACATAAAGCGTCGCGTATGCCAATGACGTCGGTACTCAACCGTGGAATGCAGCGTTATATCGCCGACAGCAATAGCGCGCTGTTGGGGTTGCAACCGGAAGACTGGCTGGATATGGCCGGGCCGGTGAATATTCCGGGCACCAGTTATCAGTATAAAAACTGGCGGCGGAAGCTGGCGGTGTCGCTGGAGGCGATGTTTGCCGATAAAAAGGTCAATAAGTTATTAAAAGACCTCGATCGACGCCGTAAAGCGGCGGCAAAGCGGAAATAAAAAAGGCCCGGTTATCCGGGCCTTTTTACGTGCAGCGACTGAATTAAACCACCATGCCCAACAGCAGGCAGCCAACCAGACCGCACACGGAAATGATGGTTTCCAGCGCCGACCAGGAGCGCATGGTCTCGCCGATGGTCAGGTTGAAATACTCTTTGAACAGCCAGAAACCCGGATCGTTAACGTGAGAGAAAATCACGCTACCGGAACCGACTGCAATCACCATCAACTCCGGGCTTACGCCGGTGGTGGCAATCAACGGCGCTGCAATACCACCTGCGGTGATTGCCGCAACGGTGGCGGAACCCAGCGCGATACGCAGCACTGCGGCAATTGACCACGCCATAAACAGCGGGGAGAGATTGGTGGAATGCATCATTGAAGCGATGTATTTATCGACGCCGCTATCAACCAGAACCTGTTTGAACGCACCACCACCGCCGATGATCAGCAGCATCATGGCAATGATTTTGATGGAGCTGGTCAGCGTTTCGTTGATGTCGTCCATCGAACGGCCACGGTTCAGGCCGAAGGTGAATACCGCAATCAGCACCGCAATCATGGTTGCCATGACCGGGTCGCCGAAGAATTCAGCGTAAGGCAGCAGCGCATGGCCTTTCGGCAGCAGCATTTCTGCTACCGCGCGCAGTGCCATCAGGATCACCGGTACCAGCGATGTCCAGACGCTGACGCCAAAGCCCGGCATCTCTTCTTCGGTGAAGGTTTTCGCGTTGTAGAGGCCATCCGGGATCGGTTTATCAATGCTTTTCAGGAAACGGGCATAGACCGGGCCAGCAAGGATAACGGTTGGGATACCGAGCAGTGTTCCGTAGAGCAGCGTTTTGCCCATATCCGCATGGAAAATGGTCGCAATCGCTGTTGGGCCCGGGTGTGGAGGCAGAAAACCGTGCGTCACTGACAGCGCTGCCGCCATCGGCACACCCACATACAGCAGCGGAATACGTGCGGATGCCGCAATGGTAAACACCAGCGGCAGCAGCAGTACGAAGCCGACTTCATAAAACAGCGCGAAACCGACGGTAAAACCGGTCAGCACCACTGCCCACTGAATGTACTGGCGACCAAATTTTTCGATAAGCGTGGTGGCAATGCGCTGTGCGCCGCCGCAGTCCGCCAGCAGTTTGCCGAGCATGGCACCAAAACCCATGATCAGCGCAAGGCTGCCGAGCGTACCGCCAACACCATTTTTAATGGATTTAATAACGGCATCGAGCGGCATGCCCTGCATCATCCCCACGGCGAGCGCCACAAGGATTAGGGCGATAAATCCGTTCAGTTTGAAGCGGATCATTAACAGGAGTAAGAGAGCAACACCGATAGCGACTATGACTAATGGCATGATTTACCTGGCCTTTAATTTGTTATGGGTAACGTCAGTATTTCTGGCAGCCGCTGAAAATTCCCGAAAGAGGAAGGAGCGAGCTGCGGCACCGTTGCGGCTGACATCCATTGCTAAAAATTGTAGTCGGATGTTTTTTAAGTTGTCGGTGCTGGCAGGAATGATACGGGTAACATCCACGAAAAGAGAATCACTCTGGCGATCTAAATGTAAGATCTGAGACATGCGTCATATTAACGCCAGGAAACTAAACAGGTATGAAAAGAGAAATGTGGGCGGGGAGATACGGGTAACACAGGATTAACGTTGTAGACCCGGCAAGCAGAACGCCGCCGGGCAATCTACAGCAGAAAGCAGGCTTAGTAGTAAGAGTGCTCGCCGCGCTGGTGTTCGGTCAGATCGCGCACACCTTTCAGTTCCGGGAACTCGGTCAGCAACTGCTTTTCGATACCCTCTTTCAGCGTCACGTCGACCATGGAGCAACCGTTACAGCCGCCGCCAAACTGCAGAATGGCGTAGCCTTCATCGGTGATCTCCATCAGCGAAACACGGCCGCCGTGGCCGGCTAACTGCGGGTTGATTTGCGACTGCAGCAAATACTCAACGCGCTCCATCAGCGGCGCGTCGTCGGACACTTTACGCATTTTTGCGTTCGGCGCTTTCAGCGTCAGCTGGGAACCCAACTGGTCGGTGACAAAATCGATTTCCGCATCTTCCAGATACGGCGCGCTCAGCTCATCGACATAGGCAATCAGTTGTTCAAATTTCAGCGCGGTGTCGGTGGCTTCAACCGCGTCCGGCGGGCAATAAGAGACGCCACACTCAGCGTTGGGCGTGCCTGGGTTAATCACAAATACGCGGATTTGTGTCCCTTCTTCCTGATTTGCCAGCAGTTTGACAAAGTGCGCTTGGGCAGCGTCGGAAATACGGATCATAGCAATGGCCTAATAGTTGACTATTTTACTTGGTTATAATACGCCCATCATCGAGGGTCTACAAGGTTCGACACAGGCACCAGACCTGAACAGTTGCTGCGCCGCTGCGTAATAGCAGCCGGGTGATTTCCGCAACGGTGCTGCCGGTCGTGACGACATCATCCACCACGACGATATGGAGACCGGCAACGGGCAATTCAAGACGAAAGGCATTTTTCAGGTTCTCCTTGCGCAAACGGGCATTGAGTTGATGCTGCACAGGCGTTGCCCGCACCCGGCGTAGAGCGCCGGAAGAGTATGGGCATTGCAACCAATGCGCCAGCGCCCGGCACAGGAGATCGCTTTGATTAAAGCCTCTGCGCCACTGGCGACGCGCATGTAGCGGTACGCTGAGGATAATATCCGGCGTCTGCCAGTTTCCGCTGCGGCGTGCGTTTAATACGGCTAACAGCAGCAGACGGGCCAGCGCGCGGGCGATTTCCGGGCGAGGCATAAATTTAAACTGCTGCACCAGCGGACTAAGCGGTGGTGCATAACGGCTGACGGCAATCAGCCGCTGCCAGGGCGGCGGTTTTTGCAGACAGCGCCCGCAGGCAATGTCGTCGCGAGCGGCGGGTAAACCGCACAAAGGGCAAACTTTTTCGCGCACTTCCATGGCGCGCGTGCAGCCGGAACAGACTCCCCACTGGCTCAGCATCAATGGCATTCGACATAGCCAGCATAAGCCTGGCACTGTTAGCATGTGCCACCTCCTTGTGTGAAAGAAGAGAACGATAGCTGATGAAGAACATCTGGTGGCAAACCAAAGGCGAAGGAAATTGTCATCTTGTGCTGCTGCACGGATGGGGGCTGAATGCGCAGGTCTGGGATTGCATTACACCGGAACTGAGTTCGCAATTTACGCTGCATTTAGTGGATCTGCCGGGCTATGGCAGAAGTGAAGGGTTTGGCGCGCTGGCGCTGCAACAGATGGCGGATATCGTGTTATCTCACGCGCCAAAAAAGGCGATATGGCTGGGCTGGAGCCTGGGCGGGCTGGTGGCGAGCCAGATTGCGTTGCAATCACCTGAACGCGTCAGTGCGTTGGTTACGGTTGCTTCATCGCCCTGTTTTAGCGCGCAGGGCGATTGGGCGGGTATCAAGCCTGAGGTGCTGGCCGGTTTTCAACACCAATTGAGTGAGGATTTTCAGCGTACCGTTGAGCGTTTCCTGGCATTGCAGACGCTCGGCACCGAAACTGCAAGGCAGGATGCGCGCGAGCTGAAAAACGCGGTGTTGTCGCTTCCGATGCCGCCAACGGAAGTGCTGAACGGCGGGCTGGAGATTTTAAAAACGGTAGATTTACGCGAAGCACTGAGTGGACTGACGCTGCCGTTTTTACGTATGTATGGCCGTCTTGACGGACTGGTGCCGCGTAAAATCGTTCCGTTACTGGATGATATGTGGCCGCAGAGCGAGTCGTTGATTTTCCCGAAAGCGGCACATGCGCCGTTTGTTTCCCATCCTGCCGCGTTCTGCGAGGCGTTGCTGGCGCTGAAAGCCAGGCTTGTTTAACGCAGCGCCCACCACTCGCGAGAGCAGGCGCTTTTCCCTTCCGGGCACTGCTTGCAGCTACCGGTTAAACAACCGGTAGCCTCTTCCTGAATACGCACGGCTTTACCCATGGCTTCCATGCGAGCGAGCATGGCGTCGATCATCGCGCGCGGCGTATGCAGCGCGGCGCTCAGTTGCTGAGCCTCCATCCGGCCTTGCAATGCCAACAAATCACGCACTTCAATTAACGACGCCATCGTTGTTGTTCCTTAGTGACAATCGCCCGCCGGGCTGTCGCAGCAGCTGGCGACGGTTTTACGCGTTGCCAGCAGGCTGACATCCACCCGGCTTCTGGCGCGACGAAGGGCGCTAATTACCACCACGTTAAACAGCAGAACCGCCAGAATACAGGTCAGGCTGTAGACCGGGTGCTCGCTGAAGGTCGCCGTCTGGTAAAAGAGCGTGGCGAGCGAGTAAGCGATATTCAGCCCCCACAGCACCGAGAAGCCCATCCAGCCACGGCTGGATTCGCGGGCGATAGCGCCCATCGCGGTGATACACGGTACGTAAAGCAGCACAAAAATCAGGTAGCTGTAAGCGGCTGCCGCACTGCCGAATTTTTCGCTCATTACGCCCATGGTACCGGTCGCCATTTCGCCATCGCCTTTGCTGGCTTCGATTGGGTTAGCCAGTACGCTCAGGCTAAACGTCTCTTTCACGCTTTTCGCCGTATCTTCCAGAGCGGCAATCAGCTCACCCGTCAGGCTGAATTCCGCCGGGTTAAAGGCTTCCTGCTCAATATTTTCCGCGGTGTAAAGTGAGTTCAGCGTACCGACGACCACCTCTTTCGCCATTGCTCCCGTGACAAGACCCACGGTGGCTTGCCAGTGGTCACCATGCACGCCAATCGGCTCCAGCAGCGGGGTAAAGACGCGGCTGACTGAGGCCAGTGCAGATTCATCAATTTTGTGTACGGTACGACCATCCAGCGAGAAGCTGTTCATCGCGCTGAGGAAAATGCTGACGATGATAATCACTTTACCCGCGCGGATGACAAAGCCTTTCAGACGCTGCCAGGTTTGCAGCAACAGGCTTTTCAGATGCGGCACGTGATACACCGGCAGTTCCATCACAAACGGCGATGCTTCGCCGCGCAGCAGCGTATGTTTCAGCACCAGTCCGGTAAGGATCGCCATCACGATACCAATCACATACAGCGAGAAGACGGTGAGCGCTCCTTGCTGGCCGAAAAAGGCGGCAGCGAAAACTGCGAAAATGGCCAGACGCGCACCACAGGACATAAACGGCGCCATCATGATGGTTATCAAGCGCTCACGCGGCGCGTCTAATGTACGTGCGCCCATCACTGACGGTACGTTACAGCCGAAACCGACAATCAGCGGTACGAAAGATTTGCCCGGCAGCCCCAGCGATTGCATCAGACGATCCATCACAAACGCGGCGCGCGCCATATAACCGGAGTCCTCAAGAAAAGACATAAACAGGTACATCATGCCGAGCTGCGGCACCAGCGGCAGCACGGTATTCACGCCGCCACCAAGCCCTTGTGCGAGGAATACGGTCAGCCATTCCGGGAAGTGCAGCGTATAACCCAGCCACTGAATACCGTGAATGAAGATCGCGACTGAACCTGCGTCGAAAATCGGCTGGAACGCGCCGCCGATGTTAATCGCGAACAGGAACATCAGATACATGACGAACAAAAAGATCGGCAACCCTAAAAAGCGGTTAATGATGATGCGATCAACCGCGGCGGTGAACTGGCTTGGCTCAGCGGTGAGCGTGTTGCTGACGGTATCGCAAATCGCCGCAATCGATTGATAACGCGCATCAGCAATATGCAACGCAGGGTCGTCCATTTCCGCTCCCAGGCGAGCGAGCGAGGCAGCCAGTTGCTGTTCGTTTACGCCAGAATTGGCGCGGCTGTAGATATCACCTTCCAGCATTTGCAGGCCCATCCAGCGACGTTGCTGCAACGGCACATCATCGGCCATTTGCTGCGCCAGCGCGTCTGCTTCGCGGGAAAGGGGTTGGGCGTAATGCACCAGTTCAACGTTGTCGTTGTGTTGGTGACGATCGACAGCCATTTTTAGCGCTTCAATCCCGCGACCACGCGTGGAAACCAGCGGGATTACCGGGCAGCCAAGGCGCGCGGCAAGACCATCGATATCAATACGGACTTTCTGTTTTTCCGCGATATCCAGCATGTTGAGGGCGATAATGCACGGCACGCCCAGCTCCAGCAATTGCAGCGTCAGGTAAAGGTTGCGCTCAAGATTGGAGGCATCGACCACGTTGATCACCAGATCGGCGTCACCGCTTAAAATGTAGTGGCAGGCGATTTGCTCATCGAGCGACGTTTGCGCGGAAATGGTAGTGAGCGAATAGGTGCCGGGAAGATCGACCAGCGTCACCTGGTGGTCGGTCGTGTTGAACTGTCCCTCTTTGCGCTCAACGGTTACGCCGGACCAGTTTCCCACCCGCTGACGTGCGCCGGTGAGCTGATTAAATAACGTTGTCTTGCCAGAATTAGGGTTACCAATTAAGCCAATGGTCAATTTTTTCATTTTTACTTAGCACTCTTTGTAACAACTGGCTGATTAACGAGATACCGCTTCCAGTTCAAGGAACGCGAGATCTTTTTTCCGTAACACTAAATTAACGCGGCGGGTTTCAATATGAATAGGGTCACCCAAAGGGGCGACGCGCACCACATTAAAAGAGGAGCCGGGCAACATCCCTAATGACAGAAGTTTCTGTCGCCAGGCCGGACTTATTTCTTGGGAGAAACCGGTAATTTTCCACGCACTGTCTGGAGAGAATTGCATAGAGCCTACTTATTTACGCTGCGAGCCAAGAGTTTCCACGCGCCGTCTGGCGCACTGTTCATCATCGAAGGAGTGGAGAAATAATCTACTGATCCAATGATAATGAGAATAGTTTTTATCATCAATCATAAAAATGCGTTTGCCGGGGGCAGAAATGAGAATTTGATTCTCTTTTGACGTAGCTCAAAAATTTGTTGGGTTGTGTATTACCAGCGCAAAACGAGAAAATATTACCGCCAGGCTAAAAAGGTAATTTTTATTTTACAAAGTTAATTCGCGTTTAATGTTTGTAATATGCGCCGCGCAAGGAAAATAACGCCGATGCCGATTGTGTAATTAAATACAGGCAGTGATTAGTTAATAATTTTGAATAGTAAATAACAGCTGAAATAACAAGTTAATTGCTTTTCGTTCATCATTTGACAGATTTAATCTGGACTTTTTCGAACGTGTTTGCAAAAAATACCCCTCCCGGTGAAGGGAGGGGTAAAGATTAACGTTTTTTACCCATTGCCGCAGCGAGTGCATCCATCATTGCACTGTTGCCGCCTGGCTGGTTGTCGCGACCGCGTGGCGCTTTCGCCGGACGAGCCGCGTTGCGGTTCGCGTTATCGCGATTGCTCGTGTTACCACTCCCTCGACGGGAATTGGTCTCGCCTGGCTGCTCGTCCAGACGCATGGTCAACGCGATTCGTTTGCGCTGTAAATCCACTTCCAGCACTTTGACCTTCACGATATCGCCCGCTTTCACCACGGTATGCGGATCTTCGACGAACTTATCCGCCAGCGATGAAATATGCACCAGACCATCCTGATGCACGCCGATATCAACGAAGGCGCCAAAGTTCGTCACGTTGGTGACCGCGCCTTCAAGCACCATGCCCGGTAGCAGGTCATTCATCGTTTCCACGCCTTCGGCAAAGGTCGCGGTTTTAAACTCCGGACGCGGATCGCGGCCTGGTTTTTCCAGCTCTTTGATAATGTCGGTAACAGTCGGCACACCAAACTGCTCATCGGTAAAATCGCTGGCTTTCAGCTTGCGCAACTCCGCGCTATTGCCCATCAGATCGCGCAGTGACTGCTCGGTTGCCGCCAGAATACGTTCAACCACCGGGTAGGTTTCCGGGTGAACGGTGGAGGCGTCCAGCGGGTTGTCGCCGTGGTTAATACGCAGGAAGCCCGCGCACTGCTCAAAGGCTTTCGGCCCCAGACGGCTCACTTTCAGCAACTGCTGGCGGTTCTGGAACTGACCATTTTCATCGCGCCAGGCGACAATATTCTGCGCCATCATGCGGGTTAAACCGGCGACGCGCGTCAGCAGCGGCACAGAGGCGGTATTCAGGTCGACGCCAACAGCGTTCACGCAATCCTCCACAACTGCATCCAGTTTGCGCGCCAGTTGCGTCTGGCTGACATCGTGCTGGTACTGGCCGACACCGATAGATTTCGGATCGATTTTCACCAGCTCCGCCAGCGGATCTTGTAAGCGGCGGGCAATAGAGACCGCACCGCGCAGTGAAACATCCAGATCCGGGAATTCGAGCGCCGCCAGTTCGGAAGCGGAATAAACCGATGCGCCCGCTTCGCTGACAATCACTTTCTGCGCGGTCACGTTCGGAAACTGTTTCTGCACATCGAGGTAGAAGCGTTCTGTTTCGCGCGAGGCGGTGCCGTTACCAATCGCCACCAGTTCAACATTGTGTTTTTCACACAGCGCTGCGACGGCTACCGCCGCTTTTGCCGCTTGCCCGGTATGCGGATAGATCGTGTCGGTGGCGACCAGTTTGCCGGTGGCATCCACCACTGCGACTTTCACACCGGTACGCAAACCCGGATCAAGACCCATCGTGGCGCGCAGCCCGGCAGGGGCGGCCATCAGCAGATCTTGCAGGTTACGGGCGAAAACATTGATGGCTTCGTCTTCCGCGCGTTCGCGCACGGTGCCCATCAGCTCCGTTTCCAGATGCATCAACACTTTGATACGCCACGTCCAGCTCACCACGCCTTTACGCCAGCTGTCCGCTGGCGCGTTGTTCAGGCGCAGGCCGAGGTGGTCGATAATAATTTGCTCGCAGTGGCTCTCTTTTGGCGGCTCATCAAACTGCGGATCGGCGTTCAGCGCCAGTTGCAGCACACCTTCGTTACGCCCGCGAAACATCGCCAGCGCGCGGTGCGAAGGGACAGTCGAAATCGGTTCGTGATGATCGAAATAGTCGCGGAATTTCGCGCCTTCATCCTCTTTGCCGCTAACCACGGTGGAGACGAGATGGGCGTTTTTCCACAAATAGTCACGCACTTTTGCCAGCAACGCGGCATCTTCCGCGAAGCGTTCCATCAGGATATAGCGCGCGCCATCCAGTGCCGCTTTGCTGTCGGCGACGCCTTTGTCGGCATCGACAAACGTTGCGGCCAGCGTTTCCGGATCTTGCGACGGGTCATTCCAGAGGGAATCTGCCAGCGGTTCCAGCCCTGCTTCAATGGCGATTTGCCCGCGCGTGCGGCGTTTTGGTTTGTACGGCAGGTAGAGATCTTCAAGCTCGGTTTTGCTCAGCGTACCGTTAATGGCTTTTGCCAGCTCATCGCTGAGTTTGCCCTGTTCGCCAATCGATTTCAGAATCGCCTGGCGGCGCTCTTCCAGCTCGCGCAGATAACCAAGGCGGGTTTCGAGCTGACGCAATTGCGTGTCGTCCAGACCGCCGGTGACCTCTTTACGATAGCGCGCGATAAACGGCACTGTGTTCCCTTCATCAAGCAGGCGAACGGCGGATTCCACCTGTTCGGTTCGTGCCTGAAGTTCACCCGCAATAATGCGGCAGAGCGAATCATTCATCATGTCATTTCATCTTCTGAACAAAAATCAGGGGATAGTTATACGGACTGGCATCGCAAAATGCCAGCCGCACAGGGCTTCTCAGACGGTTCTGGGGGCTATTTCACGTATTCAATTTGATTGACGTACCAGGTTGCTTCACCGCCGGGCGTTTGCACTACCGCCACGTCGCCTTCCTCTTTCTTGAGCAGGGCGCGCGCCATCGGCGAATCGATAGAGATGTAATCTTTGCGACCGAAAATTTCGTCATAACCCACAATGCGAAAACGCAATGTATCGCCGTCGTCGTTTTCGATTTCCACCCAGGCGCCAAAAAAGATTTTGCCTTCCTGCTGAGGGGAGTAATCAACGATTTTGAGATTTTCCAGGCATTTGGTGAGATAGCGTACGCGGCGGTCTATCTCGCGCAGGCGCTTTTTGTTGTACTGATAATCGGCGTTTTCGCTGCGGTCGCCGAGGCTGGCCGCCCAGGTGACTTTTTTGGTGACTTCCGGGCGCTCCTGACGCCAGAGAAAATCGAGTTCCTGCTTCAGTTTTTCATAACCTTCGCGGGTAATCAGGGGCGTTTTCATTCTTGGGCCTTATTTCCGTGACGTTCTTGCCTGCACACACGTTACAAACGCGATAGTGTAAGGTGCAGATTAATCATGCTTTCTGTGATGACATATGCATATAAGCTGCTGTTAAATATGCTTTGTAACAATTTCGACTAGAATGTATACCAGATTTCGCTGGTCGTGAACGCGCACTTTTCTAGAATACGGAAACATTATTGTCGGAACCTTTGGGAGTATAAACAATGCAAGAGAATTATAAGATTCTGGTCGTGGATGACGACATGCGCCTGCGCGCATTGCTTGAGCGTTACCTTACCGAGCAGGGCTTCCAGGTTCGCAGCGTGGCTAACGCTGAGCAGATGGATCGTCTGTTAACCCGTGAATCTTTCCATTTGATGGTGCTGGATCTGATGCTGCCAGGCGAAGATGGCCTCTCTATCTGCCGCCGTTTGCGCAGCCAGAGCAACCCGATGCCGATTATTATGGTGACGGCGAAAGGCGAAGAAGTGGACCGCATTGTGGGTCTGGAAATTGGTGCCGACGATTATATTCCCAAACCGTTTAATCCGCGTGAGCTGCTGGCGCGTATTCGTGCTGTGCTGCGCCGCCAGGCGAATGAACTGCCGGGCGCGCCGTCTCAGGAAGAAGCGGTAATTGCGTTTGGTAAGTTCAAACTGAATCTTGGTACGCGCGAAATGTTCCGCGAAGATGAACCGATGCCGCTGACCAGCGGTGAATTCGCGGTGCTGAAAGCACTGGTGAGCCATCCGCGTGAGCCGTTATCGCGCGATAAGTTGATGAACCTGGCGCGCGGGCGTGAATACTCGGCGATGGAGCGTTCTATTGACGTGCAGATCTCGCGCTTGCGTCGCATGGTGGAAGAAGATCCGGCGCACCCGCGCTATATCCAGACCGTTTGGGGCCTTGGTTACGTTTTTGTACCGGACGGCTCTAAAGCATGATGCGAGTGCGTTTCTCGCCGCGCAGTTCTTTTGCCCGCACCCTGTTACTTATCGTCACCTTGCTGTTCGCCAGCCTGGTGACGACCTACCTGGTGGTGCTGAACTTCGCCATTCTGCCCAGCCTCCAGCAGTTTAATAAGGTTCTCGCCTACGAAGTGCGTATGTTGATGACCGATAAACTGCAACTGGAGGACGGCACGCAGCTGGTGGTGCCTCCGGCGTTTCGCCGTGAGATTTACCGCGAGCTGGGCATTTCGCTTTACTCCAACGAGGCCGCAGAAGACGCCGGTCTGCGTTGGGCGCAGCATTACGAATTCTTAAGTCAGCAAATGGCGCAGCAGCTTGGCGGCCCGACCGAAGTGCGCGTTGAGGTGAATAAAAGCTCACCGGTGGTGTGGCTGAAAACCTGGCTGTCGCCCAATATCTGGGTGCGCGTACCGCTGACCGAAATTCATCAAGGGGATTTCTCCCCGCTGTTCCGCTACACGCTGGCGATTATGCTGCTGGCGATAGGCGGTGCCTGGTTGTTTATCCGCATTCAGAACCGACCACTTGTTGACCTGGAACACGCCGCGCTGAAGGTGGGGAAAGGGCATATTCCGCCGCCGCTGCGTGAATATGGCGCGTCGGAAGTGCGCTCGGTTACCCGCGCCTTTAACCAGATGGCCGCCGGGGTGAAGCAGCTTGCCGACGATCGCACGTTATTGATGGCGGGCGTCAGCCACGATCTGCGTACGCCGCTCACGCGTATTCGCCTGGCGACGGAGATGATGGCGGAAGAAGATGGCTATCTCGCTGAATCCATTAATAAAGATATTGAAGAGTGCAACGCGATTATCGAGCAGTTTATCGATTATCTGCGTACCGGGCAGGAAATGCCGATGGAAGTGGCCGAACTGAACGCGGTGCTTGGGGAAGTCATCGCGGCAGAAAGTGGCTACGAGCGTGAAATCGATACCGGGTTGAAAGAGAGCGAGATTTTCGTGCGTATGCACCCGCTTTCCATTAAACGCGCGGTTGCCAATATGGTGGTTAACGCGGCGCGCTACGGCAATGGCTGGATCAAAGTCAGCAGCGGTACCGAGCACAATCGCGCCTGGTTCCAGGTTGAAGATGACGGCCCGGGCATCAAACCGGAGCAGCGCGAACATCTGTTCCAGCCGTTTGTCCGCGGTGACAGCGCGCGCAGCACCAGCGGTACGGGCCTGGGGCTGGCAATCGTGCAGCGTATTGTGGATAACCATAACGGCATTCTTGAATTGGGTACCAGCGAGCGGGGCGGGCTCTGTATCCGCGCCTGGCTGCCGATCCCGATTGCCCGGCTGAGCGGGCAGAATAAAGAAGTGTAAAAAAACCCGCCATCTGGCGGGTTTTGTTTCTCTTGCGTAGCCAAATTACACTTTTGGCCCGGCGCTGACTAACGCGGCACCGGCGGCGGTATCGGTGTACTTCTCGAAATTTTCAATAAACAACGTTGCCAGCTGCGTGGCTTTCTCCTGCCACTGCTCTGCAGACGCGTAGGTATTGCGCGGGTCGAGAATGCGCGTATCTACGCCCGGCAGCGAAGTCGGGATGGCCAGGTTGAACATCGGCAGGGTAAAGGTTTCCGCATCGTCCAGCGAGCCATTAAGGATCGCGTCGATAATCGCCCGCGTATCCTTGATAGAGATGCGTTTACCGGTGCCGTTCCAGCCGGTATTGACCAGATACGCCTGCGCGCCTGACGCCTGCATTCTTTTCACCAGAACTTCCGCATATTGCGTTGGATGCAGTGATAAAAACGCGGCACCAAAACAGGCCGAGAAGGTGGGTGTCGGCTCGGTGACGCCGCGTTCGGTTCCGGCAAGTTTAGCGGTAAAACCGGAAAGGAAATGGTACTGCGTCTGGCTGGCGGTCAGGCGTGAAACCGGCGGCAGCACGCCGAACGCATCTGCCGTCAGGAAGATAACTTTCGTGGCGTGGCCTGCTTTGGAGACCGGTTTTACGATGTTCTGAATATGGTAAATCGGGTACGACACCCGGGTGTTTTCCGTTTTCGACGCATCATCATAATCAATGCTGCCGTCGGCGCGGACGCTGACATTTTCCAGCAGCGCATCGCGACGGATGGCGTGGAAGATATCCGGTTCAGCCTCTTCCGAAAGCCGAATAGTTTTGGCGTAGCAACCGCCTTCGAAGTTGAAAACGCCGTCATCATCCCAGCCGTGTTCATCGTCGCCAATCAGGCGGCGTTTCGGGTCGGTGGAGAGGGTGGTTTTGCCGGTACCGGAAAGCCCGAAGAACACGGCAACATCGCCTTTTTCACCGACGTTTGCTGAACAGTGCATTGAGGCGATGCCCTGTAACGGCAGCAGGTAGTTCATGATTGAGAACATACCTTTCTTCATCTCGCCGCCGTACCAGGTTCCGCCAATCAACTGGATGCGTTCGGTGAGATTAAAGGCGACAAAGTTTTCCGAGTTGAGACCTTGCTCTTGCCATTGTGGGTTGGTGCATTTCGCGCCATTCATCACGATAAAGTCTGGCGTAAAGCTTGCCAGCTCTTCTTCGGTCGGGCGAATGAACATGTTCTTCACGAAGTGCGCCTGCCAGGCCACTTCGGTGATAAAACGCACCGAGAGACGCGTGTCCGGGTTTGCGCCGCAAAAGGCGTCAATAATAAACAGACGCTTGCCGGAAAGCTGCCTGGTGACCAGGCCTTTTAGATGTTGCCAGACCTCAGGCGAGATCGGCTTGTTGTCGTTCTTGCCTTTGCCTTTATCGGACCACCACACGGTATCGCGGGTGGTGTCATCACGCACAATATACTTATCCTTCGGCGAACGGCCGGTAAAAATACCGGTGTCGACGGCGACAGCACCAGAATTCGTCAGTACACCACGCTCATATCCTTCCAGGTCTGGACGGAGCTCCTCCTGATACAGCGTATCGTAATCGGGGTTGTAGACGACATCCTGAACATCGTTGATACCATAAGCCTTGAGATCCTGCGGGGTTAAGCTCTTAACGCGCATGTCACTGCTCCTTAGCCAATATGTACTGCCTGAAATTGTAGGGTTGTTTTTTACCCGCTTACCGGGACGAGGCTCATAGAATTACCTAACTCGACAAACCCAGACTGACGGAAAACACTGTGATTGTGGTCACGTAACGAGACGGATTATGGCAAAAATAGTCTCATTTATGGGGTAAATGTTCCAAAAATGGCGTAAGACGACATTTTTAACCGCGGCTTTGTGACTGTAATCGCTTTCATGAAAGTAAGTTACGTAACACTTTCATTGAGGATTTTAGCGGAAACGTGACGAGTCATGCAAAAGCGCCGCCCGCAGGCGGCGTGAGGAAGGATGTTTAGTGCACCTGTGGATCGGCAGGGGAGGCGTTGTTGCGGATCTCGGCAATATCCATCGCGTTAAACAGATAGTGGTTGCCGCAATAGTCGCAGTGCATATCGATTTCGCCCTCTTCAGCGAGGATGCTATCCACTTCTTCGTCCGGCAGTGTCTTCAGCGCACCCGCGCAGCGTTCGCGCGAGCAAGTGCATTTGAATTCCACATCTTGCGGATCGTACAGCGTGACTTCTTCTTCGTGATACAAGCGCCACAGCACATCTTCCGCCGCCAGCGTCAGCAACTCTTCCGCTTTGATGGTTTCCGTCAGCACGGCCAGATGCTCAAAATCTTCGGCCTGCGTTTCCTGTGCCGGTAATACCTGCAGCAGCATGCCGCCCGCCGCGGGTTGGCCATCGACCTCGCCGGTGCGGATAAACAAGCGCGTTGGCAACTGCTCTGAACGCATAAAGTAATCTTCCAGACAAGCCGCCAGCGTATCACCTTCAAGACCCACAACGCCCTGATAACGCTCGCCCTCTTCCGGCGTAATGGTGATAACCAAATAGCCGTTACCCACCAGCGTTTTCAGATCCGCATTTTCCGGCACATCGCCCTGAACACGCGCCACACCGCGCATTTGCTGGCGATTGTTACCGTTGATCACCGCCAGGCTCATCGGGCCGTCACCCTGCAACTGCACGGTGATATCACCGGCAAATTTCAGCGTTGCAGTCAGCAGGCTGGTAGCAACCAGCAACTCGCCGAGCACCGTTTTTACCGGCAGCGGATAGTTGTGGTTTTCGAGGATCTGTTTCCAGGTATGGGAAACGGTCACCAGCTCGCCGCGAACAGCGTAGTTTTCAAAAAGGTAGCGGTGTAATTGGTCTTGAATGGCCATGATTATCTCTCTTGCGGGTGAGCGTTATTCGCTGTCACCCAATTTAAATTTTATAAGATCGCGACGTTCTTTCTTATCCGGGCGGCGATCGGGGTGGGGCATGGTGAGCGCGTTAAGTTTGCGGGCCAGCGCCATTTTTTCGCGTTTCTCAATGCTTTCTGCCGTCTCTTCATACAGCTCGACAGCTTCATTTGCCGGTCGGCGCTGCTCCGTAATGCCTTTAATGATCACGGTTCGCTCATCATTTCCCTGACGCAGCGTGAGTGTAGCGTTCAGCTCGACGATTTTACTCGGCTTGCTGCGCTGCCCGTTGTAATGCACTTTGCCGCCGTCAACCATTTCGCGGGCAAGGGCGCGAGTTTTATAAAAACGCGCGGCCCACAGCCACTTATCCAGACGAACCTCTTGCGCAGGCTGCTGTTTCATCACATCTCCTTGAGAAGCGAGGGGATCATGCCGCGGTAGTCATTAGTGCCTGGATGGCGCAGATAACGTTTTTCCGCAAGCCCGGAATCCGGGTTGGTGACGCCCAGGCAATAGCGGATGCCAAATTTCGCCGCCGCATCAAGAATCGGTTCGCTGTCATCGATAAACAGCGTCCGTACAGGATTAAGCCCGGTTTCCTGCGCGACAGCCTGCCACAGGCGCTGATCCTCTTTCGGATAACCAAATGTATGGGTGGAAAGCAATAAATCAAGGTGCGACGCAAGACCCGTGTGCTCAAGTTTGACCGCCAGATTATGCGGGTGCGCATTGGTCAGTAAAATGCGGCGTTTACCGCTTTTTTGTAACGCATCCAGAAACGGCACCGTATCTTCACGCAGCACCGCGCGCGGCCCCTGCTGGGTGGTCATGGCGCAAATATCCAGGCCCAGGCGTTCGCTCCAGTAATCCAGACAGTACCAGTTTAGCGTATGCTGCACGGCGTGATACTCCTGACGGAGAACGTTCTGCGCTTCTTCTGGCGTTAAGCCTTGTTTGACGCCAAAGGTTTCCGGCACCAGTTTTTGCCAGAAGAAGTTATCAAACGCGAGATCGAGAAGCGTGCCGTCCATATCCAGCAAAACGGTATCGACGTCCTGCCATGCGATATCAAGGTGCATTAAAAACTCCAGCCAGAGAAAACGTGCGCGACAGGTTAACACAGCTCGCACGACAGATCGTTAGCTGCTGAGGCTATCCTGGGTGGGCAGAAACTGGGGGTTCAGACAGCTTGCGTAATACTGCTGAATCTCTTCGATACGTGTGCGATTGCGCTGGTAACGCCGAAGCGCCAGCACACCGTTGTAAAGGCTGCAAATCACCATCGCGACCAACAGAAGTGTGGTTCCCGCATAACGCCACAGGCCGCTGGCATCCGGCATGCGGTGCAGGCTGATGTGCCTGGTGCCGTTGGCATCGGTATAGATATTGGTAATGATCCCTTCCGCGCGAAACGGCGTCTGCATCAGCATTTGCGCCAGCCGCTGAAATTCCTTCCATTGTTCCTGCGCAGGGTAGTCATACAGCGCAATCGGCGGCCAGGGTTGATCAACCAGCTCGCTACCTTCTTCACTGCTAATCACAAAACCGCCCGGTGCCGGGCTGTTCAGCGACTGCGCGGCGCGGGTCGTTTCCCGCATAATGAACGGCGCGGTGGAGGTGGTAACCAGATTATCCAGCGACTCGGCACTTACCGGGCGCAGCAAAACGTTCACGCCGGTGAGTTTCCCGTCGCTGGCGCGTTTGGTCAGAGTTTCCCAGTCTTTACTGTTTCCGAGGTTGACCAGCGCGTTTTTCAACCTCAAACACTCATCCTGGGCGGCACACAAATCTTGAGTTTTCAGTACGATATCGGCGAAATCATCCAGCAGCACCATGCCGGATTTCTGAATGGCTGAGCGCAACACCGGGCTCACGCGGGAATCTTCTTCGGTAGTGGGGTGAAGCTGGCGGCTGACCGCCTGAGCAAGCGCGGTGGCTTTGTTCACAATATCGGATTCTGGCAACGGCAGGGGTGGGGCGTTGTTCCAGATAATTTGCGAGCAGTCGAACGGCGTAAACGGCGACGTCTGGCGCGAGGTCCAGTTATTTTGCATGTGAATATTACACATGCCGGTACCGCTGATGCGCAACGTGTCACCAATCCGCAACCCGGCAGCTTCAAGCTGATTCACACTGCTCGCTTCAACGGTCTGCGCGCCTTTAATCCACGACACGGTAAATTTGATCGGCATATCCAGCGGCACCCAAATCAACAACATCGCCAGCACCACCAGCGAACCGATAGAAATGACGGCGCTGCGCACCCAGTGCTGCAGCGGGAAATTTTTCACTTCATCGTGCAGGGAGAGAAAACGCCCCTGGCGCACAACGTGGCGATCGAGGTAGATATCAATATCGGTTTGCTGGCCCAAATCCTGTGTGACGAAGGGCTGCCAGTGACGCGGATAAATCAGGTCGATAATACCTAACGAGATATTATTCATTTGCTCCTGATTATTCTCACCGAACAGCCCCCAGCGCTTTGGCGTGCCACGCAGACAATGAATCTCCCGCAGTGTGTTTTTAGCCGGTGGCGCATATAACCCCCAGAGCCCGGCAGCAAGCAACATCACACCGCCGCCCGCCAGCCACGGGATAAAGACATCGGGCGAGGCCAGACAGAAGAAAAACAGTAAAAACGAGACCGAAATCAGCAGCGCTTCGCGCATGCCGTCCGGGCGGCTTAATGCATATTCTTCCGATGTTTCCCGGCGAATATTCAGCAGCTCAATTTGCTCGCTTTCTTCGCCACGGATGGCGGATTGACTCGACGAGACGCGTTCCAGTTCACCGCCGCGCTCTTCGCTCATGTATTCGCTAAGCGTATGCCCGTTAAGCGAAATAACCAGCGGCATTGAGTCGGTGCGGATCAGTTCAACATTGTTCTCGTCGGTAATGTACTGCTCCCATGAAGGGGGCAAGTGCACTTCGACGGAATCAAGGTAGTAGCGCCATTTATTCGGGGCGTCAGTGGTGATGCCATAGCGGGTGATCGGGTGCGTGACATACAGCACCGTGTTGCTATGTGCGTTAAGGCTGATGGAGACAGGGGCGGCAGTCGCGCCCGTCGGGGCGAGATTGTTTTGCGTGCGGGAGAGCGTTTCCAGATAGCGTTCCGCCGTTTCACGCTCTTCAGGTGTTAATTTACGGGTAGTCGCGCCGGTGAATGCCTGCAAATAAGGCAGTCGATACCGACGTTGCGACCTGAACCTGAAAATCCATCCGGCGAGGAATGCGCAGGCCAGCATAGCAGCGAAAAAAATCAAAATGGTGCTCATGCTTTCCCCATCTTACTTTTTCTAACAGGTGTAGTCAGTTGCACCCTTCCCGTAACAATCTAATGTGGTTGGCCTTTTAAGCAAGCAATTAACTTGAGTATTTTTAAGCGCATACCAATGTCAAAGAGAATAGCAAAACCACCCTAACGGGAATATCAGCAAATTCTTAGTTTTATTTCAAGCTATTGACTTTTGGGTTAAATTGGGAATTGATTTCGAAGAGGTTGCAGGAATGTAAATTAGCGGCAAAGTACATTGCCCAAACAGTGCGTAGTGTCGCACAATAACGAAAGTTTCTCTGCAAAGACCGATAATAATGAGCGAATCATTGCAAAAACCCACCATTCTTAACGTAGAAACGGTCGCGTCTTCACGACTTTTTAACGTAGAACGTGTGGATCTGGAATTCAGTAACGGCGTGCGCCGTGTTTATGAACGTATGCGCCCCTCTACGCACGAAGCCGTGATGATTGTGCCAATTGTTGACGATCACCTGATCCTGATCCGCGAATATGCGGTTGGCACTGAATCTTACGAACTGGGATTTTCCAAGGGTCTTATCGATCCGGGTGAGAGTATATACGAAGCGGCGAACCGTGAACTAAAAGAAGAAGTCGGATTTGGCGCAAAAGAGCTTACTTTTCTGAAAAAACTCAGTATGGCGCCTTCTTACTTCTCCAGCAAAATGAACATTATCGTGGCAGAAGATCTCTATCCGGAGTCGCTGCCGGGTGATGAACCAGAACCGCTACCGCAGGTACGCTGGCCGCTGAAGCATTTGATGGACCTGCTGGAAGATCCTGATTTCAACGAAGCCCGCAATGTCAGCGCGCTGTTTTTGGTTCGCGAATGGCTAAAAGGCCAGGGGCGGCTCTGAACGCACAAAAGAATAAATGAAAAGGGCGCATTCGCGCCCTTTTTGCTGTCTGTCAGCCGGGACAAGCCCGGCGCCGAGTTAAAACAGCTCGTGAGACTCACCGTTATCCATTAACGTGGTGCCCACTTCATGGACGGCTTGCTGCGTTGGCTGCGTCCCTTCGATAAAGTACTCCTGGCGGCTGCTACCACCGTTCGCCAGTTGGCCGGTGCTGCGGTCGATATTCACCGTCACTATGCCTGGCGGCGGGGTTAATGGCTCTTCAGGAACCCCATCCAGCACGACTTTCATATACGCATCCCAGGCAGGTTGTGCGCTTTTCGCGCCGCCTTCGTAGCCGGAAATCTGATCTTTAATCGCGCCGGAGGCGGTAGTACGCCCCAAATCCCTGCGATGATCGTCAAAGCCGATCCAAACGGAGGTCACCACACCCGGGCCATAACCCGAGAACCAGGCATCTTTCGAACTGTTCGTGGTCCCGGTTTTACCGCCAATATCATTGCGTTTGAGATCGCGACCTGCGCGCCAGCCTGTGCCCTGCCAGCCGGGCTCGCCAAAGATGTTACTGTTCAGCGCGCTTTTGATCAAAAACGACAGCGGGGTGCTGATAACATGTGGCGCGTACTCTTCGGCACCGCTTCTTTGCACCAGCGCCTGATTGGCTTGCTCAAGCTGCGGCTGCGGTACTGCTGCGTTCTGCTGCTCTTGTGAGGTGGCGACGTTTTCCATGTCTTTGTTTTCCAGCACGTTCGATTTCGGCGTATCGCCGTAAATCACCGGAATATCACAATCGGCACAGGCGATTTTCGGACGTACTTCAAACAGCACATTGCCCTGATCGTTTTCGATTTTGGTAATGAAATACGGATCGATCAGGAAACCACCGTTCGCCATCACCGAATAACCGCGGGCAACCTGCATGGGTGTAAAGGAAGCAGAGCCCAGCGCCAGTGATTCGGTGTGAACAATGTTTTGCGCCGGGAAGCCGAAACGCTGCAGATATTCCGCCGCGTAATCCACACCCATTGCACGCATTGCACGCACCATCACCACGTTTTTAGACTGCCCCAAACCCTGGCGTAAACGAATCGGACCGGCATACTCGTCCGGCGAGTTTTTTGGTCGCCAGTCGGAGCCTGCGCCCGCGTCCCAGCGGGAAATTGGCGCATCATTCAGAATGCTCGCCAGCGTCAGGCCCTTATCCATTGCTGCGGTGTAAAGGAACGGCTTGATGTTAGAACCCACCTGGCGCAGCGCCTGTGTCGCGCGGTTAAACTTGCTTTGGTTGAAATCGAAGCCGCCCACGAGCGCCAATACGGCGCCGTTACGTGGGTTGATGGAAACCAGCGCCGAGTTAACGTCCGGCACCTGTGCCAGCCACCACGCGTCATCCACCTGGCGAACCCAAATCTGCTGTCCGGCCTGCACCACGTCGGTGACTTTGCGCGGCGTTGCGCCTTGTTGCGTATCGGAACGATAAGGACGCGCCCAGCGCATGCCTTCCATGCGCAAAGAGACCGAGGTGCCATCGGCCATCATCGCCGTCGCTTCTTGCGGATTGGCACTGGTCACCACTGCTGGCGAGAGCGGGCCATAAGACGGCAGCGTTTTCAGGGAATCGGTGATTTTTTTACTGTCCCACGCCGCTTCGCCCACTTTCCACAACACATTCGACGGGCCGCGATAACCGTGGCGCATGTCGTAATCCATCACGTTATTACGTACGGCGGCCTGCGCGGCTTGCTGCACTTTGCGGGTGATAGTGGTGTAAACGCGGTAGCCATCTTCGTAGGCTTTATCGCCATAGCGATTGACCAAATCCTGGCGCACCATTTCGGAAAGGTAAGGCGCGGAAAAAGCGATTTCCGGCGCATGGTAATTGGCATCGATAGCTTCACCGCGCGCTTGATCATACTGCTGCTCGGTGATGTAGCCTTCGCTCTCCATACGTGCCAGCACCACATTGCGGCGCGCGGTAGCGCGATCAAGTGAATAGAGCGGGTTAAACGTAGACGGTGCTTTCGGCAGACCGGCAATCACCGCCATTTCACTCAGCGTTAACTGATCGACCGATTTCCCAAAGTACACCTGTGCTGCAGCGCCCACGCCGTACGCGCGGTAACCGAGGTAGATCTTATTGAGATAAAGCTCAAGGATCTCATCTTTGCTCAGCAACTGTTCAATGCGGATCGCCAGGAACACTTCTTTAAGCTTACGCATCAGCGTGCGTTCCGGACTTAAGAAAAAGTTACGTGCCAGCTGTTGGGTAATCGTACTTGCGCCCTGCGACGCACGTCCGGAAAACATCGCCACGCTGGCGGCGCGGAAAATCCCCACCGGGTCAACACCGTGATGTTCATAAAAACGGCTATCTTCCGTGGCGATAAACGCTTTAACCATTTCAGGCGGGATTTGATTCAACGTCAGCGGAATACGGCGTTTTTCACCATATTGCGCGATCAATTCGCCGTCAGCGCTATAGACCTGCATCGGAATTTGTAGCCGCACGTCTTTCAGCGTGGCGACGTCAGGTAGCTGTGGCTCAATATATTTGTACAGACCGTAAATCGAGCCTGCTCCCAGCAGAATGCAACATACTGCAAGGATGAATAAATACTTTACGAACTTCACTGGAGATTTCCCATTTAGAGTCATTTGGGCAGTTTATAAACAACCGCGCGGTAGTATAAAGGCAAGCCTGATGCATTGATATAGCGTCATCCAGCGAGACGATAAGGAGATCGGGAATTATGGCATTCAGGCACTGGCAAATTGGTTTGCATATTCAACAAGATGGCATCTTCATTGTCGCCCTTGCCGCCGGGCGTCGCGGCCAGGCGCTGCGCCGTTGGTGGCACCTTCCGCTATCCCCTGGCGTCGTGGTGCAGGGGCGAATAAAAGCGCCAGAAGAACTGCTCAATGTTTTGCGGCCCTGGCGGCAAACCCTACCGCAACGCCATTGCGTACGCATGGCATTTCCTGCGGGGCAAACCCTGCAAAAAAAGCTGCCGCGACCGGCAGTCACGCTGCGCGAACCTGCTTTAACAAGCTGGGTTTCGCAGGCAATGGCGCGTGAACTGGAGATGGCAGAAAACGATCTCTGTTTCGACTTCACCGAAGATGAACCCGGCAAAGCGTACGGCGTTACTGCTGCACAAAATAAAGATGTGGCGTCACTGCTGGAGATAGCACAGACATTATCCCTTCATCTTTCCTCTATTACCCCGGATGCCAGTGCATTACAGCCATTGTTACCCTGGCTTACTCCACCGGCTCGTTGTCTGGCCTGGGGTGATGAGCGCCAGTGGCTGTGGGCCACGAGAGAGAGCTGGGGACGACGTGCGCGCGAAGAGGCTGAAAATGCCGCCCGGCTTGCCGCCGTGCTTGGGCTGCCCGCAGACGAAATCGCGCAGTGTGGCGGGATGCCCGGAGGATTTGACTGCTGGAGCGCGGTCCCGTCGCGCCAGGCACCATTACCCGATAGCGGAGAACGCTACGCGATAGCGCTGGGACTGGCTGTTGCCAGGGGATACTGATGCAGCCCGTTGTGAATTTTCTCCCCTGGCGGCGTCAAAAGCGGTTGCGCTGCATTCGTCGCTGGTGCGCGGTTTTTATCGCAACAGCGGTGGTGATTGTGCCAGGCGGCGCATTATGGCGGGCATCCGCTGTGGCTGGTCTGCGCCAGGCCACGCTGTGGCAGCAATCTGATGCCGCCTTACTTGCAGGGTTGCACGCCGCCGAGCAGCCGTTGCAGCTTCGACACCAGCGCTGGCAGCAGGAGCAGGCGCAGCGATTACGGCTTCAGCGTACCGAAGCGTGGCGACAGACGTTGCTTACCCTGGCGGAAAATCTGCCTCCCAATGCCTGGCTTACTGCTTTGCGCTGGCAGCAAAACCAGCTTGAAATCACTGGCCTGGCCGGCTCTTTTAACGCATTAAACGAGCTTGAGCAACGGTTGCAGAAAACGGCAGGGTTTCAGCTACAACCCGCAGGCACCGTAGAGCGTGATGCGCAGGGGCGCTGGCAATTCCACTACCAACTGAACCGGGAGCGTGATGATGCTCAACCCTGATGTCTGGTTTGCTTTGTCACTACGAACGCGGGTGCTTTGTTGGCTACTCAGCTCACTTTGCGCGCTGGCACTTTTATGGTGGCTGGCGATAAGTCCAGTCAAAGAGACGCAAATGCGGCTGGTTGATCAACAACAGCAACAAAACACGAAACTGCGCGCGCAGTGGCAAAAGTTACATGCGCTGGTGCCGCCGTCAGAATCCGTGATCTTGCCGCAACGTCGGGCATTTAGCCCGCTGGATTTTCAGTCGCAGGGGCGCCAGCTTGCCCGCTGGCAGCCTGCTCATGGTGGTGGAGAGTTAGTGCTTGCGACCGGCTGGGAAGGCGTGGTTGAGACGTTTTCACTGCTAACGGCGAGCGGCATGCAGGTTCCTGCGTTTTCATTAATGGCCGGTGAAGGCGCGCTGAATTTTACGTTGCGAGTGGAGCAGGACAATGCGAATTAGTCGTCTGTTACTGGCCGCGCTGCTCAGCCTGTTTCTGTGCGGCATGCGCGACCCTTTCCAGCCACCACAGGATATCTGCCGAACCGCCCAGCTCAGCAACTGGCATTTTCACGGCGCGGTGGCGGGGGATCAACCGATAGGGATCGTGCGTGATACCACCGGGCGCTGGTATCGCCTTATTGTCGGCGAAACGCTGCCCACCGGATGGCGCGTTGTCGCCATTCACCAGGACGAAATGCTGATTGAGATTGGCGAAGAGTGCACACCAGCGCAATGGCGCTGGCAACGAGAAGGAACTCAACATGCGAAAATGGATAGCGAGCGCGATGCTCTTTAGCCTGCCGCTTGCCGGCGCGCAGACATCACGTGTCGTCACAATGACCGTCGACGACGTGCCTGTCACCCAGGTATTGCAGGCGCTGGTTGCGCTGGAGAAGCAGAACATGGTGATTTCACCTGAGGTCAGCGGCACGGTGTCGCTGAATCTCAAAGAGGTCCCCTGGCAGCAGGCGCTCCAAACCGTTGCCGCCAGTGCCGGATTAACGTTACACCAGCAGGGCAACATCTGGCAGGTCCATACGACGGCATGGCGGCAGCAAAAGCAGGCGGAGCAGGAGGCCGCTCAGCGCCAGCGCAAGCAGAATATACCCTTGCAAACACGCAGTTTTGTGTTGCGCTATGCCGACGCGGTAGAGCTGGCAAAAGCCGGAGAAAAACTGCTCAGCCCACAAGGGGCGATGACGGTTGATGTGCGGCTTAACCGGTTACTGGTGCGTGATAATAAAGAAGGGCTCGCCGCACTGGAAAAATGGGTCACGCAGATGGATCTACCGGTCGAGCAGGTAGAGCTGGCGGCTTATATCGTCACCATCAATGAAAAAAGCCTACGCGAGTTGGGGGTGAAATGGGGACTGGCGCAGGATAAACCCGCAGCGCGTGGGCGACTTAGCGGTGTTTCTGCCGATCTCTCGGTTCCGGATGCCAGTACGCGCGTGAGCTTTAATATCGGCAGTATCAACGCCCAACTGCTGGAGCTGGAGTTGTCAGCCCTTGAGCAAAAACAGCAGCTTGAAATTATCGCCAGCCCACGCTTGTTGGCTTCTCACCGCCAGCCGGCGAGTATTAAGCAGGGGAGCGAAATACCTTATCAGGTTGCCAGCGGCGATAGTGGCAGCACGGCGGTAGAATTTAAAGAGGCGGTGCTGGGGATGGAAGTTACACCGACGGTGCTGCCCGATAACCGTGTGCGGCTGAAGCTGCGCATTAGCCAAAATATGCCAGGCCAGGTGCTACAGCAAGCAGGGGGCGAGGCGATGGCGATTGACAAGCAGGAAATTGAAACGCAGGTAGAGGTTAAAAGCGGCGATACGCTGGCGCTTGGTGGGATCTTCTCACAAAAGAACTCCGCCGACAGGGCGCAGGTTCCTGGTTTAGGCTCAATTCCAGGTATCGGCAGGTTATTTCGCCAGGACGCCAAAGATAATGAGCGGCGCGAGCTGGTGGTGTTTATTACGCCCAGGTTGGCGGCGGTACATTAAATCTGCCGTAACTCCCCCTTTTTCAATGGAACTTGGTTCATGTGTTTGACGTGAGACATGATTTAGCTTACAAGGAGTACCGATTTGAGCGTCAGTGGTCTCCGTCGAACAATGAGCAGCATGAAGGATTGCGTGTTTATTCAGTTGCCAAACAAGCCGGAGTACTGAGATAATTTTCGATCTGACTCTCGCACTATCGCATATGAGGTTTCAGTTCATGTCCTGCTACGCCGAGTCTTTGCGAAGCGGGTTTATCATCAACGAATAGTCTTAGTAGTACCGAAAAAATGGCAGAGAAACGCAATATCTTTCTGGTTGGGCCTATGGGTGCCGGCAAAAGCACTATTGGGCGTCAGTTAGCTCAACAACTCAATATGGAATTTTACGATTCTGATCAAGAGATTGAGAAACGAACCGGAGCTGATGTGGGCTGGGTCTTCGATGTTGAAGGTGAAGAAGGCTTCCGCGATCGCGAAGAAAAAATCATCAATGAGCTGACGGAAAAACAGGGCATCGTACTGGCGACCGGCGGTGGCTCTGTGAAGTCTCGCGAGACCCGTAATCGTCTCTCCGCCCGTGGCGTAGTGGTTTATCTGGAAACCACTATCGAAAAGCAATTAGCTCGCACTCAACGTGACAAAAAACGCCCGCTTCTGCAGGTGGATACGCCGCCGCGCGAAGTACTGGAAGCGTTGGCCGACGAACGTAATCCGTTGTATGAAGAGATTGCCGACGTGACCATTCGCACCGACGATCAGAGTGCTAAAGTGGTGGCAAACCAGATTATTCATATGCTGGAAAGCAACTAATTCTGGCTTAATTCACACGCCTGCGGGTTTAAGCAACTAAGGTGGATGTCGCGTCATGGAGAGGATCACAGTCACTCTCGGGGAACGTAGTTACCCTATCACCATCGCGGCTGGTCTGTTTAACGATCCAGCTTCCTTCTCGCCCCTGAAGTCTGGTGATCAGGTTATGCTGGTCACCAATGAAACACTGGCTCCGCTCTATCTTGATAAAGTCCGCCATGTTCTTGAACAGGCTGGCGTGAAAGTGGATAGCGTGATTCTGCCGGATGGCGAGCAGTACAAAAGCCTTGCGGTGATGGACACGGTCTTTACCGCATTGTTGCAAAAACCCCATGGGCGCGATACCACACTGGTCGCGCTGGGTGGTGGAGTGGTGGGTGATTTGACCGGCTTCGCGGCCGCCAGCTATCAGCGCGGTGTGCGCTTTATTCAAGTGCCGACCACGCTCCTTTCTCAGGTTGATTCCTCTGTTGGCGGCAAAACAGCGGTGAACCACCCCCTCGGCAAAAACATGATCGGCGCGTTTTATCAGCCTGCGTCGGTGATTGTCGATCTTGATTGTCTGGCTACGCTTCCTGCCCGCGAATTATCGTCCGGCCTCGCGGAAGTGATCAAATACGGCATTATTCTCGACGGCGAGTTCTTTGACTGGCTGGAACAGAACATGGATGCGTTGCTGCGCCTTGATGGTCCGGCGATGGCGTACTGTATTCGCCGTTGTTGTGAGCTGAAAGCAGAAGTTGTTGCCACCGATGAGCGGGAAACAGGCTTACGTGCTTTACTGAATCTGGGGCATACCTTCGGCCACGCTATTGAAGCGGAAATGGGCTACGGGAACTGGTTGCACGGTGAAGCTGTCGCGGCAGGTATGGTGATGGCGGCGCATGCATCTGAACGTCTTGGCCAGTTCAGCAAAGCGGATACGCAGCGTATAAAAGCGCTGCTGAAACGCGCAGGTTTGCCGGTACAAGGCCCACAGGAGATGTCTGCGCAGGCTTATTTACCGCACATGATGCGCGATAAAAAAGTGCTGGCGGGAGAGATGCGTTTAGTGCTCCCGTTGGCAATAGGGAAGAGTGAAGTTCGCGGCGGAGTGCCGCACGACGTAGTACTTGGCGCTATTGCTGATTGCCAGCAGGCGTAACTATTAGAAAGGTCTGGTCACGCACCGCGTGGCGTTTAACTTCGGGCGGGATGCATGATGTGGCATACGCCTTTGTGTGGGGTGTTAAATGGATGAATTCAAACCAGAAGACGAGCTGAAACCCGATCCCAGCGATCGTCGTACTGGTCGTTCTCGCCAATCTTCCGAGCGTGTCGATGAGCCGCAAATCAACTTTGATGATGTTGATGTCGATGCGGACGAACGCCGCCCTTCTCGCAGCCGCCGGGCGCGTGATGAGCGTGAAGAAGAGAGCTATGAAGAAGATGAAAACGCGTATGACGAGGAGCGCGAAGAGCGCCGTCCGCGTAAGCGTAAGAAAGCGGCAGCCGCAAAACCCGCTTCCCGTCAATATGTGATGATGGGCGTCGGCATTCTGGTTCTGCTTCTGTTAATCATCGGCATCGGTTCCGCGCTGAAATCCCCCGCACCGACAACGAGTAATGAACAAAACGCACCGGCGGAGAAAAGCATCGATCTCTCTGCAGGCAATAACAACGCCAGCAATACCGGTGCCGCAGATCAGGCAAATGGCGCACAGCCAGCACCTGCTCAGCAACCCACTTCAGGCAATGCACCTGCGCAGCAGGATGTCTCGCTGCCACCAATTTCTTCTACGCCATCACAAGCTGAAGCTCCTGCCGCGCCTGCGGGCCAGCAGCGTGTTGAAGTGCAGGGCGATCTGAATAACGCACTGACTCAGCCACAAAATCAGTCGCAGATGGATAACGCGGTGAATTCGACGCTGCCAACTGAACCTGCAACAGTTGCGCCGGTACGTAACGGCAATGGCGCTGCTGCGCGTCAGCAACAATCTGCTGCAGCTCAAAGCCATACCGCTGCGCCGCGTGCCGAACGCAAACAGATGGTGATCGAGCCGAAGGCGGTTGCTAAAGAGCCAGTGGCGAAAGCAGAACCGAAAGCCGAATCCAAACCGGTTGCTCAGCCGCCGAAACGCACTGAAACCGCCACGACCTCGCCGGTAAAAGCGCCTGCGGTAACATCGTCACCAGTGCAAACTCAGGCTAAAGCCGCGGCTGCGCCTGCAGCCAGTGCCGCGCCTGCAGCCAGTGCCGCGCCTGCAGCAAGCGCTGCTGCCGCCACCGGGAATGTTGGAGCGTTAAAATCTGCGCCGGGTAACCACTACACGCTGCAGTTGAGCAGTTCCTCGAACTCTAACAACCTGAATGCATGGGCGAAGAAAGAGAATCTGAAAAACTTCGTGGTTTACCAGACAACTCGTAACGGCCAGCCGTGGTACGTGCTGGTGAGCGGTGTGTACGCATCTAAAGACGATGCGAAACGCGCTGTCGCGGCGTTGCCGGCAGACGTACAGGCGAAAAATCCCTGGGCCAAACCGATACATCAGGTTCAGGCCGATCTGAAGTAATGTATAAAGCGCAGGATGCTGTCGGAGCTTTCTCCACAGCCGGAGAGAGTGTAAGTAATCAGTCAGCATGAAAAAGAATCGCGCTTTTTTGAAATGGGCAGGGGGGAAATACCCCCTGCTGGACGATATCGGAAGGCATCTGCCGCAGGGTGAATGCCTTATCGAGCCGTTCGTCGGCGCGGGTTCGGTGTTTCTCAACACGTCGTTCTCCCGCTATATCCTCGCTGATATCAACAGCGATTTGATTAGCCTCTATAACATCGTTAAAGACCAGCCTGACGAGTATGTGCGCCAGGCGCGGGCGTTGTTTGCCCCTGCGACAAACCAGTCCGTGGTTTACTATCAGCTACGCGAAGAGTTTAACCAGTGCCAGGATCCTTTCCGGCGCGCGCTGCTGTTTTTATACCTCAATCGCCATGGCTACAACGGTCTGTGCCGCTATAATTTGCGCGGTGAATTCAACGTGCCTTTCGGGCGTTATAAGAAACCCTATTTCCCGGAAGCGGAGTTGTATCACTTCGCCGAAAAAGCGCAGAATGCCTTTTTTTACTGCGAGTCTTACGCAGATAGCATGGCGCGCGCGGACGAGAACTCCGTGGTCTACTGCGATCCGCCTTACGCCCCGCTGTCGGCGACGGCCAATTTTACGGCGTATCACACCAACAGTTTCAGTCTTGAGCAGCAGGCGCATTTGGCGGCGATTGCCGAAAGCCTGGTGCAAAACCGGATCCCGGTATTGATTTCCAACCACGACACGCTATTAACGCGTGAGTGGTACAGTCAGGCAAAATTGCACGTGGTAAAAGTGCGGCGCAGTATCAGCAGTAACGGTGGTACACGTAAAAAGGTGGATGAGCTGCTGGCACTCTATCGCCCGGCTCCGCGATAATTCGCATTCACCGCGCTGCCTGCCGAACCCTACTTTCTCAAGGAGATGCGGATGAAACAGTATTTGATTGCCCCTTCGATTCTGTCGGCTGATTTTGCACGCCTCGGTGAAGATACCGCCGCCGTACTGGCTGCAGGTGGTGATGTGGTGCATTTCGACGTGATGGATAACCATTACGTGCCGAATTTGACCATTGGCCCGATGGTGCTCAAAGCGCTGCGTAATTATGGCATCACCGCGCCTATTGATGTTCACTTGATGGTGAAACCGGTTGATCGGCTGATCCCGGACTTCGCCGCCGCTGGTGCAAGCATTATCACCTTTCATCCCGAAGCCTCCGAACACGTCGATCGCTCCCTGCAACTCATCAAAGAACACGGTTGTAAAGCGGGACTGGTGCTTAACCCGGCAACACCGCTCAGCTACCTGGACTACGTGATGGATAAACTGGATGTGATCCTGCTGATGTCGGTAAACCCCGGCTTTGGCGGCCAGTCTTTCATTCCACACACGCTGGATAAGCTGCGTGAAGTGCGTCGTCGCATTGATGCCTCAGGCTTTGATATCCGTCTCGAAGTCGACGGCGGTGTGAAGGTGAGCAATATCGGTGAAATTGCCGCAGCGGGCGCGGATATGTTTGTCGCAGGCTCGGCAATTTTCGATAAACCGGATTACAAACAGGTTATTGATGAAATGCGTAGTGAACTGGCAAAGGTAAGTCATGAATAAAATGCAGTCGATTCAGGGTATTGCTTTTGATCTCGACGGTACGCTGGTGGATAGCGCGCCGGGTCTGACCGCTGCTGTTGATAGCGCGCTGTATGCGCTTGAGTTACCGCAGGCGGGCGAAGCGCGCGTTGTCACCTGGATTGGTAACGGCGCGGATGTGTTGATGGAGCGGGCGTTTAACTGGGCTCGCCAGGAGCGCACCAGCCAGCGCGCGGCGCAAGGTAAGCCGGATGTGGATCACGACATTCCACAAGAAGAGCAGATACGCATGCTGCGTAAGTTGTTCAACCGATATTACGAAGAGACGGTGGAAGAGGGCAGTTTTCTCTTCCCGGACGTGGCACAAACGCTGGCAGCTCTGCATGCTAAAGGCTTGCCACTGGCGCTGGTGACCAATAAGCCGACGCCGTTCGTGGCACCGCTGCTGGAGGCGCTGGGTATTGCGCAATATTTCACCTTTGTGGTCGGCGGCGATGATGTGGTAAACAAAAAGCCGCATCCGGAACCGTTGCTTCTGGTGTGCAAAAAGCTCAATATTCAACCTTATGAATTGCTCTTCGTCGGTGATTCGCGCAATGACATCCTGGCGGCAAAAGCGGCTGGAAGCGTCTGTGTCGGTATGACTTACGGTTATAACTACGGCGAAGCGATTACCGCCAGTGAGCCGGACTACGTGTTCGATCACTTCAAAGATTTACTGCCCGCACTCGGGCTTTCGCACAGTGAAAATCAGGAAACGAAAAATGACTAAGCCCATCGTCTTTAGTGGCGCACAGCCCTCAGGTGAATTAACCATTGGTAACTATATGGGTGCGCTGCGTCAGTGGGTGAACATGCAGGACGACTATCACTGTATCTACTGCATCGTTGACCAGCACGCGATTACCGTGCGCCAGGATCCGCTAGCGCTGCGTAAGGCGACGCTGGACACGCTGGCTCTTTACCTGGCGTGCGGCATCGATCCGCAAAAAAGCACCATCTTCGTTCAGTCCCATGTGCCGGAGCATGCACAGCTCGGCTGGGCGCTGAACTGCTACACCTATTTCGGTGAACTGAGCCGCATGACCCAGTTCAAAGACAAATCTGCGCGCTATGCGGAAAACATCAACGCCGGTCTGTTTGATTACCCGGTGCTGATGGCGGCAGACATTCTGCTGTATCAAACCAACCAGGTGCCGGTGGGTGAAGACCAGAAACAGCATCTGGAACTGAGCCGCGATATCGCCCAGCGTTTTAACGCGATTTATGGCGATATCTTTAAAGTGCCTGAGCCGTTTATTCCAAAATCTGGCGCACGCGTGATGTCGCTGCTGGAGCCGACCAAGAAGATGTCCAAGTCGGACGATAACCGCAACAACGTTATCGGCCTGCTGGAAGATCCGAAATCGGTGGTGAAAAAAATCAAACGCGCGGTGACCGATTCCGACGAGCCGCCGGTGGTTCGCTACGACATCGCCAACAAAGCCGGTGTTTCCAACCTGCTGGATATTCTCTCTGCCGTAACCGGCCAGAGTATTGCCGAGCTGGAACAGCACTTTGAAGGCAAAATGTATGGTCATCTGAAAGGGGAAGTGGCGGATGCCGTTTCCGGAATGTTGACCGAGCTGCAAGAGCGTTATCATCGCTATCGCAATGATGAAGCCTTCCTGCAACAGGTGATGAAAGACGGCGCGGAAAAAGCCAGCGCGCGGGCATCGGAAACCCTGAAGAAAGTCTACGAAGCGATTGGTTTCGTTGCTAAACCGTAATCGTTGGCATCATTAAAAAGGGCTGGTTTACCTGCCCTTTTTCTGTTTTTAAAACCATTTAAGCTTATCGCGCAGTCCCACCACGCGACCAACGATGATCAGCGCCGGGCTTTGCACCTGCTGTGCCAGTTCGCCCAGTTGCGTCAAATCACCACTCACGACTTTCTGTTGTACCGAGGTGCCGTTTTCCACCAGCGCCACCGGCATATCTGCCTGCATTCCATGCTCTATTAATTGCGCCTGAATCGTCGCCGCCTGATTCAGCCCCATATAGAACACCAGCGTTTGCTTTTCCGCAGCCAGATTGGCCCAGTCCAGCTCACCACCGGTTTTCAGGTGCCCCGTCACCAGCCGCACGCTTTGTGCGTAATCTCGGTGGGTTAACGGAATGCCGGAGTAGGCCGAACAGCCGGATGCCGCCGTAATGCCTGGCACCACCGAAAAAGGGATACCCGCGTGGCAGAGCGTTTCCAGCTCTTCGCCGCCGCGACCGAAAATAAACGGGTCGCCGCCTTTGAGCCGGACAACGCGTTTACCGCTTTGCGCTTCGCGCAGCAGGATCTGATTGATCTCCTCCTGCGGTACACAGTGATAGCCCGCGCGTTTGCCAACAAACACCCGGTCAGCGTCGCGGCGCACCAGGTTCATGATCTCATCGGAAACCAGCCGGTCATACACCACCACATCGGCTTGCTGGATCTGCTGCAAACCTTTTAAGGTCAGCAGCCCGGCGTCGCCAGGCCCCGCGCCAACCAGTACCACTTCACCACGATTATCCAGCGGCTCGGCCAGCAGTTGTTCGGTTATTTTTTCCACGGCGTTGGTGTCCTGGTTCGCCAGGGATTGCGCCAGTCGGTCGTTGACAAACAATTTTTCCCAGAAGCGGCGACGCTCGCTCATGCTGGCGAACTGTTTCTTGACCCGGCTGCGTAGTTTGCCTGCGTAATGGGCGACGTGGCCCAGATGCTGCGGCAACAGCGATTCGAGTTTTTCACGCAGCAGACGCGCCAGCACTGGCGATGTGCCGCCGGAAGAGACCGCCACCATCAACGGCGAGCGGTCAATGATTGACGGCATGATAAAGCTCGCCTGTTTGGGCGCATCGACAACGTTACAGAAGATACGGCGCTGCTCTGCGGCATCGCTGACGCGCTGATTAACCACTTCGTCATCCGTTGCGGCAATCGCCAGCCAACACGCGTCTAACAGCGTTTCGCTAAATTCGCCTTCAACCAGCGTCAACATGCCTTCTTCGGCCCAGACGGTGAACTGAGGAACAAACGTGAGCGCGTTAACGGTAAGCCGTGCACCCGCATCCATTAACAGCCGGGCTTTACGTTCTGCGACATCGCCTCCACCGACAAGCAGGCACTGGCGATCGCGTAGCTGGCAAAAAATTGGCAAATGGTCCACGACATTACCTCAACATTTTAGTTATTCGCTGTAGCCTGGCTTGCCACGCGGGTGACCGCAGAAGGACGCTCAGATTTCGGCGTAGCATACCAGTAACCTAACCCCATAAATACCGCACCAGAGAGAGTATTGCCAAGCGTTACCCACAGCAGGTTATGACCGATACCGGAGAGGGTATACGCCTCGCTGTGATGACCAAACCAGGAGAGGGCAAAGAGCGTCATATTGGCGATGGAGTGTTCGTAACCCGAGGCGATAAACGCCAGCAGACACCACCAGATAGCGAGGAATTTTGCTGCGCCTTCGGTACGGATTGCCATCCAGATAGCCAGGCACACCAGCCAGTTACACAGCGCGCCCTTAAAGAACAGCACCGTTGCTGGCGCACTGGTTTTCGCCAGCGCTACCGCATGCACCAGACTCGTATCCACCGGTAACAAACTGCCACCGCCCCAGCTGTACAGCAGCGCGACGAACACTGAGCCGAGCAAATTACCGAGCCAGGTTTGCGGCAAAATAGCCCACATTTGCCCGTGGCTGATGGTGCCCGCTTTGACGCCCAGCGTCAGAAACATGGTGTGACCGGTAAACAACTCAGAACCGGCGATAATCACCAGCGTTAAGGCGATACCGAACGTCGCACCCATCACCAGCGGGCGCAATGTTGGATCAAGCAGGTTACCAAGGGTAAAAATCAGGATGATGCCGAGGCCAACATAAGCGCCCGCCATGGCAGAGCTTATCCAGAAACCCAGCGGATTTTGTGAAGAGAGGCGAGCGATACGCGCAGCGTTAGCCGCGCACTTATTAATAGTGTCGGTAAACATGATGTTGATTATCCAAAGTTAAAAGAAAATGTTTAAAAGGAAAAAATGAAAACGAAAAAGTGAAACAGCGGGAGCATTGCGCCCCCGCAGGGGTATTACGCTTTAATCTGTACTTCGCCGTCTTTCACGCGCGCATCGAAATGCGCGACAGAGCGGCTTTCATCTTCCATGCATACGCCGTCGCGCAGGCGGAAGCGCTGTTTTTTCAGCGGGCTGGCAACCCATAACTCGCCCTGATGTTCAGCGATAAGGCCGCGAGAGAGCACGCTGGACTCAAAAAACGGGTCGATATTGCTGATGGCATACACTTGATCATCATGGCGCGGGCGGAAAATCGCGACTTGCTGACCTTTCACCAACGCACACACACCGGTCGCCGGGATGATGTCGTCGATTTTGCAGACGGTGTTCCACTGGCTCATGCGTTATCCTCCACTAACACCACCGGAATTCGTTCATACGGGGTTGCCGGGCGATGTTGCTGACGCTCTGGCACTACCTGCACGTTCGGATCGCGGCGGTCGCTGTTGATAAAGTGTTTGAAGCGAAGCTGCGCAGAAGGCGTGTTCACCGTTTCAGTCCACTCGCAGACTACCGCTTCACGCAGGCGGGTCATCTCTTCTTCAAGCTGTGCGTCAAAGCCCAGTTTGTCATCGATAATCACGCTCTTCAGATATTCGATGCCGCCTTCCATGCTGTCGAGCCAGGAGGCGGTACGCGTCAGTTTGTCGGCGGTACGGATGTAGAACATCATAAAGCGGTCAAGATAGTGCAGCAGGGTTTCGCGATCGAGATCCGCCGCTAGCAGATCCGCGTGGCGCGGTTTCATGCCGCCGTTACCGCACACATACAGGTTCCAGCCTTTTTCCGTGGCGATGATCCCCACGTCTTTACCCTGTGCTTCGGCACATTCACGGGTACAGCCAGAGACGCCGAACTTCATTTTGTGCGGGGTACGAATCCCTTTGTAGCGGTTTTCCAGCTCAACGCCGAAGCCCACACTGTCACCCACACCGTAACGGCACCAGGTCGAACCGACACAGGTTTTCGCCATACGTAATGCTTTGGCGTAGGCGTGCCCGGTTTCAAAGCCCGCGTTAATCAACTGACGCCAGATTTCCGGCAGGTCGTCTTTTTGCGCGCCAAACAGGCCAATACGCTGAGAACCGGTGATTTTGGTGTAGAGATTGAATTCACGGGCAATACGGCCCACTTCCATCAGCCCTTCCGGGGTGATTTCGCCGCCTGCGGAGCGCGGGATCACGGAATAGGTGCCATCTTTCTGGATGTTGGCGAGGAAGTTGTCGTTGGTATCCTGCAACGGTGTGTGCTGCGGTTTCAGGATGTACTCATTCCAGCAGGAAGCCAGCAGTGAACCGATGGTCGGTTTACACACTTCGCAACCATAACCTTTGCCATATTTTGCCAGCAGTTCGTCGAAGGATTTGATGCCTTCCACACGGATCAGGTGGTACAGCTCCTGGCGTGAGTAAGCAAAGTGCTCACACAGATTATTGGTTACTTCGATACCCTGTTTCGCCAGTTCGGCGTTCAGCACCTGGGTTACCAGTGGGATACAACCGCCGCAGCCCGTACCGGCTTTGGTTTCTGCTTTCAGTGCGGCAACGGTGTGACAGCCTTTGTTAATCGCGGCAATCAGGTCGCCTTTGGTGACGTCGAAGCAGGAGCAGATCTGCGCGCTGTCCGGCAGCTTATCCACGCCGATAGAGGGTTTACCGCCTGCCGCATGGGCCGGCAGGATCAGCGCATCCGGGTTTTCCGGCAGTTCAATAGCGTTCAGCACCAGTTGCAGCAGGTTGCCGAAATCACTGGTGTCACCCACCAGTACCGCGCCGAGCAGGGTTTTGTTATCCGGGCTGACAATCAGGCGTTTGTAAACTTCTTTGCTTTCGTCGAGATAGACATAGCTGCGTGCGCCTGGCGTACGACCATGGGCGTCGCCGATACCACCAACATCGACGCCGAGCAGTTTCAGTTTGGCGCTGAGGTCTGCACCTTCAAAGGCGTTGGCGGTGCCGAGGATATGATCCACTGCCACCTGCGCCATTTTGTAACCTGGCGCGACCAGACCGTATACGCGGTTGTTCCAGCTGGCGCACTCGCCGATGGCATAGATATTCGGATCCGAGGTCTGGCAGCTATCGTTGATCACGATACCGCCGCGCTGCGCCACTTCCAGGCCGCACTGGGTCGCCAGTTTGTCGCGCGGGCGAATACCGGTGGAGAAGACGATAAAGTCGACTTCCAGTGCGCTACCATCAGCAAAATGCATGGTTTTACGCGCTTCGGTGCCTTCCTGCACAATCTCTTTGGTATTTTTGCTGGTGTGCACGCGCACGCCCATGCTTTCAATTTTGCGCTTCAGTTGCTCGCCGCCCATCTGGTCGAGCTGTTCTGCCATCAGCATTGGCGCAAATTCAATGACGTGGGTTTCCACGCCTAAGTTTTTCAGCGCTCCGGCCGCTTCCAGACCGAGCAAACCGCCCCCGACGACCGCGCCGCGGCGGCTGCGACGGGCGCAGGATTCAATGGCGTTCAAATCTTCAATGGTGCGATAAACGAAGCAGTCTTGTGTTTCGGAACCTTTGATCGGCGGGATCCACGGATAGGAACCGGTAGCCATGATCAATTTGTCGTAATAAACCGTGCGTCCGGCGCTGGAATGGATCACTTTTTCCTGACGGTTGATAGTGATAGCGCGCTCGCCGACCAGCACTTTTACGCCGTGTTTCTCGTAAAAGCCTTCGCGAACCAGCGACAGCTCTTCAGCCGTATGGTGGGAAAAATAGGAAGAGAGGTGGACGCGGTCGTAGGCTTTACGCGGCTCCTCACAGAAGACGGTAATATCGAACTGGCTGGCGTCGGCTTTATCGAGGAGATCCTCAATAAAACGGTGACCGACCATGCCGTTACCGATAATAGCGAGTTTGACTTTGCTCATTTTTGCCTCGATTTCTTTTCTACTACCACCTACCTTAACGATTCAGCTACCCGGCTTATTGATGTACATCAAATACACCTTCGCATACCACTTAATGGGTAGATATTTGATTTTTATTGGTTTTTATAAGTCGCGGATATCACTGGTTTTTATGGTTTGCGGAATTTGTGTACAAAAAAAGAGGGTTTTTGCACGCACGTCTGATACAAATTATCGGAGGGAAACAGAGGGAGTCACACTATGTCGGCAGCACCGATTTGGTTAGTTCAGAATGTGCATTTACCCGATCGCGAAGGGTTATGGCAAATCGCGATTGAGAATGGTCGCTTCGGTGAAATCACTCCGATGAATGAAACACACAGCGATAGCCTGGAAGTGCTGAATGCGCACGGTGGGCTGGCGCTACCGCCGTTTGTCGAACCGCATATTCACCTGGATACCACGCAAACTGCCGGAGAGCCGAACTGGAATCAATCCGGCACGCTGTTTGAAGGCATTGAGCGCTGGGCGGAACGCAAAGCGCTGCTGAGCCACCAGGATGTCAAAGCGCGCGCCTGGCAAACATTGAAGTGGCAAATGGCCAACGGCGTGCAGCATGTGCGGACCCATGTTGATGTTTCCGATCCCAGCCTGACAGCGCTGAAAGCCATGCTGGAAGTAAAAGTCGAGGTCGCGCCGTGGATTGATTTGCAAATCGTCGCTTTCCCGCAGGAAGGAATTCTCTCCTATCCCAACGGCGCTGCATTGCTGGAAGAGGCGCTCCAGCTTGGCGCGGATGTGGTTGGCGCTATCCCGCACTTTGAATTTACGCGCGAATATGGCGTTGAATCGCTGCACATTGCGTTCGCACTGGCGCAAAAATATGACCGCCCGTTGGATATTCACTGTGATGAAATTGACGACGAGCAGTCGCGCTTTGTCGAAACCGTTGCCGCGCTGGCGCTGAAGATGGGCATTGGCCCGCGCGTCACCGCCAGCCATACCACGGCGATGCACTCTTACAATGGCGCATACACCTCGCGGCTGTTCCGTCTGTTAAAGCTTTCCGGCATTAACTTTGTCGCTAACCCGCTGGTAAACATTCACTTGCAGGGGCGCTTTGACGATTATCCAAAGCGCCGGGGAATTACGCGGGTGAAAGAACTCCTGGCAGCGGGAATAAATGTCTGCTTTGGCCATGACGATGTGTTTGATCCCTGGTATCCGCTTGGCACCGGCAATATGTTGCAGGTGCTGCATATGGGGCTGCACGTTTGTCAGTTGATGGGCTACCAGCAAATTAATGATGGGTTGCGTCTTATCACGCATAACAGCGCCAGAACGTTTGGTTTAACGCAATACGGGATTGAAACGGGTTACCCGGCGAACATGGTCATTTTGCCCGTTGAAAGCGGTTTTGATGCGGTGCGCTGCCAGTCGCCGGTACGCTGGTCGATTCGACAAGGGCGGATCATTGCCAGCACGCAACCTGCGCAAAGCTGGATTCAGATGGATAACGGTGGTGAAGCGGTGCTTTTTAGCCGTTATCGTTCAGGTATGTAGCCTTCGTGAAGCGGGTTGTGAGCGGTCTGGCGTTACATCTGTTACTAAATACGTAAAATTAAGTAAAAGGCTGGCCTGCTGGCTGACTGCTCTTTAGAATCAAGCCACTCGCTTTCTTTACTGCTCTTCGTTAAGGAAACCTTATGGTTAAATCGACTCTGGCGGCTGTTGCGGCTGTGTTTGCCCTTTCTGCTTTCTCTTCTGCTGCGCTGGCGGCAAAAGGCGATCCTCATGTTCTGCTCACCACTTCCGCCGGTAACATTGAACTGGAGCTGAACAACCAGAAAGCCCCTGTGTCGGTGAAAAACTTCCTTGATTACGTAAATAACGGTTTCTATAACAACACCACGTTTCATCGTGTGATCCCGGGATTTATGGTGCAGGGCGGTGGCTTCAACGAACAGATGCAGCAAAAGCAGCCTAACCCGCCTATTAAAAACGAGGCTGACAATGGCTTGCGTAACACGCGTGGCACCATTTCGATGGCGCGCACTGCCGATAAAGACAGCGCAACCAGCCAGTTCTTTATCAACGTGGCTGACAACGCTTTCCTCGATCATGGCCAGCGCGACTTTGGTTATGCGGTGTTTGGTAAAGTGGTGAAGGGCATGGATGTCGCCGACAAAATTTCCCAGGTACCGACGCACGATGTCGGGCCTTACCAGAATGTTCCGTCAAAACCGGTCGTTATTCTCTCCGCGAAAGTGCTGCCGTAAGTTTCCCCCGCACGGGGTATTCACCCCGTGCTTCCTGAGCTTCCCTGCGTAACCTGTCATTTCTGCTTATAATTTGGGCACCGACATGTGAAACAGGGAGGCGCTATGGCCAAAAAACTCACCGACCGGCAAAAATCCCGTCTCTGGGAACAGCAGCGCAATGCCAATTTTCAGGCCAGCCGGCGGCTGGAAAATGTCGACAGCGAACTGGTGACGCTAAGTAGCGCGGAAGCCGATGAGCGCCTTGAAGAACTGCGGAGGCACTATGAGCGATAAATTCGGCGACGGGCGCGATCCGTACCTCTATCCTGGCCTGAATGTGATGCGCAATGAGCTGGGGCTTCGCCAGGCGCAGAAACTGGAGCAGGCGGCTTATCAGTTCACCGCCTTACGCGCCGCCACACTGGATCTTGGCCCGATGGTACGCGGTCTTCCTCATTTATGCGCCATTCACCACCATCTTTATCAGGATGTGTTCGACTGGGCCGGGCAGATCCGTGAAGTGGATATTTACGAAGGCGATACCCGGTTTTGCCACTTCGAGTATATCGAGAAAGAGGGCAATGCATTGATGCAGCAACTGGAAGATGAAGAGTGGCTGTGCGGGCTGGAAAAAGCAGCGTTTATTGAGCGGCTGGCGCACTACTACTGTGAAATCAACGTACTGCACCCGTTTCGCCTTGGCAACGGCATCGCTCAGCGCATCTTCTTTGAACAACTGGCGCTGCACGCGGGTTTTTCGCTCGACTGGCGTGGCATCGATCCTGATGAGTGGCGCGAGGCAAACCAGGCAGGTGCAATGGGCGACTTAGCGCCGCTTTGCACCATCTTCAGCAAAGTGGTGAGCGAAGCGGTCGAAAGCGAGTAAACTAGCGCGGTTTCCGACACCAGAGGCCGCTATGATCCTGCTTATCGACAATTACGACTCCTTTACCTGGAACCTGTATCAATATTTTTGTGAACTGGGGGCAAGCGTAGAGGTGCGGCGTAACGATGAGATCGCGCTTGCCGATATTGCTGCGCTGGCACCGGAAAAGATCGTGATTTCGCCCGGTCCCTGTACGCCGGATGAGTCCGGCGTTTCGCTGGCGGTTATCCGCCATTACGCGGGGAAATTGCCGATTCTTGGCGTTTGTCTTGGTCATCAGGCGATTGCGCAGGTCTTTGGCGCGACTATCGTTCGTGCGGCAAAAGTGATGCACGGTAAGACATCGCCTGTCACCCATAACGGCACTGGCGTATTTAGCGGGCTTAATAATCCGTTAACCGTCACCCGTTACCATTCCCTGGTTATCGATCCGCCTACGTTACCGGCATGCTTTGAGATTACCGCCTGGAGCGATAGCGGCGAGATCATGGGCATTCGCCACCTGGAGTGGGATCTGGAAGGGGTGCAATTTCACCCGGAAAGTATCCTGAGCGAGCAGGGACATCAGTTATTGAAAAACTTCCTCGAACGCTGATTTGTGGTTGCCATTAACTGATTTTTTATGCATATTTCGTGATTATATTTTCATAATCAATGCAACGTAAAACTGGATGGGCAAGCCATGGCAACTCAGCAAGACGCGGTAACGCGTGCAAACTTCGATGACGTTATTCTGCCAATTTACGCACCGGCCGAGTTTATCCCGGTAAAGGGTAAAGGCAGCAGGGTGTGGGATCAGCAGGGTAAAGAGTACGTTGATTTTGCAGGTGGAATTGCGGTTACTGCGTTAGGGCACTGCCATCCGGCGCTGGTGGAGACGCTGAAAACGCAGGGCGAAACGCTGTGGCACACCAGCAATGTTTTTACCAACGAGCCTGCTCTGCGCCTGGCGCGTAAACTCATTGACGCCACGTTTGCCGAGCGTGTGGTGTTTATGAACTCCGGCACTGAAGCTAACGAAACAGCATTCAAGCTGGCGCGTTTTTATGCATCTACGCGTCACAGTCCATACAAAACAAAAATCATCGCGTTTCATAATGCCTTCCACGGCCGTTCGCTGTTTACCGTAAGCGTGGGCGGCCAGCCGAAGTATTCCGATGGTTTTGGCCCGAAACCGGCGGACATTATCCATGTGCCGTTTAACGATCTGCACGCGGTGAAAGCGGTGATGGACGATCACACCTGCGCGGTAGTGGTAGAGCCTATTCAGGGCGAGGGCGGCGTTACTGCCGCCACACCGGATTTCCTGAAAGGTTTGCGCGAGCTGTGCGATCAACACAATGCTCTGCTGGTGTTCGACGAAGTGCAGTGCGGCATGGGCCGCAGCGGAGAGTTGTTTGCTTATATGCACTACGGTGTGACGCCGGATATTCTGACCAGCGCCAAAGCGCTCGGCGGCGGTTTCCCTATCAGCGCGATGCTGACTACACATGAAATTGCCAGTGTCTTCCACGCCGGTTCACACGGCTCTACTTACGGTGGCAACCCGCTGGCCTGCGCTGTCGCCGGAACCGCATTCGACATTATCAATACGGCGGAAGTGCTCAGCGGCGTGAATGAAAAACGTCAGTTGTTCGTTAAACATCTGCAGCAAATTGGCGAGAAATTTGACCTGTTTAGCGATATTCGTGGCATGGGGCTGCTGATTGGTGCTGAGCTGAATCCGCAATATAAAGGCCGTGCGCGCGACTTTCTCTACGCCGCTGCCGATGCGGGCGTCATGGTGCTGAACGCCGGTCCGGACGTCATGCGTTTTGTGCCTTCGCTGATTATTGATGCGCAGGATATCGAAGAAGGGATGAAGCGCTTCGCGAATGCGGTGGCGAAAGTGGTCAACGGTTAAGGCGGCGGTTTAACCAAATGCCATGATGCGGGCGCTGACGCCATGCTACCGACGAAATGGTGTGCATGGTGTTCAGATGCCCGATAATCCGCTGTAAATGCTGCTCCAGCGTGCTCATTGGCCCGTGCGTTAATGCTTCCGGGGCTTCGAGAATATTCACATCGCCGGATCCTCCCGGCCCGTCATACTCCAGCCGCTGCTGGCAGCGCTGCAGGGCAATTTCGCAGGATTGCAAATAACGTTGCGCCAGCTCCGGCGTCAACATCGTATGTTCACGTGCCAGCGTCGTCATTGCATTAATATGCTCAACGATAAACTGGCTGTGCGTTACCCACAGTTTCATATCTTCCAGATAACGCGTATTGAAGCCCGGTTCCTGCATCGCCTGGTTTAGCGAGTTAAACAAAGCGTTATGCGCCTGGTTTACGCGCATGCGCTGCCAGGCAAGCGGAGTGGGCTGCGGGTTATCGCTTAAGATCAGGCGAATCGCTTCCTGATCTGTTTCCAGCGCATCGTGCGCATTCTGGCGCAGCAAGCCACTTTGCCACTGCGGCCACAGCCAGACCATGCCGCCGAAAGCGATCAGGCAACCAATCAACGTGTCGATAAGGCGGGCGACAATAAACTCCTCACCATTTAGCGTCAGCAGTTGCAAGGTGTAGACGGCGGTAATGGTAAAACCCACCATCGCCCAGCCGTAGTTTTTCCGAATAATGAGATAACTGACCAGCGTAATCATCAGCATCGCGGCCAGCGTAAAACCGAGTGGAACATGAAAGTGCAGCGTCGCCCCGGCAATCACCAGTCCCGCAATGGTGCCCGCCGCCCGGTGGACAATGCGAACGCGCGTTGCGCCATAGCCGTTTTGCGTGACAAACATCACCGTCATCATGATCCAGTAGGGTTTTGGTAAATGCAGGGCGCTGCCCATCAGGCTGGCGATACTGAGCATGACGCTGATTCGCGCGGCATTACGCAGCGCCGCAGATTTCAGTGATAAATAGCTTTTTAGCGCCGGGAAAAGGGGCAAGCGACGCTGCTTTTCCGCCATCAGATCGCGGGCATAGAGAGGGCGCTGAGTGCGCAAGACGCGCGCGATACGGCTAAAATGCCAGGCGCAGAACTGCCCGACCGGGTTATCCGGGTGCTGGCGGGCGATTTTTTCCAGCGCGCCAATCTGCTTATCCATGTTGAAGCGCGTGGGATAGCGGTGATAGAGAATGTCGTCTGCCAGCACGCGCAGGCGAGCGGCGACGGTTTGCGCGTTCCAGCGGATCACCTGTTCGGCGTGGGTTTGTTCCACCAGTTTTTGCACTTCTTCCGGCTGGTGCAAACTCACCGAAATGTGCTCTTGCAAATCAATCCCTACCTGGAAAACCCGCAGTAGCCTTTTGTAATCGTTGTGTTTATTGGCAGCCAGCATATGCAGTTGTTGATAGCACTGGCTTATCATATCCACCGCTTTTTGCTGGCGGGCGAGCAACGGCGGCAGCGCTTTTTCTGGGTCGGCGTGTTGCGTCAGCAGGCTGTATTTCGCCTCGCAGTAGTCTGCCAGTTGCCGGTAGAGCAGGCTGAGCGATTCGCGCAGCGGTTGCTCGCGCCACATCCAGAACCAGAACCAGTTGAACAATCCGTACCACAGCGTGCCCAGCGCATAGATAAGTATCGGCTCCCATACCGGCATGTTACCGGCGAGGCTGAGCGTAAAGATGGCGGCAATGAGCGAAGCCGGGAGCAGGCGACCGTGCAGTGCACTGATTTCGGCGGTTACGCCTAAAACCAGCGTCAGCCCGGTGAGGATCAGCGGCAATGGAAGATCTCTCGCCAGCAATAGCTGCACCGCCAGGCTGCTGCCTGCAAACAGCGTTCCGCCAATGATCAGGCGTTTGAAAAAACGTTTATGTGGCGTATCAAGCCCGGCAATGTTGCAGCAGGCGGGAACGAGGGAAAACAGCAGACCTTGTTGCAGATGACCAGTAACCAGACCAATGGCCACAGGTAAACATAACACCAGCGTTTGTCGCAGTGCGTAGTTGATTTCGGGGTGATAAATCAGCCTGCGCCACATGAGGGAAGAAAAACGACGCAGCGCGTAAGCTGCGCCGTTTTACAGATTAACGCGTTCCGTATACGACGATGGTTTTACCGTGGGCGGAGATCAGGTTCTGATCTTCGAGCATTTTGAGAATGCGGCCCACAGTTTCACGGGAGCAACCGACGATCTGACCAATTTCCTGGCGAGTAATTTTAATTTGCATGCCGTCCGGATGGGTCATTGCATCTGGCTGTTTCGCCAGGTTTAACAGCGTTTGCGCGATACGGCCGGTTACATCCAGGAAGGCGAGGTTACCCACTTTTTCTGAAGTGACCTGCAGGCGACGCGCCATTTGCGAGGAAAGACGCATCAGGATATCCGGGTTAACCTGGATTAACTGACGGAATTTTTTGTACGAGATTTCAGCCACTTCACAAGCAGTTTTAGCGCGTACCCATGCACTGCGCTCCTGACCCTCTTCGAACAGGCCCAGTTCACCGATAAAATCTCCCTGGTTCAGGTAGGAGAGGATCATCTCTTTACCCTCTTCGTCCTTGATCAGCACTGCCACTGAGCCTTTAACGATGTAGTACAGCGTTTCCGCTTTTTCACCCTGGTGAATCAGCGTGCTCTTCGACGGGTACTTATGAATGTGGCAATGAGACAAGAACCATTCAAGCGTCGGGTCTGTTTGTGGTTTGCCAAGCACCATGCGCGATTATCCTCTGTTATAAGCTGTCTCAGACACAGGATGAGCCCCTACGTCTGGGGTTGCAATCTAAGCTTCCCGCATCCAGGGAAGTGGACCGTCAGCGTCATCTGCGGTCTCTAAAGTATGATGTCATGCATACATGCGTAACATCCATTTATCTCTGTAGCATCCAGAGTGTTTTAGCATAGCTTTTACCGCCTGTCTCCTGGTGTCTCGCTTCAGCATGACGCAGGTCGCCTTCCGTTGCGAGTTTTGTTATGTACGCGTAATCTGTAAAGAAAATTGCCACTCCGGAGTGAAGAAAATGCAGGCACGTGTGAAATGGGTTGAAGGGTTAACGTTCATCGGTGAGTCCGCATCGGGCCACCAAATCCTGATGGACGGCAACTCCGGCGACAAAGCGCCAAGCCCGATGGAAATGGTGCTGATGGCGGCGGGCGGATGCAGCGCCATTGATGTGGTTTCTATTTTACAAAAAGGGCGTCATGACGTGACTGACTGCGAAGTGAAGCTGACCTCAGAGCGCCGTGAAGAAGCGCCGCGCCTGTTTACCCACATCAATTTGCACTTTATCGTCACCGGTAAAGATCTGAAGGATGCTGCGGTTTCCCGCGCGGTGGATTTATCCGCGGAGAAGTATTGCTCCGTGGCCTTGATGCTCGAAAAAGCGGTGAACATCACCCACTCTTACGAAGTTATCGAAGCCTGATGCGAAAAGCCCGGTAAGCAGCACATCACCGGGCTTTCTGCATTATTTGATCTTTTTACCTTCCATCAGCCGTTGTACCAGCGGCGTCATAATCAACTCCATCGCCAGCCCCATTTTTCCGCCAGGCACCACCAGCGTATCCATATGCGAGATAAACGAGCCTTGCAGCATTGCCAGCAACCACGGGTAATCAATCCCTTCCAGATTGCGGAAATGGATCACCACAAAACTCTCGTCCAGTGAGGGAATGCCTTTCGCGGCAAACGGATTGGACGTATCCACCGTTGGCACGCGCTGGAAGTTAATGTGCGTACGGGAAAACTGCGGCGTAATAAAATTGATGTAATCTTCCATCGAACGCACGACAGAATCCATTACCGCTTCCCGCGAATGCCCGCGCTCGCTGGTATCGCGGACAAGTTTTTGAATCCATTCTAGGTTGACGATCGGCACCACGCCCACCAGCAAATCCACATGACGCGCGACATCGTTTTGCGGCGTCACCACGCCGCCGTGCAGACCTTCATAAAACAGCACATCGGTCGGTTCCGGCAGCGGTTGCCACGGCGTAAACGTGCCCGGTACCTGGTTCCAGGGAACGGCTTCATCGTAGGTATGCAGGTATTTGCGCGCCTGGCCTTTGCCGGTTTGGCCATATTCGATAAACGTCTGTTCCAGCAGGCCAAAATCATTGGCTTCCGGGCCAAAATAGCTGATATGCCGCCCAAGATCGCGGGCCTTACGGATAGCCATATCCATTTCCGGGCGGGTATAGCGATGGAAGCTGTCCCCTTCCACTTCTGCCGCGTGCATATTGAGCTGGGCGAAGATCTTACGAAAGGCGAGGCTGGTGGTGGTGGTTCCCGCGCCGCTGGAGCCTGTAACGGCGATAACCGGATGTTTGGCGGACATAGCAACTCCCTGAATAAACGATTATTTCAGTATAGCCAGCCGCCATGTACCTGTTCAGTCGTGGAACTGCCCGCGCGGCATGATATTGACCGTCTCGTGCAGTTCCGACCACACCAGTACGGCTTCGCCGCGTTGCAGCTGCCGTTTAACGTCGGCGACCTTTTGCTCAAGTGAACGCTCATGTTCACCATAATCAGTGCCTTCGCGCAAGACAAAGCTCTCAATCAGATTGTCCAGCGTCTGCGCATCAATCTCTTGCCAGGGAATAATCATCGTCTTTCCAGGTAAGCGGATAACCAATCCGGAATACGCTTTTCCAGCCACATTTCCGGGTGGCGCAAGGTTCCGCCAACAAACCCGACATGGCCGCCGTGTTCCGTCAGTTGGTATTCAATATTCGCCGGCAAATGTCCGGCATCCGGGATCACATTGTGATCCATAAACGGGTCATCTTTCGCGTGGATAATCAGCGTCGGTTTACGAATATCCGGCAAAACCGGCATCGCGCTACAGCGGCGATAATAATCCAGCGCGTCGGCAAAACCGTGGATTTTCGCGGTGATCAGATCGTCGAACTCGCGAATACGGCGCAGCTTACGCAGCGCCGGCAAGGTGGTTGGCAGCGAACCAGGATAAGCGCGTAATTTGCGCGCGGCGTTCGCTTTCAGCAAATTCAACAAATAGCGCTGATAAACACGGGAAAATCCCTTATCCATATGATAACTGCAGGCTTCCAGCACCAACGGAGCAGAGACAATTACCGCTGCATCGACGGGCAAGTCGTCATCGGCTTTTGCCAGCAAACAACCGAGCATGTTCCCGCCGAGCGAATAACCCACCGCTGCGGTTGGCGCGGGTCCGAATTCCTGATGTAACCAGTGCAAGAACCAGGTGCCATCTTCGGTTTCGCCCGAGTGATAAATCCGGTTCAGACGATTCGGGATGCCGCTACAGCCGCGAAAATGCATTACCACGCCAAGCCAGCCGCGCTGTTTCGCCGCATGCACCAGTCCATGCGCATATGGGCTGTGCAGGCTGCCCTCCAGTCCATGGAAAACCACCAGTCGCGGTTTATGTTTCGCCTGATTCGGCTCTTCGCTCCAGGCCAAATCTACAAAGTCGCCATCCGGCAGCTCAAGGCGCTGCCACCAGGGTTCAAACTGGAGGCGTCGACGTAAAATGCGTGGCAGCATCGTTTGTAGATGCGGATTACGCGCACCTGGCATTGGATGAAAGTTAAGCGAGTCTCCCTGATTTTCAAGGAAATTTGCAGGTGTAATATCTGCCATCTTGTCAATAAACGTAAGTAAATAGACGATTATTATACTTGTTAATAAATGGGCTGTTTAATACTTTGCTGCTGTTGTACCGTATATGCCTTTGCAGTCGGCCCGATAACTTTCTAAGAAATCTATTACTTTCATTGGATTACTGCCGTCTGCTTTTAAATCATTGAGGATGTATTAGATGACAGACAATACCTCGCGTGACCTTGCAGCGTCACCGTTCTTGGGCCAAACCATCAACGACTTACCCGGTAGTAAAGATTTAACGCCAGCCGAGCAGACGCAAATCCAAAATATTGTCGACGAGATTAATATTAACGACCCGGTGTTTTCGCTCTCTTTTGGCGCGAAAACTATGAATAGCATTTCGCAATTCTCTGATTCGCTGATGCAAGAAGTTCGCGCAAAAGACGCGGGTGTTATCGGTGCGCAACTGACTGACTTACTGATGAAAATCAAACAGGTAGATATCAGTCACTTTGAGCAGAAACCGGGCTTTCTTGCCTCGCTTCCGCTGCTGGGTTCGCTGTTTAATCGTATTGAGCGCACCATGCTGGAGTATCAGACGCTGGCGAAGCAAGTCGATACCATCACCGAAAAACTCAATCAGGCAATGGTGGATCTGCTGCGAAATATCTCTGTACTGGAGATCCTCTTTGAACGTAACCGCGATGTTTTCCAACAAATCACGCTGCATATCATTGCCGGTAAGCAAAAGCTTGAGGAGATAAAGCGGAATGAAGTGCCCGCATTACAAGCTCAGGCGTCTGATCCAATGAACGCACAGCGTTTGCGCGACCTGATGGAGGGTATCCAGCGTTTTGAACGTCGTCTGCATGACTTAATGCTGTCGCGCACCATTGCTATGCAGAGCGCCCCGCAAATTCGTCTGATGCAAAGTAACAGCCAATCGCTGGCGGAAAAGATCCAGAGCAGCATCCTCTCCACCATTCCTGTCTGGAAGAGCCAAATAGCGCTGTCGATGTCGCTACAGACTCAGCGTCAGGCAGCGAAACTGCAAAAAGACGTTGCTGATACCACCAATGACCTGCTTCGTCGTAATGCGGAAATGTTGCAAACCGGCACCCTGGAAACGGCGCGAGAAGTTGAACGCTCTATTGTCGATATCGAGACTTTGCGCGACGTACAGTCACGCCTGCTGAACACCCTTGAAGAGTCAGTGAAAATTGCCTCTGATGCGCGCCAACGTCGTGCAGAAGTAGAAAAAGAGCTGGTTACGATGGAAAACGAAATGCGCACTCGCCTGGCTGACATTGCCAGCAGCAAGGCTGCACAGCCGTAAGAGAAACGGAATAAGTTATGTTACAGAAATTACTCCTCCCCTTTGATCACATACGTGACAGCCGATGGATGCGCGTTTTTTTCCATTTGTTCATTTTCATTCTGGCAATGATGTTTCCCTCCTTCTTTAGTGCCATACCTACAGACGTCCAGCCCACGTTGCTGGAGAACGCACAGTGGAAAGGTGCATTAAGTACGCTGTACTGGTTTGCGTTCATCATCTTATGCAGGGGGCTTATTTACGATCGCTCCTCACTGGTTATGGGCATCATCGCTGGAACAATATGGTTATTTTTTGGTGATGCGGCAGCCATGCCTTTCTGGGCGGCAATAACAACGCTGGTTTTTCATTTTTGCCGAAGCCGACACAGTCTCATGAATGTTCATGGGTGGTATCTTTTCGTCGGCGTACTTATGTTTATGGCCTACCAAAAACTTTTTGTTTTCAACGTACCTCCCCTTTTCCTGATCCTGTATGGCCTGATGTTCGTTTCCCTCTTTTTAATAAAAAAATATGCGCAGTACATTGAAGTGCGTAACCAGCAGCGGCTCAAAATCAAACAAGCCCAGGTTAAGTTTGAAGAACAGCGCGAGCAGGAAGTAAAAAGTGCGTTGAGTAGGCAGATTTCTCGTCTGGAAGGCATCGGTCATCTACCTGTCGCATTAAAAAAAGAGCTGAACGTCATTACTAACACCGCGCGGTTAATTGAACTTTGTATGCAGAGAGATGAACGGGATGAACAGCCAGGACGGTTATTTCTTGAGCGTTATTTACCGATGGTCGAAACGATTGTTACTAAAGGACTCTCACTCTCCAACCAATTGAAAGAAGATCAGCAGCAACAGTCGCTTAACGAGCAACTGGAGGCGTTAAGAACGTTAGGTCTTGCCTTTCAGGAGAAGCACCAGGAGCTGTTAATAAACGATCAAACTGATTTAAAAACAGAACTCTCCACACTGGATAAAATGCTAAAAACCGACGGTTACCGCAAGTGACCCTCGTGTGGCGCCCGCACTTTTGCGGGTGCCGATCGCGTTACCCATCCGCCAATAAATTCCGCGAAAACAGATGTATGTCGACGCCTGGTTTGCGCCGCCATAAACGCGCTTTACGCGCGCCGGTCGCCACGCTTTCGCCGGTCTCTTCAAACATGCCGGAGGCTTCAAAGCGGCGAATCAAACTTTTACGCTGAATCGGCTGACCAAGGATTATCTCCGTCGCTTCCTGCAATTGCGCCTGGGTAAAGCTCTCTGGCAAACAGTAAACCGGCAGTAACGAATACATGGTTTTCTGCCGTAGCCGGTGCAGCGCCGCCTGAATAATTGCCCGATGATCAAAAGCCAGCTCAATGGTATCCAGCTCACTCACTGGCACCCATTTCGCATCGCTAACGCTTGCGATATGCGGCGCGCAGGAGACCCACGAAATCAGCGCAAACCAGGCGATGGTCAGGCTCCAGCCGCGCGGATCGCGCTGCGGCCCGGAAAAGGTATCCAACTGTTCCAGCCACGATGGGGAAACGCCGGTTTTTTCCGTCAGTTTGCGCAGCGCCGTGGCGCGCGTGGAATCATCCTGCGCCATATCGATAAACCCACCGGGCAATCCCCAGCGTCCTTGCTGCGGCTGGCTGGCTCGCTGAACCAATAACACGCAAAGCACCTGCTGATGCAGCGTAAACAGCACGCTATCCACCGTCACCAGCGGTGAGGGGAAACGGCTGGCATCATACGTTTTCAGATACTCTGCTTCACTGATCATCGCTTACTCGCTCCTTTTTACACGCCACAAGTTTATCAGCCTGCCCTGGTGCGGCAAGTTAACTTTTATCTGATTAATTTTCAAAGAGTTAACGATTTAATTTATGAATACACAAAAAAATACTTGCCTCATAAGTGTCTTATGGACAATATTAAAAGTGTCTAAGGGACATTAATCATTGCGTCGAGGTGAAAGATGGCGAGCAGAATCGAATTATTCATTGATAACGAGCAGGTTGCACTGAGCCATGGCGTTTTTCCGGACGGAGCTGTCTGGCTCAAAGTGACCGGTAAACTTCCTTCATTCGGCCAGCAGATGCGGGTGCGTGTTGCGGCGATGCGCGATATGAACGACTTTATGCTGCTGGCACAACTGGTGGACGCCGTTCGTCACGCCGCTTATATCGCGGTGAGCCATCTGGAGCTGGCGTGGTTGCCATGGGCGCGTCAGGACAGGCATATGGTGCCCGGCGACAGCTTCGCGCTGAAAGTGTTCGCCAACTTCCTCAACACACTCAATTTCAACAAAGTTTTTGTAATCGACCCGCACAGCGACGCCGCTGCCGCAGCCATCACTAACTGCGTGGCTATTGCGCAGGAAAGCTGCTTAATGCAGAGCGAAACCCTGCGTCGCGCCATTGGCAAAGGCGAGCTGATGCTGGTCGCGCCGGATGCCGGTGCGCTGAAGAAAATCCATAACGTGGCAAAAGCCAGTGGCGCGCAAGAGTACGCCATCCTCACTAAAGAGCGTGATGTCGCCACCGGAAACCTGACCGGCTTTGCGCTGGTGGCTGGTGATGTGGCGGGAAAAGATGTGCTGATTGTTGACGACCTTTGCGATGCAGGCGGCACATTTATTGGTTCAGCCCAGGTGTTGCGCGATGCCGGCGCCCGCAGCGTTAGCTTGTATGTCACGCACGGTGTCTTTTCCAAAGGGGTTGAGAACCTGCTCAATAACGGTATCGACGCGATTTACACCACCACATCTTTCACCTCGCCTGCGCTTGCGGATCCGCGAGTTGAACTGATCGACATTGACGCTATTTTTCGCGCCTGAGGGAGACAACATCATGAATATCAATCCGATTCTGGCTATCGACGGTTACAAAGTTTCACACCGCGTGCAGTACCCGCAGGGGACAACGCAGGTTTACTCCAATTTCACGCCGCGCAGCGACCGCTTTTTCCAGTCGCCGGTAGCCGACGGCAAGCTGGTGTTCTTTGGTCTGCAGGGTTTCCTGAAGTGGTTTATGGTCGATCTGTTCAACGACAGCTTTTTTGCCCGCCCGGAAGAGGAAGTCGTTAACGAATACAAGCAGGTGATGGATAACTATCTCGGCAGGGACGCCGTGGCGGTCGATCACATTCGCGCGCTGCACCGTTTGGGCTATCTGCCGCTGCACATTAAATCGCTGGATGAAGGCAGCAAAGTGCCGATGAAAGTGCCGGTTCTGACCATTACCAATACCCAGGATGAGTTTTTCTGGCTGGTGAACTACCTGGAAACGGTGCTTTCCGCCGAGCTGTGGAAAGCCTCCACCAATGCCACCATTGCGCACCACTACCGGAAAATTTGCGAACAATGGGCGGCAAAGACCTGCACGGATTTGTCGCACCTCGATTTCCAGTGCCACGACTTCTCGTTTCGCGGCATGGCTGGCCTGCATGATACGGCGCAGGCGGGCGCGGGGCATTTACTGAGTTTTAAAGGCACCGACAGCATTCCCTCACTACTGTATGCCCGCGATCACTATACCGATGGAGATGCGTATTTTATTGGTGCCAGCATTCCGGCGACCGAGCACAGCGTGATGTGCATGGGCGAACACGACCACGAAATCGAAACGTTCCGCCGTCTGATTGCCGACATCTACCCGCAGGGATTTGTTTCTATCGTCTCCGATACCTGGGACTATTGGCGTGTACTGACGGAATATACCCGCGAACTGAAACAGATCATTCTGGGCCGTGACGGGCGCGTGGTGTTCCGTCCGGACAGCGGTGATCCGGTAGAGATCCTTTGTGGTACAGGCGCGGATGATGACACGCGGGCAGAACGTAGCCCGGAGGAGAAAGGCTCGGTCGAAGTGCTGTGGGAAATCTTTGGCGGCACGGTCAATGAGAAGGGCTACAAAGTGCTGGATCCGCATGTCGGCCTGATTTACGGCGACTCCATTACCCTGGCGCGCGCCAATGAGATCCTGCGTCGTCTGGAAGCCAAAGGCTTCGCCAGCTCTAACGTGGTGTTCGGCGTCGGCTCGTTTACCTATCAGTACAACACCCGTGACACCTTTGGTTTTGCGATGAAAGCGACCTGGGGCGCGGTCAACGGTGAAGGGCGGATGATCTTCAAAGAGCCGAAAACCGATAACGGTCTGAAACGCTCGGCGCGCGGGTTATTGCGCGTGGATCGCGATGCGCAAGGCGAACTGCAACTGCACGATGAGCAGAGCTGGGAGCAGGAAAAAGGCGGGGAGCTGAAAACCCGCTTCCTCGACGGCAAGCTCTACCAGACCGAACATTTTGAACAGATTCGCCAGCGCCTGGCGAACCAGCGTTAATCCTCAGCTGGCGGTACGCTCGTACCGCCAGCGCCATAAACCTTTCTTTCGATGTCGAAATTGACGCACATCACAATTACTTTCCTTTGATTATTACTCTCAGGCTAATGATTTAGCCGCCTCCTTAATTGATGACTTTCTCATCACGGCGCACACTGAGCTCAGTGTTAAGCAAGTCAAAATGATGAGCTGAATCAGGAGGTTAATAATGTTATCTGGGCAAACGCCAGCACAGGTATGGAACACGCGGCGCAGCGAGAAACAGCGCCGCCTGGCGTCCATTCCCGTGCAGGGCAAGGTACTGCCGACCGGCGACCTTGTCGCCATGCTGGAAAAGCTGATTGCACCGGGCGACCGTGTGGTGCTGGAAGGGAACAACCAAAAACAGGCGGATTTCCTCTCGCGAACACTTGCCGAAGTCAATCCGCAGAAAGTCCACGACCTGCATATGATTATGCCGAGCGTCGGGCGCAGCGAACATCTGGATATTTTTGAAAAGGGCATTGCCCGCAAGCTGGATTTCTCCTTCTCCGGCACCCAGAGTCTGCGCATCTCGCAACTGCTGGAAGATGGCCTGCTGGAAATCGGCGCGATCCATACTTACATCGAACTTTACTCCCGCCTGTACGTTGACCTGTGTCCGAATGTGGCGCTGATTGCCGGTTATAAAGCGGACCGCAAAGGCAACCTTTACACCGGCCCAAGTACGGAAGATACCCCGGCGCTGGTGGAAGCCGCCGCCTTCCGCGACGGCATCGTTATCGCCCAGGTCAATGAGTTGGTGGATGACGAATGTGACCTGCCGCGTGTTGATATCCCCGGTTCCTGGATCGACTACGTAGTGGTCGCCGACAAACCGTTCTTTATCGAGCCGCTGTTTACCCGCGACCCGCGCCTCATCAAGCAAGAACACATTCTGATGGCGATGATGGCGATCAAAGGCATCTACGCCGAGCATCAGGTGCAGTCGCTCAACCACGGTATCGGCTTTAACACCGCGGCGATTGAATTGCTGCTGCCGACCTACGGTGAGCAGCTCGGCCTGAAAGGCAAAATCTGCAAACACTGGACGCTGAACCCGCACCCGACGCTGATCCCGGCGATTGAAAGCGGCTGGGTGGAAAGTGTGCACTGCTTCGGCGGCGAGTTGGGGATGGAAGAGTACATCCGTGCCCGCCCGGACGTGTTCTTCACCGGTTCCGACGGCTCCATGCGTTCTAACCGCGCGTTCTGCCAGTTAGCGGGTCAGTACGCGGTCGATATGTTTATCGGCTCGACGTTACAAGTCGATGGCCTGGCAAACTCCTCGACCGTGACGCGCGGTCGTCTCTCGGGCTTTGGTGGTGCGCCAAATATGGGCCATGACCCGCACGGTCGCCGCCACGCAACACCGGCCTGGCTGAACATGATCACCGAACCTGACCCGATGCAGCGCGGTAAAAAACTGGTGGTGCAGATGGTGGAAACTTTCCAGGCCGGTGCGAAACCCACCTTTGTGGAAAAACTCGACGCCGTGGACGTGGCGAAAACCTCCGGCATGCCGCTGGCTCCGGTAATGATTTATGGCGATGACGTGACGCACGTGCTGACCGAAGAGGGGATTGCTTATCTCTATCGCGCTGAAAGCCTTGAAGAGCGCCGGGCGATGGTCGCGGCGGTGGCGGGGATCACCGATATCGGTCTGGGCGTTGACGCCAAACGTGTCGCCCAGCTTCGCCAGAGCAGCAAAGTGGTCTACCCGGAAGATATGGGCATTCGCCGCACAGACGCCACCCGTTCACTGCTGGCTGCCAGCAGCGTAGCGGATCTGGTGGAGTGGTCCGGCGGACTGTACAACCCACCTGCGAAATTCCGGAGCTGGTAATGAAACTTCTGCCACGGATTGACGCTGAAGGCGGTGCCGAATGGTTGGCGCGAACCGCCACACTGTGTCTGATTGACGAAGCACGATTAAGCCCGAAGCCCGGTCTGGTGGACAGCCGGGGGAACGGCGCGCATCACGATTTAACGCTCGAACTGATGGAGCGTTCCGCGCATAGCCTGACCCCCACGTTTCAGGCGCTGGCGCAACAAAGCTGGCGGCGGCCAGCGGATGTGGCGCTCAGACAAACCATTGGGCGATTAGGTCGGGAAGGTGAGCAGCAGATGATGGCGGCCACCGGTGGCGTGAATACTCATCGCGGCGCGATCTGGGCATTGGGGCTGCTGGTGAGCGCAGTCGCCATGTCGGGCGGTAGCGCACCGGCACAGGCGATTGCCGCCACGGCCGCGAAGCTGGCGCAACTGCCGGATGACGCAGCGCCGAAGCTCTTCAGCAAAGGGCTGCGCGCCACGCACCGTTACCGGGTGCCGGGCGCGCGCGAGGAGGCGCAACAAGGCTTTCCGCACATCATCAAGCTGGCGCTGCCGCAGTTGCAGCACAGCCGCCAGCGCGGCAGCAACGAAGCGCAGGCCAGGCTTGATGCGCTGATGGCCATCATGACCTCGCTCAGCGATACCTGCGTGCTTTCCCGCGCGGGTCTGGAGGGGCTGGATGCGATGCGCCAGGGCGCGAGCGCGGTGCTGCAAGCCGGGGGCGTTGCGTCGAAGGCCGGTCAGCAAGCGTTAGCCGAACTGGATGCGCGGATGCTGGCGCTGAACGCGTCGCCGGGCGGCGCGGCAGATTTACTCGCGGCGACACTGTTTCTCGATCGCATGACCACGCCTTATTTAGCGAATTAAGAGGAAGTTATGGAACACATTACGATAACCGTGCCTGCTGGCCGCGCATTACGCGGTAAAGCGCTGGCGGGCGTTGTGGGCTCCGGGGATATGGAGGTGTTATTCACCGCCGACCAGGGGCAAACACTGACAATTGAGATCACCACCTCCGTGGATAACAGCCGTGGACGCTGGGAAGCGTTGTTCAACCGTCTCGGTCTGGTAAGCACGCTGCCTGCGGGCCAGCTTGTGATCCACGATTTCGGCGCGACGCCCGGTGTGGCGCGCATCCGTATCGAACAGGTATTCGAAGAGGTGAGCTATGCGTGACGATCGCAGTTTTATCGAACTCAAAGCGCGCCAGCGCGCACAGGCACTGCTTGATGATGGCAGCTACCGCGAATTGCTGGATCCGTTTGAAGGCATTATTTCGCCGTGGTTAGGCCCGCAGGGCATTGTGCCGCAGGCCGATGACGGCATGGTGGTCGCCAAAGGCACCATCAACGGTCAGCCGGCGGTTGTGGTGGCGATTGAAGGCGCGTTCCAGGGCGGCAGCATGGGCGAAGTTTCCGGCGCGAAAATGGCGGCGGCACTTGAGCTGGCGGCGGAAGATAACCGTAACGGCATCCCGACTCAGGCGGTGCTGTGCCTCGAAACCGGCGGCGTGCGCTTGCAGGAAGCCAACCTTGGGTTGGCGGCGATTGCCGATATTCACGCGGCGATTGTTGACCTGCGCCGTTACACGCCGGTTATCGGCATCGTTGCCGGTACGGTTGGCTGCTTCGGCGGGATGTCTATCGCCGCTGCGCTCTGTAGCTACCTGATTGTGACGCGCGAAGCCCGTCTTGGTCTGAACGGCCCGCAGGTTATCGAACAGGAAGCCGGGATTGAAGAGTACGACTCCCGCGACCGTCCGTTTATCTGGAGCATGACCGGCGGCGATGTGCGTTATCGCAGCGGGCTGGTGGATGCGCTGGTCGGCGATGGCATCCAAGCGGTGAAACAGGCGATGAATGAGGCGATTGCCAAAGGCGTACCGGCCAAACATCGCACCGATAACTACGACGATTACCTGCAACGTCTGACCCACTTCGACACCCGCAAACAAGCGGATGCCGAACAGATCAGCGCGTTGTTTGCCGGGGAGGGGAAAGCATGAGTACGACAGTAAGCCGCGGCGCGTTATGGCTGGAAAAACTGGCGCCGAATGCAACACGTCTGAGCGGGCTGTGCCCGTCTGTACAGGCAGCCGATGGCAAGGTTAATGGCGAAGCGGTGCGTTTCATTGCCGTGGTGCCGGATGCCAACAACCATTATCCGCGTGCGGCAAAAGGTGAAGTTGGTCTGCTGGAGGGCTGGACGCTGGCGAAAGTGGTGAGCGAAACCATTGCCGCCGATGCCAACAACAGCGTGAAGCGCCCAATCATTGCGGTGATTGATGTGCCAAGCCAGGCCTATGGTCGTCGTGAAGAAGCCTTTGGTATTCACCAGGCGCTAGCCGGTGCGGCTGCGGCTTACGCCAATGCGCGGCTGGCGGGGCATCCGGTGATTGGTTTGATCGTCGGTAAAGCGATGTCCGGGGCGTTTCTGGCCCACGGCTACCAGGCGAACCGCCTGATCGCCTTTAACGATGCCGGTGTGCTGATCCACGCCATGGGCAAAGAGTCGGCGGCGCGCATTACCTTGCGTACCGTGGAAGCGCTGGAAAAACTGGCGGCCACCATTCCGCCGATGGCTTATGACATCAGTAACTACGCGACACTGGGGCTGCTTGCCGATCTGCTGAACATCAGCAACCCGGACGCGCCGTCAGACGCCGACCTGGCGCAGGTGCAGAGCACCTTACACCAGGCCATCAACGACGCTCGTCAGGACACCACGTTGAAAAACCGTCTGGGTGCCGACAACCGCCGCAGCTCCGCTCTTGTGCGCGAACGCATGAAAGCGAGCTGGTAAGTAAAAAGAAACCTGCCAGATAGCAACGCATGGGCGCGCACGCCGCGCTCATGCGCTACTGAAAATAATAACCATCGCGCTAGTGCTATTTCTTTTCCTTTTAAAGGCTTACAGGTGATTTATGACTTACGTAATTGTTCATGCCCTCGCACCGATATTTGTCATCATGTTGCTGGGTTTCTGGGCGGGAAAGGCCAAAATGGTCGACAACAAAAACGTTTCCCTGCTGAATATCTTTGTAATGGATTTTGCTCTGCCCGCTGCGCTGTTTAGCGCTACCGTGCAGACGCCGTGGACCGGGATCATCGCGCAGTCACCGCTGATTCTGGTGCTGACCCTCTCCATGTGGATTACCTATGCCGCCATCTATTTTCTGGCGACCTCGGTTTTCAAAAAATCGCCGCAGGATGCCGCCGTACTGACGCTGACTGTCGCGCTGCCGAACTACGCCGCGCTCGGCCTGCCAATTCTGGGCAGCGTGCTGGGTGAAGGCCCGTCGACATCGCTCTCCGTTGCAGTTTCCATCGCCTGTGGTTCCGTGCTGATGACGCCGTTCTGCTTACTGATCCTTGAGCGTGAAAAAGCGCGAGCCGCGGGTGACAACACCGGTTCTACGCTGGGCATGCTGCCGGTACTGATGTGGCGCTCGGTGAAAAAACCGATTGTCTGGGGGCCGCTGCTGGGCGTGGTGCTCTCCGCTATCGGTATCAAAATGCCGGAACTGGTACTGGCATCCATCAAACCGCTTGGTCTCGCTGCGACGGCTGCGGCGCTGTTCCTGACCGGTGTGATCCTCTCGGCGCGAAAACTGGCGATTAATACCATGGTTATTTCTGCCACCATCACCAAACTGCTGATCCAACCAGCGATTGCGTGGGGGATTGTGCTGGTGTTGGGTCTGCACGGTTCGGTGGCAATCACCGCTATCCTGATGATTGCCCTGGCGGCAGGTTTCTTCGGTGTGGTATTTGGTAACCGCTTTGGCGTGCAATCGCCGGATGCAGAAGCCGTGCTGCTGTTGAGCTCTGTGCTCTGTATCCTGTCGCTGCCGCTGTTTATCTCGCTGACTTCAGGAATGTAATCATGACCGCAACATTACGCCCGCACGATCTGCTCTGGCTTCGCGCACAAGATGCGCTGGAAGGGGTAACCGAACCCTGGGTCGCAGAGATCTGGCACGCCGGTTTACCGGTGGTGGTGCGGCGTGATGTTGCCCAAAACGGACGCATCCCCGTTGGCGTGCGCGGCCTGCGCCGCGACCAGCGCGCGGCGGGGTGGGTAAAGCCTGAACAGGTTATCCGTGTGGTCTCACCCGAACAACTGGTCGCACCGCAAGAACTGCCGCGTTCGCCGTTTATCTCCCAGCCGCCGGTACAACTGGCGCTGCAACTGGCGCAGTTTAGCTGGCCGTGGACGTGGGGAGTGACCGGCAGCAGCGGTTATGCGCTGGCGACCGGCATTCCGGTTATCCATGCGACCAGCGATCTCGACGTGCTGATCCGCGCGCCGGAACCGCTCTCCACCCGTGATCTGGCCCGTTGGCAACAGCAGCTTAGCGGCGGGCTTTGCCGGGCGGATACCCAGGTGGAAACGCCGAACGGCGGCTTTGCCTTAGCCGAGTGGCTGCGTGACGGGCGGGTGATGCTGAAAACCAACCACGGGCCGCGTATGGTGAGCGATCCGTGGCAAAGGGAGGATTCATGAAAATCATCTTTACTTTTCCGGGGCAGGGGACACAACGCCCGGGAATGTTACAAGCGCTTCCCGGCAGTGAAATGGACCAGGCCCGCGACCTGTTGGGCGCGGAGATCGACACCCTCGATACCGCCGAATCGCTAAAGCATACCCGCGCGGTACAACTGGCGCTGCTGATTGCCGGTGTCGCCTGGGCGCGCGAATTACAGCGGCGGGGCGTGCAAGCGGATATCACCAGCGGCCTGTCGATTGGCGCGTATCCGGCGGCGGTCGTGGCCGGCGCGCTCGATTTTCAGGATGCGCTGCGCCTGGTGGCCTTGCGTGGTGATTTGATGGAACAGGCGTATCCGCATGGTTACGGGCTGACGGCGATCATGGGGCTGACGTTGCCTACGGTGGAAACGCTGATCGAAGGCAGCGGATCCTATATCGCTAATCTCAATGCCGAAACGCAGATTGTTATTGCCGGCAGCGATGAGGCGATGGCGCAGGTGGCGCAACGGGCATTAGCAAAAGGGGCCAGCAAGGCGCAGCGCCTCGCGGTCAGCGTACCTTCCCACTGTGCATTGCTGGAAAAACCCGCCGAAAAACTGGCGCAGGCGTTTGCAGATGTGACGCTCCGCCGCCCGCAGTGCGCTTATTTAAGCGGTAGCACCGGGCGCGTGTTATGGCAGCCGGAGAAAATCGCTGACGATCTGGCGTGGAACATGGCGCGCACCGTGCGCTGGCAGGAGGCGGTCGTTGCCGCTAATGAACGTGACGCGCGGCTGGCAATTGAAATGCCGCCGGGCGGTATTCTGACCTGCCTGACCCGGCAAGCCGCGTGGAACGGCGAAAGCATTTCGCTGGAGCGCAGCGGTGTGGAGGTGGCGGTACATCTGGCGAATCGCCTCAGGATGCAGGCGTAATGTTTTCTTGCAGGCTGCGGGCGTACATGCGGCCTTCCGCCGCCAGCGCCAGCAAGTTGGGATCGCGCTCGCGATTGCGGGAAAAGACAATGGCGATCAACTGCTGCATTTGATACGGCTCGGCGAGGCGCAACATTTGCACTGATCCTTCGTAGACTTTCTTCATTCTTCCCGGTATCAGCGTAAAGCCGACGCCCGCCTGCACCAGGCTCAGCATAGAGAAGATGTCATTGACGCGGGTGACAATTTCCGGCTCAAAACCGGCAATATGAAACGCTTCCTGAAAACCGGCATAGGTGGCGAAGCCTTCGGCCAGCGAGACAAATTTTTGCGTGCGGTAGTCGCGCAGATCGGCCAGCGTATCGGTTTCAAGCGTTGCGCTCGCCGGTGCGGCAAGGAAGATGTCGTCATGAAACAGCGGCAGAACTTCGAGGTTGTTGCGGTCGATTTCGCTTTCTGAAATGGAGATCAAAATCGCGTCGAGCCTGCCTTCCTCAAGCATCTGCAACAGCGCTTCGTTTGAGCCCATCGTCAGATCCATCTCCAGATCCGGACGCCGCAATTTCATTCCCATTATCAGCCGCGGTACGGTTTCCAGCGTCAGGGAGTAGAGCGTGCCAACGCGCAACCGCCCCTGGCCAACGCCGGCAGTTTTACGCGCCTCATCCAGCCCACGCTCCATTAACTGCGTCACTTCCTGGCAATACTCCAGCAGCGTCCACGCGGCAGGCAGCGGGATGAGGTTACGGCCTTTGTGGGCAAACAGCGGGCAACGGACATTTTCTTCCAGCGTGTGCAGCGCACGGTGTACGCTCACGCCGCTGAGATTGAGCGCTTCGGCGGCGCGCGCAATATTGCCTTTTTCCATAAAGGCCATGAAGATGCCCAGCTTGCGAAACGTAATGTCGTTGGTGATATCCAGATTCATAAGCTCTCCCGCCGCCGTTGTTGCGTGTTACTCCCCTTGCAACATGGCTTCCAGTTGCTCGTGCGCTTCCAGCCAGGCCATCTCGCACGCTTCGAGGCCCGATTTTGCCGCCGCCTGCTGTTGCAGACAGGCGGTGAGCTCTGCTTTACGGCTTTGATCGTAAAGCCCGCTGTCACCGAGTTTCTCTTCGGCCTGAGCAAGCTGAGCGTTGAGTTTTTCCATCTCTTTTTCCAGCCGGGCAATCTCTTTTCGCAGCGGCTGAGTTTGCGTGCGCAGCTCGGCTTCCCGGCGCTTCTGATCTTTGCGCGCCTGAGCGCTGTTGGCGCTCTCTTTTACCGTATCCGCAGGCTGGCTCTCCTGTTTTTGCACGTCGCTCAGCCACTGCTGATAATCTTCCAGATCGCCTTCGAACGGCTCTACTTTGCCGTCGTGCACCAGGTAGAGATCGTCTGTGGTGGAGCGAATCAGGTGGCGGTCATGCGACACGACCACTAACGCGCCTTCAAACTCAATCAGCGCTTCGGTCAGTGCCTGGCGCATATCGAGATCGAGGTGGTTGGTCGGTTCATCGAGCAGCAGCAGGTTTGGACGCTGCCAGACGATCAATGCCAGCACCAGACGCGCTTTTTCCCCGCCGGAGAAGCGTTCGGTTATTTCCGTGACTTTATCGCCCTGGAAACCAAAGCCGCCCAGGTAATCGCGCAGTTTCTGCTCCAGCTCCTGCGGTGCGAGGCGCGCCAGGTGCTGCAACGGCGACTCGTCGGCGCGTAAAAATTCCAGTTGATGCTGGGCGAAGTAACCGAGCTTAATACCTTTCGCCAGCCCGATTTCACCGCTCTGCGCCGCCAGTTCACCGGCCAGCAGTTTGATAAGCGTGGATTTACCTGCGCCGTTACGCCCCAGCAGGCCAATGCGCGAACCCGGCACCAGGTTGAGCTTAATAGCGTTCAGAATGGTGCGATCGCCGTAACCGGCGCTCACTTTTTCCATCTTTAATAGCGGGTTAGGCAGACTTTCCGGCGGGCGGAAGCTGAAGTGGAACGGGTTATCAACATGCGCCGGGGCAATCAGCTCCATACGCTCAAGCATTTTGATACGGCTTTGTGCCTGCTTCGCCTTGCTGGCTTTCGCTTTGAAGCGGTCGATAAAACTTTGCAGATGGGCAACGCGCTGCTGCTGGCTTTCGTAAGTGGCCTGCTGCTGAGCAAGGCGTGTGGCGCGCTGGCGCTCAAACGAGCTGTAGTTGCCGGTATATTCGAACAGGTTTTGCTGCTCAATATGCAGAATTTTGTCCACCACCGGATCGAGGAAATCGCGGTCGTGGGAAATCAGGATCAGCGTTCCCTGGTAGCTTTTCAGCCATTTTTCCAGCCAGATCACCGCATCGAGATCGAGGTGGTTGGTCGGTTCATCAAGCAGCAGTAAGTCGGAGCGGCAAATCAGCGCCTGCGCGAGGTTTAAACGCATACGCCAGCCACCGGAGAAGTCGCTTACCGGGCGCTCCAGTTGCTCGTTGCTGAAACCCAGACCGTGCAGCAGACTGGATGCGCGCGCGCGAATGGTCCACGCGTCGATGGCGTCGAGCTTTCCGTGCACGGTGGCGATGGCGTGACCATCGTTACGTTCGTTGGCGGCGTTCAGTTCGGCTTCAAGCTGGCGGTATTCGCGATCGCCATCGATTACATAGTCTATAGCCGCTTCATTCAGCGCTGGCGTTTCCTGGTTCACCCATGCCAGTTGCCAGGTGCCGGGAAACGTGAAGCTGCCGCCGTCGGCACCGATCTCGTTTTTCAATAGCGACAGCAGCGTTGATTTGCCGCAGCCGTTTTTACCCACCAGGCCTACTTTCTGGCCCGGGTTAATGGTGGCTGTGGCGTTATCCAGCAGGACACGCACGCCGCGACGAATTTGTAACGAGGAGAAAACAATCATAAGGCGCCGTATGTTCAGACTATGTTAATTTGTCATTATGATAATGTAAGAGTGCGGCCAAAAGACGCACCGGGGCCGCAATGGTAGCCCAAAATGAAGATGATAGACAAAATCATTCTGGCAGCGCCCACAGGCCGCTCGCCAGAGTTTGACACCCGGGAGGGGAATGATGTCGCAGACAGCGAAAGTGTTGCTGCTGTATGCCCATCCGGAATCACAGGACTCGGTGGCTAACCGGGTTTTGCTTAAGCCGGCAACGCAGCTGCAAAATGTCACGGTGCACGATCTTTATGCCCGTTACCCTGACTTTTTTATCGATATTCCTTATGAACAGGCGTTGCTGCGTGAGCATGACGTCATTGTGTTTCAACATCCGTTATATACCTACAGTTGCCCGGCGCTGCTCAAAGAGTGGCTTGATCGTGTGTTAAGCCGTGGCTTTGCCAGCGGCATTGGCGGGAACCAACTCGCGGGAAAGTATTGGCGTAGCGTGGTCACCACCGGGGAACCGGAGGCCGCGTATCGCCACGATGGGCTTAACCGCTACTCCATGAATGATATTTTGCGCCCGTTTGAGCTGACTGCCGCCATGTGCCGCATGCACTGGTTAAGCCCGATTATTGTGTACTGGGCGCGCCGGCAACAGCCGCAGGAGTTGGCGAGTCACGCCAAAGCGTATGGTGACTGGCTGGCGTCACCGTTGCCTGTGGGAGGCCGTTAATGGAAGGTTCCGCGCTTTTACTGGCCGGTGTGTTATTTCTTTTTGCGGCGGTGGTCGCTGTTCCGCTTGCCGCGCGTTTAGGGATTGGCGCGGTGCTCGGCTACCTGCTTGCGGGTATCGCGATTGGCCCGTGGGGGCTGGGGTTTATCAGCGATGTTGATGAGATCCTCCATTTCTCCGAGCTGGGTGTGGTGTTTCTGATGTTTATCATCGGGCTGGAGCTGAACCCGCGAAAACTTTGGGAGCTTCGGCGCTCCATCTTTGGCGTCGGCGCGGCGCAGGTGCTGCTGAGCGCGGCGATCCTCGCCGGGCTGCTGATGCTGACGCAATTTTCCTGGCAGGCGGCGGTGATTGGCGGTATCGGCCTGGCGATGTCTTCCACCGCGATGGCGCTGCAACTGATGCGCGATAAAGGCATGAACCGCAGCGAATCCGGCCAACTGGGATTTTCGGTGCTGCTGTTTCAGGATTTAGCTGTGATCCCGGCGCTGGCGCTGGTGCCGTTGCTGGCGGGCAATGGTGATGAGCATCTCGACTGGATGAAGGTTGGCATGAAAGTGCTGGCGTTCGCGGGCATGTTGATTGGCGGGCGTTATTTGCTGCGGCCTGTGTTTCGCTTTATTGCCGGTTCCGGCGTGCGTGAAGTGTTTACCGCCGCGACCTTACTGTTGGTGCTTGGCTCGGCGCTGTTTATGGATGCACTGGGGTTATCGATGGCGCTGGGAACCTTTATCGCCGGTGTGTTGCTGGCTGAAAGTGAATATCGCCACGAGCTGGAGATCGCCATCGAGCCTTTTAAAGGGCTGTTGCTGGGGCTGTTTTTTATTTCCGTTGGCATGGCGCTGAACCTTGGGGTGCTCTATACCCATCTGTTATGGGTGGTACTGAGCGTTGCGGTACTGGTGGCGGTGAAATCACTGGTGCTGTACGGGCTGGCGCGAATATACGGTTTGCGCAGTTCGGAGCGTATGCAGTTCGCCGGTGTGTTAAGCCAGGGTGGTGAATTCGCGTTTGTCTTGTTCTCCTCGGCGACTTCTCAGCGCTTGTTCCAGAACGATCAAATGGCGCTGCTGCTGGTCACCGTCACGTTGTCGATGATGACCACACCGCTGCTGATGCGTGGCGTGGATAAACTTCTCTCCCGGCGTTTTAACACCCCGGAAGATGAAGATGAGACTCCATGGGTGGAAGACGACAAACCGCAGGTGATTGTGGTGGGGTTTGGGCGTTTTGGTCAGGTGATTGGCCGCTTGTTAATGGCGAACAAGATGCGCATTACTGTGCTTGAGCGCGATATCAGCGCCGTCAACCTGATGCGTAAATATGGTTATAAGGTCTATTACGGGGATGCAACCCAGGTGGAGCTGCTGCGCTCGGCGGGCGCGGAGGCGGCGCAATCGATCGTCATCACCTGTAATGACCCGCTGGATACGATGAAGCTGGTGGAGATTTGCCAGCAGCATTTTCCGAACCTGGCAATCCTGGCTCGCGCCCGTGGGCGTGTGGAAGCACATGAACTCCTGCAGGCCGGTGTGACGCAGTTTTCCCGCGAGACCTTCTCCAGTGCGCTGGAGTTAGGACGTAAGACGCTTATTTCGCTGGGGATGCATCCCCATCAGGCTCAGCGTGCGCAACTGCACTTTAAACGTTTAGATATGCGTATGCTGCGCGAGCTGATGCCGGTGCATACCGATACGATGCAAATTTCCCGTGTCCGCGAAGCGCGGCGCGAGCTGGAGGAGATTTTCCAGCGTGAAATGCAGCAAGAGCGTCGCCAGCTGGATGGCTGGGACGAGTTTGAATAAGGGGAATCGAATGGCTGTACGAAAACGTTTTATCGCCGGGGCGGTTTGCCCGGCATGCCAGGCGAAGGACTCAATGGCAATGTGGCGTGAGAATAATGTTGATATTGTTGAGTGCGTTAAGTGTGGGCACCAGATGCGTGAAGCGGATAAAGAAGCCCGCGAGCATGTTCGCAAAGATGAGCAAGTGATTGGCATTTTTCATCCGGACTAGCGAGATCGGGCAGCTTTTTTTAAGCTAGAGGGTACACGGGTGCAGAATTCCGCTACAATCTGCGCCAGTAATTTTCCCACGCTCAGGAGATATCATGAAAGTAGCAAAAGACCTGGTGGTCAGCCTGGCCTATCAGGTACGTACAGAAGACGGTGTATTGGTTGATGAGTCTCCGGTGAGTGCGCCGCTGGACTACCTGCACGGTCACGGTTCCCTGATCTCTGGTCTGGAAAACGCGCTGGACGGTCACGAAGTCGGCGACAAATTCGATGTGGCTGTTGGCGCGAACGACGCTTACGGTCAGTACGACGAAAACCTGGTGCAGCGCGTACCGAAAGACGTCTTTATGGGCGTTGATGAGCTGCAGGTTGGCATGCGCTTCCTGGCGGAAACCGACCAGGGCCCGGTACCGGTAGAAATCACCGAAGTGGAAGACGACCACGTTGTTGTTGACGGCAACCACATGCTGGCTGGCCAGAATCTGAAGTTCAACGTTGAAGTTGTCGCTATCCGCGAAGCAACCGAAGAAGAGCTGGCTCATGGCCACGTTCACGGCCCGCATGGTCACGATCATGACCACGACCACGATCATGACGGTTGCTGCGGCGGCCACGGTCACGATCACGGCCATGACCACGGGAAAGGTGGTTGCGGCGGTAACGGTGGCTGCGGCTGCCACTAATACGCGTCGTCTTTCGCGTCGCAGGGGCGTTGGCTTCGCTTTTAAACCCCGGTCGCATAGTTTTCTGTGCTCCCGGGGATTTTCAAGTTTGCCGCCTGCCTGCAACACGAAATCCATAGCGTTAGTGATGAGCGGGGAAACCCGCTTTTTTTTACGCCTTAATAATGGGGCGGCGGCGTCTCTTCGGAAGGGGAGGCCATGTGCGAAGGCTGGCTGGCTTTGAGCTTTTCTGCCATTAACCGCAGATGTTCGCGCAGCTTCGCCATTTCCAGTTCATGGGCGACAACCGTCTGGTTCAATTCCTCAATGGTCTTCTCCTGAAAAGCCAACCGGCTTTCCAGTTCCGCCAGTCGCGCTTCTATTGTTAACTCATGCATACATCACCTCTGGATTGCGTCCGGCCCGATTTTCATTAAACGGGCGAATTTTACTGAACTTTGCCGCCAGGTACAGCTCTGGCAAAGAAAAGCAGAAACTTATTTAAACAAAAATAGTCAGAAAACAGGTGAATTCAGGTGGTGTCCTTATGTTGATTTCCACCGCAACGCTTTATAGTACGTCTCTTACTTTTTGTTTAACCCTGGGGCGAGATGCCCCGGCCCCTGGAGAAATGGATGAAATCACTGTTTAAAGTCACGCTGCTGGCGACCACGATGGCCGTCGCCCTTCACGCACCGATCTCTTTCGCTGCCGATGCTGCTGCAAAGAAAGAACCGGCTGCAGCAGCTGACAGCAAAGCGGCATTTAAAAATGACGACCAGAAATCCGCCTATGCGCTGGGCGCTTCGCTGGGCCGCTACATGGAAAACTCGCTGAAAGAGCAGGAAAAACTGGGCATCAAACTGGATAAAGCTCAGCTGATCGCTGGTGTTCAGGACGCGTTTGCTGATAAGAGCAAACTGAGCGACCAGGAGATCGAACAAACCCTGCAAGCGTTTGAGACCCGTGTGAAAACTGCCGCGCAGGATCGCATGGAAAAAGACGCTGCTGACAACGAAGCGAAAGGCAAAGCCTTCCGTGACACCTTCGCTAAAGAGAAAGGTGTGAAAACGTCCGATACCGGTCTGCTGTACAAAGTAGAGAAAGAAGGTACCGGCGATGCGCCGAAAGACAGCGACACGGTTGTTGTGAACTACAAAGGTACGCTGATCGACGGTAAAGAGTTCGATAACTCTTACACCCGTGGTGAGCCGCTCTCTTTCCGTCTTGATGGTGTTATCCCTGGCTGGACTGAAGGCCTGAAAAACATCAAGAAAGGCGGCAAGATCAAACTGGTTATCCCGCCGGCACTGGCTTACGGAAAAACTGGCGTTCCGGGTATTCCGGCTAACTCCACGCTGGTATTCGATGTAGAGCTGTTGGATATCAAGGCCGCGCCGAAAGCCGATGCCGCAGCGCCGAAAGCTGACGCCCCGGCGGCAGATGCTGCTCCGGCAGCTGGTGATAAAGCTGCAGACGCGAAAGCCGCAGACACCAGTAAGAAATAAAATTTGCAATAACGCCGCCTTCGGGCGGCGTTTTTTTTTGCAGCAGGGATATAATTCTGGAAAGCTTAACCTACGATGTATTAATTTATATCCCCATATAAATACTGAGCCTGCCCTGAAAACATAACGACAGGTTCCTGAAAAGGAGTGTTTTTTTTCATGTCCAGGTCGCTATTAACCAACGAAACCAGTGAGCTTGATTTACTGGATCAACGTCCTTTCGATCAGACCGACTTCGATATCCTGAAATCCTATGAAGCGGTGGTGGACGGGTTAGCGATGCTCATTGGCAGCCACTGTGAAATTGTTTTGCACTCCCTGCAAGATTTGAAATGTTCCGCAATCCGTATTGCCAATGGCGAACACACAGGGCGTAAAATTGGCTCGCCCATCACCGATCTCGCCCTGCGCATGCTGCATGATATGACCGGTGCCGACAGCAGCGTATCGAAGTGCTACTTCACGCGTGCGAAAAGCGGTGTGCTGATGAAGTCCGTCACTATTGCTATCCGTAACCGCGATCACCGCGTGATTGGCCTGTTATGCATCAACATGAACCTTGATGTGCCGTTCTCACAGATCATGAGCACCTTTGTGCCGCCGGAAACGCCTGATGTTGGCTCTTCGGTGAACTTTGCTTCCTCGGTGGAAGATCTGGTCATGCAAACGCTGGAGTTCACCATTGAAGAGGTCAACGCGGATCGTAACGTTTCCAACAACGCCAAGAATCGCCAGATCGTACTGAACCTCTATGAGAAGGGAATCTTTGATATCAAAGATGCTATCAACCAGGTCGCCGATCGCCTCAATATTTCCAAGCACACCGTTTACCTCTATATCCGCCAGTTCAAAAGCGGCGATTTTTCCGTACAGGATCGTTAATGCGTTTTGCCCTGATGGTCACCGGCCCGGCGTATGGTACGCAACAGGCCAGCAGCGCGTACCAGTTTGCGCAGGCGCTACTGGATGCCGGGCATACACTAGCCAGCGTCTTTTTTTATCGCGAAGGGGTGAGCAATGCGAACGCGCTCACTGCGCCCGCCAGTGATGAATTTGACCTGGTTCGCGCCTGGCAACGCCTGCATGAGGAACATCAGGTCGAGCTGCATATCTGCGTTGCCGCCGCATTGCGTCGTGGCGTTGTTGATGATGCCGAAGCACAACGTCTGGCGCTGCCTGGTGCAAACCTGCAAGCCGGTTTTTCACTGACCGGCCTTGGCGCGCTGGCGGAAGCCGCGCTCTCTTGCGATCGGGTGGTGCAATTCTGATGCAACGTATCGCCTTTGTGTTTACTTCAGCGCCGCATGGCTCCTCTTCTGGTCGCGAAGGGCTGGATGCGTTGCTGGCGACTTCTGCGTTTACCGACGATATCGGCGTGTTTTTTATTGGTGATGGTGTATTCCAGTTGCTGGCCAATCAGCGGCCGGATGCGGTATTAGCGCGCGATTACATCGCGACGTTTAAAGTTCTGCCGCTTTATGACATCGAACAGTGCTGGCTGTGTGCAGATTCGCTACGTGAGCGTGGGTTAGGCGAGGAGACAACCTTCGTGTTGCCGGCTCAGCGCCTGGAACCGGACGCGCTGCGCGAAAAGCTCGATAGCTACACCGTCGTTCTGACCTTTTGAGGCATTTATGCTGCATACCTTGTCCCGCTCTCCCTGGCAGTATGATATGGCGTCGATGCTCCGTTTGCTGCGCCCCGGCGACGATCTGCTGCTGCTTTCAGATGGCGTAACGGCGGCCTTGCAAAACGGGCGCTATGTTGAGTTATTGCTAAACGCCCCCATAACTGTGCACGCGCTGAAAGAAGATATCGATGCCCGTGGTCTGGGTGGTCAAATTTCAAGCAGCGTTGTCAGGGTTGGCTATACTGATTTCGTTAGCCTGACGGTGAAAAACGCTGTTCAGATGCATTGGTAATGTGTGATCGCTGTATATTTCTTGACACCTTTTAAGCACAGCCATAAAATTCCGCGTCCTCATATTATATGAGGTCGTTTTATTACGTGTTTACGAAGCAAAAGCTAAAACCAGGAGCTATTTAATGGCAACAGTTAACCAGCTGGTACGCAAACCACGCGCTCGCAAAGTTGCAAAAAGCAACGTGCCTGCGCTGGAAGCATGCCCGCAAAAACGTGGCGTATGTACTCGCGTATATACTACCACCCCGAAAAAACCGAACTCCGCACTGCGTAAAGTATGTCGTGTTCGTTTGACCAACGGTTTTGAAGTGACTTCCTACATCGGTGGTGAAGGTCACAACCTGCAGGAGCACTCCGTGATCCTGATCCGTGGCGGTCGTGTAAAAGACCTCCCGGGTGTTCGTTACCACACTGTACGTGGCGCGCTCGACTGCTCCGGTGTTAAAGACCGTAAGCAATCTCGCTCCAAATACGGCGTGAAACGTCCTAAGGCTTAATGGTTCTCCGTTAAGTAAGGCCAAACTGTTTTAACTTTAATGTCAAACTAAACTCTTAGAGTTTTGGACAATCCTGAATTAACAACGGAGTATTTCCATGCCACGTCGTCGTGTTATTGGTCAGCGTAAAATTCTGCCGGATCCGAAGTTCGGATCAGAACTGCTGGCTAAATTTGTCAATATCCTGATGGTAGACGGTAAAAAATCTACTGCAGAAGCAATCGTATACAGCGCGCTTGAGACCCTGGCTCAGCGTTCTGGTAAAAATGAACTGGAAGCTTTCGAAGTAGCTCTCGAAAACGTGCGCCCGACTGTCGAAGTTAAGTCTCGCCGCGTTGGTGGTTCTACTTATCAGGTTCCGGTTGAAGTTCGTCCGGTTCGTCGCAATGCTCTGGCAATGCGTTGGATCGTTGAAGCTGCTCGTAAACGCGGTGATAAATCCATGGCTCTGCGCCTGGCGAACGAACTTTCCGATGCTGCGGACAACAAAGGTACTGCAGTTAAGAAACGTGAAGACGTTCACCGTATGGCCGAAGCCAACAAGGCGTTCGCACACTACCGTTGGTAATCCCTTCGGAGTTTTAGTCACATGGCGGGCGCTTCAAGCAAGTGGCCCGCCGTTTGGCAACTTAAATCTGAACGCCTAAAGAGACAAACGAGGAATCAAATGGCTCGTACAACACCCATCGCACGCTACCGTAACATTGGTATCAGTGCGCACATCGACGCCGGTAAAACCACGACTACCGAACGTATTCTGTTCTACACCGGTGTAAACCACAAAATCGGTGAAGTTCATGACGGCGCCGCAACCATGGACTGGATGGAGCAGGAGCAGGAGCGTGGTATTACCATTACCTCCGCAGCGACTACTGCATTCTGGTCTGGTATGGCGAAGCAGTATGAACCGCATCGCGTAAACATCATCGACACCCCGGGGCACGTTGACTTCACCATCGAAGTTGAACGTTCCATGCGTGTTCTTGACGGTGCGGTAATGGTTTACTGCGCCGTTGGTGGTGTTCAGCCGCAGTCTGAAACCGTATGGCGTCAGGCAAACAAATATAAAGTTCCGCGCATTGCGTTCGTTAACAAAATGGACCGCATGGGCGCTAACTTCCTGAAAGTTGTTGGTCAGATCAAAACCCGTCTGGGCGCGAACCCGGTTCCGTTGCAGCTGGCAATTGGTGCTGAAGAAGGTTTCACCGGTGTTGTTGACCTGGTGAAAATGAAAGCCATCAACTGGAACGATGCAGACCAGGGCGTTACCTTCGAATACGAAGATATCCCGGCTGAGATGCAGGATCTGGCTGACGAATGGCACCAGAATCTGATCGAATCCGCTGCTGAAGCTTCTGAAGAGCTGATGGAGAAATACCTGGGTGGTGAAGAACTGACTGAAGAAGAGATCAAAAAAGCTCTGCGTCAGCGTGTTCTGAACAACGAAATCATCCTGGTAACTTGTGGTTCTGCATTTAAGAACAAAGGTGTTCAGGCGATGCTGGATGCGGTAGTTGACTACCTGCCGTCCCCGACTGACGTACCTGCGATCAACGGTATCCTGGACGATGGTAAAGATACTCCGGCTGAGCGTCACGCAAGTGATGAAGAGCCGTTCTCTGCGCTGGCGTTCAAAATCGCTACCGACCCGTTCGTTGGTAACCTGACCTTCTTCCGTGTTTACTCCGGTGTGGTTAACTCTGGTGATACCATCCTGAACTCCGTGAAAGCTGCACGTGAGCGTTTCGGTCGTATCGTTCAGATGCACGCTAACAAACGTGAAGAGATCAAAGAAGTTCGCGCTGGCGACATCGCTGCTGCTATCGGTCTGAAAGACGTGACCACTGGTGACACCCTGTGTGACCCGGATCATCCGATCATTCTGGAACGTATGGAATTCCCGGAACCGGTAATCTCCATCGCGGTAGAACCGAAAACCAAAGCTGACCAGGAAAAAATGGGTCTCGCTCTGGGCCGTCTGGCGAAAGAAGACCCGTCATTCCGCGTATGGACTGATGAAGAATCTAACCAGACCATTATCGCCGGTATGGGTGAGCTGCACCTCGACATCATCGTTGACCGTATGAAACGTGAATTCAACGTTGAAGCGAACGTCGGTAAACCTCAGGTTGCTTACCGCGAAGCGATTCGTGCGAAAGTTACCGATATCGAAGGTAAACACGCTAAGCAGTCTGGTGGTCGCGGTCAGTACGGTCATGTTGTTATCGACATGTATCCGCTGGAGCCGGGCTCTAACCCGAAAGGTTACGAGTTCATCAACGACATCAAAGGTGGTGTAATTCCTGGCGAATACATCCCGGCCGTTGATAAAGGTATCCAGGAACAGCTGAAATCTGGTCCGCTGGCGGGTTACCCGGTAGTTGATCTCGGTGTGCGTCTGCACTTCGGTTCTTACCACGACGTTGACTCCTCTGAACTGGCGTTTAAACTGGCTGCGTCTATTGCCTTTAAAGATGGCTTTAAGAAAGCGAAACCAGTTCTGCTTGAGCCGATCATGAAGGTTGAAGTAGAGACTCCGGAAGAGAACACCGGTGACGTAATCGGTGACCTTAGCCGTCGTCGCGGCATGCTGCGCGGTCAGGAATCTGAAGTTACTGGCGTTAAGATCCACGCTGAAGTTCCGCTGTCTGAAATGTTCGGATATGCAACTCAGCTGCGTTCTCTGACCAAAGGTCGTGCGTCTTATACTATGGAATTCCTGAAGTATGATGACGCGCCGAACAACGTTGCTCAGGCCGTAATTGAAGCCCGTGGTAAATAAGCCGCAGGGTTAAAACCAAAGTCCCGTGCTCTCTCCAAAGAGGGAGAGCACTATAGTAAGGAATAAAGCCGTGTCTAAAGAAAAATTTGAACGTACAAAACCGCACGTCAACGTCGGTACTATCGGCCACGTTGACCATGGTAAAACTACTCTGACCGCTGCAATCACTACCGTTCTGGCTAAAACCTACGGTGGTTCTGCTCGCGCATTCGACCAGATCGATAACGCGCCGGAAGAAAAAGCTCGTGGTATCACCATCAACACGTCTCACGTTGAATATGACACCCCGACTCGCCACTACGCACACGTAGACTGCCCGGGCCACGCCGACTATGTTAAAAACATGATCACCGGTGCTGCGCAGATGGACGGCGCGATCCTGGTTGTTGCTGCGACTGACGGCCCGATGCCGCAGACCCGTGAGCACATCCTGCTGGGTCGTCAGGTAGGCGTTCCGTACATCATCGTGTTCCTGAACAAATGCGACATGGTTGATGACGAAGAGCTGCTGGAACTGGTAGAGATGGAAGTTCGTGAACTGCTGTCTCAGTACGATTTCCCGGGCGACGACACGCCGATCGTTCGTGGTTCTGCTCTGAAAGCGCTGGAAGGCGAAGCAGAGTGGGAAGCGAAAATCATCGAACTGGCTGGCTTCCTGGATTCCTACATTCCGGAACCAGAGCGTGCGATTGACAAGCCGTTCCTGCTGCCGATCGAAGACGTATTTTCCATCTCCGGTCGTGGTACCGTTGTTACCGGTCGTGTAGAGCGCGGTATCATCAAAGTGGGTGAAGAAGTTGAAATCGTTGGTATCAAAGACACCGCGAAATCAACCTGTACCGGCGTTGAAATGTTCCGCAAACTACTGGACGAAGGCCGTGCTGGTGAGAACGTAGGTGTTCTGCTGCGTGGTATCAAACGTGAAGAAATCGAACGTGGTCAGGTACTGGCTAAGCCGGGTTCCATCAAGCCGCACACCAAATTCGAATCTGAAGTGTACATTCTGTCCAAAGATGAAGGCGGCCGTCACACTCCGTTCTTCAAAGGCTACCGTCCGCAGTTCTACTTCCGTACAACTGACGTGACTGGCACCATCGAACTGCCGGAAGGCGTAGAGATGGTAATGCCGGGCGACAACATCAAAATGGTTGTTACCCTGATTCACCCGATTGCGATGGACGATGGTCTGCGTTTCGCAATCCGTGAAGGCGGCCGTACCGTTGGCGCGGGCGTTGTAGCAAAAGTTCTGGGCTAATTAATTAGCTTTGAATTGAAAAAAGGGCGCATCGGCGCCCTTTTTGCTGTCCGCTATTTACGGTCGAAATACTTTTTCGAAATTAAGCTACGCACCGGGCGAGCAGCTTTACAGTTGCGCTATTGTAATCGCAACTATTCTCATTTACACTTTGCGCAGAAATTGAACGGGAGTGATCATGTACGTTTGTTTGTGTAATGGTGTGAGTGATAAAAAAATTCGTCAGGCAGTGCGCCAGTTTCATCCTCAATCATTTCAGCAACTCCGCAAATTTGTTCCGGTTGGAAATCAGTGTGGTAAATGTGTTCGCGCAGCAAGAGAGATCATGCAAGACGAACTTACCCGGATGCCGGAATATAAAGAGATTGCCTGAGTCCGTATCTTTTTTTTGACATCCTTGTAGCCCCATCTACGCTTCAATGAGTGGAAGCGGAGGGACTACATAATGAAAGGTGATGTTAAAATCATAAATTATCTCAATAAATTATTGGGAAATGAGCTTGTCGCAATAAACCAGTACTTTCTCCATGCGAGAATGTTCAAAAACTGGGGTCTGACGCGCCTCAACGATGTCGAATACCATGAATCTATTGATGAAATGAAACACGCCGATCTCTACATCGAGCGTATTTTATTTCTTGAAGGTATCCCTAATTTGCAGGATTTGGGCAAACTGGGCATTGGTGAAGACGTTGAGGAGATGCTGCAATCGGACCTCCGACTGGAACTGGAAGGCGCGAAGGATCTGCGCGAAGCCATCGCTTATGCGGATAGTGTCCATGACTACGTTAGCCGCGACATGATGATCAAGATCCTTGCTGAAGAAGAGCATCATATTGATTGGCTGGAAACAGAACTGGATATGATAAGCAAAATTGGTATTCAGAACTATCTCCAGTCGCAAATCAAAGTGGAAGAGTAGTTGGTATCACAGAATGGTATCCTGTCAGTAAACCCGCTGCCGCCAGAAATGGCCCGAAAGGCAGTGGGTTTTTTAATGCCTGCAAACTTCGCAATCGGAGCGCGTTAATACTTACCACACTGCAGGCCAACAAGGCGGCTATAAAAACCAGTCCAGGTAAACTCTGCCAGCCATGCCAGGCCCCGAGAGCCGAAAGATATTTTACGTCACCGTAGCCAAGCCCTTCCTTACCGCGCAACATTTTGTAGCCCCAATAAATAACAGCAAACCCTATGTAACCTGCCGCTGCGCCGATAACCGCTTGCTTCAATAATTCAGCATTTGCGAAGCAGTGCCAAAGTAGTCCCGCCCAAAGAAGAGGGCAGGTGAAACGATCTGGCAATAACCCGTTACGGATGTCGTACCAGGCAAGCATTAGATTGAGTAACAAGTAAACCGCGAGAAAAAACATGGCGTCCTGCCAGAGTCAGTAACGGGTGGCATGCAGAATGCGAAATTGCGGTGTGAAAGCCAATTAACTATTACTGATGTTGCGTGGCAGCTCGTGAGAAATGATGCCGACTTTATTGTCGTTATGTTCGTTCTGCGAGCATGCTCGCAGCACTGCTTAATTTCTAAACTACGCTTGCGTCTGGCTCAGATTTACGTATAATGCGCGGGCTTGTCGTAAATGACGGCGGGTTCAATCTGAACCACAACGGTGCTGTTTGGCCGTTACAATGCTCCCAATCGGGGGGCTACGTAAGAACGATTACACTCCCCCATCAATCGTAATGGGTGTGAGGAGTAATTATTTTCGTCTATAAATAATTGGAGCTCTGGTCTCATGCAGAACCAAAGAATCCGTATCCGTCTTAAAGCGTTTGATCATCGTCTGATCGATCAATCAACCGCGGAAATCGTCGAGACTGCTAAGCGCACTGGTGCGCAAGTCCGTGGTCCGATCCCGCTGCCGACCCGCAAAGAGCGCTTCACCGTTCTGATCTCCCCGCACGTTAACAAAGACGCGCGCGATCAGTACGAAATCCGCACTCACAAGCGTCTGGTTGACATCGTTGAGCCAACCGAGAAAACCGTTGATGCTCTGATGCGTCTGGACCTGGCTGCCGGTGTAGACGTGCAGATCAGCCTGGGTTAATCAGGTCATCGAGCGATTGAGAGGTTGAAACAATGATTGGTTTAGTCGGTAAAAAAGTGGGCATGACCCGCATCTTCACTGAAGATGGCGTATCTATCCCAGTAACCGTAATCGAAGTTGAAGCAAACCGCGTTACTCAGGTTAAAGATCTGGCTAACGATGGCTACCGCGCAATCCAGGTTACCACCGGTGCTAAAAAAGCTAACCGTGTAACCAAACCGGAAGCGGGTCACTTCGCTAAAGCTGGCGTTGAAGCTGGCCGTGGTCTGTGGGAATTCCGTCTTGCTGACGGCGAAGAATTCACCGTAGGTCAGGACATTAGCGTTGAGCTGTTTGCTGAAGTTAAAAAAGTTGACGTAACTGGCACCTCTAAAGGTAAAGGTTTCGCAGGTACCGTTAAGCGCTGGAACTTCCGTACCCAGGACGCTACCCACGGTAACTCCCTGTCTCACCGCGTTCCGGGTTCTATCGGTCAGAACCAGACTCCGGGCAAAGTGTTCAAGGGCAAGAAAATGGCAGGTCAGCTGGGTAATGAGCGCGTAACCGTTCAGAGCCTGGACGTAGTACGTGTTGACGCTGAGCGCAACCTGCTGCTGGTTAAAGGTGCTGTCCCGGGTGCAACCGGTAGCGACCTGATCGTTAAACCAGCTGTGAAGGCGTGAGGAGATAGCAATGGAATTAGTATTGAAAGACGCGCAGAGCGCGCTGACTGTTTCCGAAACTACCTTCGGTCGTGACTTCAACGAAGCGCTGGTACACCAGGTTGTCGTTGCTTATGCAGCTGGTGCTCGTCAGGGTACTCGTGCTCAGAAGACCCGTGCTGAAGTAACTGGTTCCGGTAAAAAACCGTGGCGCCAGAAAGGCACCGGCCGTGCTCGTTCTGGTTCTATCAAGAGCCCGATCTGGCGTTCTGGTGGCGTGACCTTCGCTGCGCGTCCGCAGGACCACAGTCAAAAAGTTAACAAAAAGATGTACCGCGGCGCGCTGAAAAGCATCCTGTCCGAACTGGTACGTCAGGATCGTCTGATCGTTGTCGAGCAGTTCTCTGTTGAAGCACCGAAAACCAAGCTGCTGGCTCAGAAACTGAAAGACATGGCTCTGGAAGATGTGCTGATCATCACCGGTGAGCTGGACGAGAACCTGTTCCTGGCCGCGCGCAACCTGCACAAGGTTGATGTTCGCGACGCGACTGGTATCGACCCGGTTAGCCTGATCGCCTTCGACAAAGTCGTAATGACTGCTGATGCTGTTAAGCAAGTTGAGGAGATGCTGGCATGATTCGTGAAGAACGTCTGCTGAAGGTGCTGCGTGCACCGCACGTTTCTGAAAAAGCGTCTACTGCGATGGAAAAAACAAACACCATCGTTCTCAAAGTTGCTAAAGACGCGACCAAAGCAGAAATCAAAGCTGCTGTGCAGAAACTGTTTGAAGTCGAAGTCGAAGTCGTTAACACCCTGGTAGTTAAAGGGAAAGTTAAACGTCACGGACAGCGTATCGGTCGTCGTAGCGACTGGAAAAAAGCTTACGTCACCCTGAAAGAAGGCCAGAATCTGGACTTCGTTGGCGGCGCTGAGTAAGTCGGAGGAGTAATACAATGGCAGTTGTTAAATGTAAACCGACATCTCCGGGTCGTCGCCACGTTGTTAAAGTGGTTAACCCTGAGCTGCACAAGGGCAAACCTTTTGCTCCGTTGCTGGAAAAAAACAGCAAATCCGGTGGTCGTAACAACAATGGCCGTATCACCACTCGTCATATCGGTGGTGGCCACAAGCAGGCTTACCGTATTGTTGACTTCAAACGCAACAAAGATGGTATCCCGGCAGTTGTTGAACGTCTTGAGTACGATCCGAACCGTTCCGCGAACATCGCGCTGGTTCTGTACAAAGATGGCGAACGCCGTTACATCCTGGCCCCTAAAGGCCTGAAAGCTGGCGACCAGATTCAGTCTGGCGTTGATGCTGCAATCAAAGCAGGTAACACCCTGCCGATGCGCAATATCCCGGTTGGTTCTACCGTTCATAACGTAGAAATGAAACCAGGTAAAGGCGGTCAGCTGGCTCGTTCCGCTGGTACTTACGTTCAGATCGTTGCTCGTGATGGTGCTTATGTCACCCTGCGTCTGCGTTCTGGTGAAATGCGTAAAGTCGAAGCAGAATGCCGCGCGACTCTGGGCGAAGTTGGCAATGCTGAGCATATGCTGCGCGTTCTGGGTAAAGCAGGTGCTGCACGCTGGCGTGGTGTTCGTCCTACCGTTCGCGGTACTGCGATGAACCCAGTCGACCACCCACATGGTGGTGGTGAAGGTCGTAACTTTGGTAAGCACCCGGTAACTCCGTGGGGCGTTCAGACCAAAGGTAAGAAGACCCGCAGCAACAAGCGTACTGATAAATTCATCGTACGTCGCCGTAGCAAATAATTTTAGAGGATAAGCCATGCCACGTTCTCTCAAGAAAGGTCCTTTTATTGACCTGCACTTGCTGAAGAAGGTAGAGAAAGCGGTGGAAAGCGGAGACAAGAAGCCCCTGCGCACTTGGTCCCGTCGTTCAACGATCTTTCCTAACATGATCGGTTTGACCATCGCTGTCCATAATGGTCGTCAGCACGTTCCGGTATTTGTTTCCGACGAAATGGTCGGTCACAAACTGGGTGAATTCGCACCGACTCGTACTTATCGCGGCCACGCTGCTGATAAAAAAGCGAAGAAGAAATAAGGTAGGAGGAAGAGATGGAAACTTTAGCTCAACATCGCCATGCTCGTTCTTCTGCTCAGAAGGTTCGCCTTGTGGCTGACCTGATTCGCGGTAAGAAAGTGTCGCAGGCCCTGGATATTCTGACCTACACCAATAAGAAAGCGGCTGTACTGGTCAAGAAAGTTCTGGAATCTGCCATTGCTAACGCTGAACACAACGATGGCGCTGACATTGACGATCTGAAAGTTGCGAAAATTTTCGTAGACGAAGGCCCGAGCATGAAGCGCATTATGCCGCGTGCAAAAGGTCGTGCAGATCGCATCCTGAAGCGCACCAGCCACATCACTGTGGTTGTGTCCGATCGCTGAGACTCTGGAGACTAGCAATGGGTCAGAAAGTACATCCTAATGGTATTCGCCTGGGTATTGTAAAACCATGGAACTCAACCTGGTTTGCGAACACCAAAGAATTCGCTGACAACCTGGACAGCGATTTTAAAGTACGTCAGTACCTGACTAAGGAACTGGCTAAAGCGTCTGTATCTCGTATCGTTATCGAGCGTCCGGCTAAGAGCATCCGTGTGACCATACACACCGCTCGCCCGGGTATCGTTATCGGTAAAAAAGGTGAAGACGTTGAGAAACTGCGCAAGGTCGTAGCGGATATCGCTGGCGTTCCTGCTCAGATCAATATCGCCGAAGTTCGTAAACCTGAACTGGACGCAAAACTGGTTGCTGACAGCATCACTTCTCAGCTGGAACGTCGTGTTATGTTCCGTCGTGCTATGAAGCGTGCTGTACAGAACGCAATGCGTCTGGGCGCTAAAGGTATCAAAGTTGAAGTTAGCGGCCGTCTGGGCGGCGCGGAAATCGCACGTACCGAATGGTACCGTGAAGGTCGCGTTCCGCTGCACACTCTGCGTGCTGACATCGACTACAACACCTCCGAAGCGCACACCACTTACGGTGTAATCGGCGTAAAAGTGTGGATCTTCAAAGGCGAGATCCTTGGTGGTATGGCTGCAGTTGAACAACCGGAAAAACCGGCTGCTCAACCTAAAAAGCAGCAGCGTAAAGGCCGTAAATAAGGAGCGTCGCTGATGTTACAACCAAAGCGTACAAAATTCCGTAAAGTGCACAAAGGCCGCAACCGTGGTCTCGCGCAGGGCACGGATGTGAGCTTCGGCACTTACGGTCTGAAAGCTGTTGGCCGTGGTCGTCTGACCGCTCGTCAGATCGAAGCAGCACGTCGTGCTATGACTCGTGCTGTTAAGCGTCAGGGTAAGATCTGGATCCGTGTATTCCCGGACAAACCGATCACCGAGAAGCCGCTGGAAGTTCGTATGGGTAAAGGTAAAGGTAACGTAGAGTATTGGGTTGCCTTGATTCAGCCGGGTAAAGTCCTGTACGAAATGGACGGTGTTCCGGAAGAGCTGGCCCGTGAAGCCTTCGAGCTGGCAGCAGCAAAACTGCCGATTAAAACCACCTTTGTAACTAAGACGGTGATGTAATGAAAGCAAAAGAGCTGCGTGAAAAGAGCGTTGAAGAGCTGAACACCGAGCTGCTTAACCTGCTGCGCGAGCAGTTCAACCTGCGTATGCAGGCTGCAAGTGGCCAGCTGCAACAGACTCACCTGTTGAAGCAAGTGCGTCGTGATGTCGCACGCGTTAAGACTTTACTGACTGAGAAGGCGGGTGCGTAATGACCGATAAAATCCGTACTCTGCAAGGTCGTGTTGTTAGCGACAAAATGGAGAAATCCATTGTTGTAGCTATCGAGCGTTTCGTGAAACACCCGATCTACGGTAAATTCATCAAACGTACGACTAAACTGCACGTACATGACGAGAACAACGAATGCGGTACCGGCGACGTGGTTGAAATCCGCGAATGCCGTCCGCTGTCCAAGACTAAGTCCTGGACGCTGGTTCGCGTTGTAGAGAAAGCGATTCTGTAATAGAGTACGCGTTCTCAAACGAATAAACGGCTCAGCGATGGGCCGTTTATTTTTTCTACCCATATCAAGGAAGCGGTGTTATAATGCTGCGCCCCCGATATGGGGCTTTTTATCGACCCTGATTTTAGGGTCTTCAGTAGTAGTTGACATTAGCGGAGCACTGAAATGATCCAAGAACAGACTATGCTGAACGTCGCCGACAACTCCGGTGCACGTCGCGTAATGTGTATCAAGGTTCTGGGTGGCTCGCACCGTCGCTACGCAGGCGTAGGCGACATCATCAAGATCACCATCAAAGAAGCAATTCCGCGTGGTAAGGTCAAAAAAGGTGATGTGCTGAAGGCGGTAGTGGTGCGCACCAAGAAGGGTGTTCGTCGCCCTGACGGTTCTGTCGTTCGCTTCGATGGCAATGCTTGTGTTCTTCTGAACAACAACAGCGAGCAGCCTATCGGTACGCGTATTTTTGGGCCGGTTACTCGTGAACTTCGTTCTGAGAAGTTTATGAAAATCATCTCTCTGGCACCAGAAGTACTCTAAGGAGCGAATCATGGCAGCTAAAATCCGTCGTGATGACGAAGTTATCGTGTTAACCGGTAAAGATAAAGGTAAGCGCGGTAAAGTAAAAAATGTTCTGTCTTCCGGCAAGATCATTGTTGAAGGTATCAACCTGGTTAAGAAACATCAGAAGCCGGTTCCGGCCCTGAACCAACCTGGTGGCATCGTTGAGAAAGAAGCTGCAATTCAGGTTTCTAACGTTGCAATCTTCAATGCGGCAACCGGCAAGGCCGACCGTGTAGGCTTTAGATTCGAAGACGGCAAAAAAGTCCGTTTCTTTAAATCTAACAGCGAAACTATCAAGTAATTTGGAGTAGTACGATGGCGAAACTGCATGATTACTACAAAGACGAAGTAGTTAAGAAACTCATGACTGAGTTTAACTACAATTCTGTCATGCAAGTCCCTCGGGTCGAGAAGATCACCCTGAATATGGGTGTTGGTGAAGCGATCGCTGACAAGAAACTGCTGGATAACGCAGCAGCTGACCTGGCAGCAATCTCCGGTCAAAAACCGTTGATCACCAAAGCGCGCAAATCTGTTGCGGGCTTCAAAATCCGTCAGGGCTATCCGATCGGCTGTAAAGTGACTCTGCGTGGCGAACGCATGTGGGAGTTCTTTGAGCGCCTGATCACTATTGCTGTACCGCGTATCCGTGACTTCCGTGGCTTGTCCGCTAAGTCTTTCGACGGTCGTGGTAACTACAGCATGGGTGTCCGTGAGCAGATCATCTTCCCAGAAATCGACTACGATAAAGTCGACCGCGTGCGTGGTTTGGATATTACCATTACCACTACTGCGAAATCTGACGAAGAAGGCCGTGCTCTGCTGGCTGCCTTTGACTTCCCGTTCCGCAAGTAAGGTAGGGTTACTTCATGGCTAAGCAATCTATGAAAGCACGCGAAGTTAAACGCGTAGCTTTAGCTGAAAAATACTTCGCGAAACGCGCTGAACTGAAAGCGATCATTTCTGATGTGAACGCTTCCGACGAAGATCGTTGGAATGCTGTTCTCAAGCTGCAGAGTCTGCCGCGTGATTCCAGCCCGTCTCGTCAGCGTAACCGCTGCCGCCAAACTGGTCGTCCGCACGGTTTCCTGCGGAAGTTCGGGTTGAGCCGTATTAAGGTCCGTGAATCCGCTATGCGCGGTGAAATCCCGGGTCTGAAAAAGGCTAGCTGGTAATTGTCACCAATTGAATCACGGGAGTAAAGACAGATGAGCATGCAAGATCCGATCGCGGATATGCTGACCCGTATCCGTAACGGTCAGGCCGCGAACAAAGCTGCGGTCACCATGCCTTCCTCCAGGCTGAAAGTGGCAATTGCCAACGTGCTGAAGGAAGAAGGTTTTATTGAAGATTTCAAAATTGAAGGCGACACCAAGCCGGAACTGGAAGTGACTCTTAAATACTTCCAGGGTAAAGCTGTGGTAGAAAGCATTCAGCGTATCAGCCGCCCAGGTCTGCGCATCTATAAGAAAAAAGATGAGCTGCCGAAAGTTATGGGTGGTATGGGTATCGCAGTTGTTTCTACCTCTAAAGGTGTTATGACTGATCGTGCAGCGCGCCAGGCTGGTCTTGGTGGCGAAATTATCTGCTACGTAGCCTAATCGGAGGAAAAAATGTCTCGTGTTGCTAAAGCACCGGTCGTTATTCCTGCCGGCGTTGACGTAAAAATCAACGGTCAGGTTATCACGATCAAAGGTAAAAACGGCGAGCTGACTCGTACTCTCAACGATGCTGTTGTAGTTAACCAGGCAGACAATGCTCTGACTTTCGGTCCGCGTGATGGTTACGCAGACGGTTGGGCTCAGGCTGGTACCGCGCGTGCCCTGCTGAACTCAATGGTTATCGGTGTTACCGAAGGCTTCACTAAGAAGCTGCAGCTGGTTGGTGTAGGTTACCGCGCAGCGGTCAAAGGGAATGTAGTAAACCTGGCTCTGGGTTTCTCTCATCCTGTTGATCATCAGCTGCCGGCCGGTATCACTGCAGAATGTCCGTCACAGACTGAAATCGTGCTGAAAGGCGCGGATAAGCAAGTGATTGGCCAGGTTGCAGCAGATCTGCGCGCCTACCGTCGTCCTGAGCCTTACAAAGGCAAGGGTGTTCGTTACGCCGACGAAGTCGTGCGTACCAAAGAGGCTAAGAAGAAGTAAGGTAACACTATGGATAAGAAATCTGCTCGTATCCGTCGTGCGACCCGCGCACGCCGCAAGCTCAAAGAGCTTGGTGCGACTCGCCTGGTGGTACATCGTACCCCGCGTCATATCTACGCCCAGGTAATCGCATCGAATGGTTCTGAAGTTCTGGTAGCTGCTTCTACTGTAGAAAAAGCTATCTCTGAACAACTGAAGTACACCGGTAACAAAGACGCGGCTGCAGCTGTGGGTAAAGCTGTAGCTGAACGCGCTCTGGAAAAAGGCATCAAAGATGTTTCCTTTGACCGTTCCGGGTTCCAATATCATGGTCGCGTCCAGGCACTGGCAGATGCTGCCCGTGAAGCTGGCCTTCAGTTCTAAGGTAGAGGTGTAAGATGGCTCACATCGAAAAACAAGCTGGCGAACTGCAGGAAAAGCTGATCGCGGTAAACCGCGTATCTAAAACCGTTAAAGGTGGTCGTATTTTCTCCTTCACAGCTCTGACTGTTGTTGGCGATGGTAACGGTCGCGTTGGTTTTGGTTACGGTAAAGCCCGCGAAGTTCCGGCAGCGATCCAGAAAGCGATGGAAAAAGCCCGTCGCAATATGATTAACGTCGCGCTGAACCACGGCACCCTGCAGCACCCGGTTAAGGGTACTCACACGGGTTCTCGTGTATTCATGCAGCCGGCTTCCGAAGGTACCGGTATTATTGCCGGTGGTGCAATGCGCGCCGTTCTGGAAGTCGCTGGGGTTCATAACGTTCTGGCTAAAGCATATGGTTCCACCAACCCGATTAACGTGGTTCGTGCAACGATTGATGGCCTGGAAAATATGAAATCCCCGGAAATGGTCGCTGCCAAGCGTGGTAAATCCGTTGAAGAAATTCTGGGGTAATTGACCATGGCAAAGACTATTAAAATCACTCAAACCCGCAGTGCAATCGGTCGTCTGCCGAAACACAAGGCAACGCTGCTTGGCCTGGGTCTGCGTCGTATTGGTCATACAGTTGAACGTGAGGATACTCCTGCGGTTCGCGGTATGGTCAACGCGGTTTCCTTCATGGTTAAAGTTGAGGAGTAAGAGATGCGTTTAAATACTCTGTCTCCGGCCGAAGGCTCCAAAAAGGCGGGTAAACGCCTGGGTCGTGGTATCGGTTCTGGCCTCGGTAAAACCGGTGGTCGTGGTCACAAAGGTCAGAAATCTCGTTCTGGCGGTGGCGTACGTCGCGGTTTCGAGGGTGGTCAGATGCCACTGTATCGTCGTCTGCCGAAATTCGGTTTCACTTCTCGCAAAGCAATGATCACGGCAGAGATTCGTCTGTCCGATCTGGCTAAAGTAGAAGGCGACGTAGTTGACCTGAACACGCTTAAAGCGGCTAACATTATCGGCATCCAGATCGAGTTCGCGAAAGTGATCCTGGCTGGTGAAGTAGCTCGTCCGGTAACTGTTCGTGGCCTGCGTGTGACGAAAGGCGCTCGTGCTGCTATCGAAGCTGCTGGCGGTAAAATTGAGGAATAAGTAGCAGATGGCTAAACAACCGGGATTAGATTTTCAAAGTGCCAAGGGTGGAATTGGCGAACTGAAACGCAGACTGCTGTTTGTTATCGGTGCGTTGATTGTTTTCCGTATTGGCTCTTTTATTCCGATCCCTGGTATTGATGCCGCTGTACTTGCCAAACTGCTTGAGCAACAGCGTGGCACCATCATTGAGATGTTTAACATGTTCTCTGGTGGTGCTCTTAGTCGTGCTTCTATCTTTGCATTGGGTATCATGCCGTATATTTCGGCATCGATTATTATCCAGCTGTTAACGGTCGTTCATCCGGCCTTGGCAGAGCTGAAGAAAGAAGGGGAGTCTGGTCGTCGTAAGATCAGCCAGTACACCCGTTACGGCACTCTGGTGTTGGCGATATTCCAGTCGATCGGTATTGCTACCGGTTTACCGAATATGCCTGGTATGCAAGGTCTGGTTATGAATCCAGGCTTTGCATTCTACTTCACCGCTGTTGTGAGTCTGGTTACAGGAACCATGTTCCTGATGTGGCTCGGTGAACAGATTACTGAACGTGGTATCGGTAACGGTATCTCGATCATTATCTTTGCCGGTATTGTGGCGGGTCTTCCGCCAGCCATTGCCCATACTATCGAGCAAGCGCGTCAAGGCGACCTGCACTTCCTCCTGTTGCTGTTGGTTGCAGTATTAGTATTCGCAGTGACGTTCTTTGTTGTATTCGTTGAACGTGGTCAACGCCGCATCGTGGTGAACTACGCAAAACGCCAGCAGGGTCGTCGTGTCTATGCTGCTCAGAGCACACATTTACCGCTGAAAGTGAATATGGCGGGGGTAATCCCGGCAATCTTCGCTTCCAGTATTATTCTGTTCCCTGCAACCATCGCGTCATGGTTCGGGGGCGGTACTGGTTGGAACTGGCTGACAACAATTTCGCTGTATTTGCAGCCTGGGCAACCGCTTTATGTGTTACTCTATGCGTCTGCAATCATCTTCTTCTGTTTCTTCTATACGGCGTTGGTTTTCAACCCGCGAGAAACAGCAGATAACCTGAAGAAGTCCGGTGCATTTGTACCAGGAATTCGTCCGGGAGAGCAAACGGCGAAGTATATCGATAAAGTAATGACCCGCCTGACTTTAGTCGGTGCGCTTTATATTACTTTTATCTGCCTGATCCCGGAGTTCATGCGTGATGCGATGAAAGTACCGTTCTACTTTGGTGGGACGTCACTGCTTATCGTTGTTGTCGTGATTATGGACTTTATGGCTCAAGTGCAAACTCTGATGATGTCCAGTCAGTATGAGTCTGCATTGAAGAAGGCGAACCTGAAAGGCTATGGCCGTTAATGGTCGCCCGAGAAGTTACGGAGAGTAAAAATGAAAGTTCGTGCTTCCGTCAAGAAATTATGCCGTAACTGCAAAATCGTTAAGCGTGATGGCGTCATCCGCGTGATTTGCAGTGCCGAGCCGAAGCATAAACAGCGCCAAGGCTGATTATTTCGCATATTTTTCTTGCAAAGTTGGGTTGAGCTGGCTAGATTAGCCAGCCAATCTTTTGTATGTCTGTACGTTTCCATTTGAGTATCCTGAAAACGGGCTTTTCAGCATGGTGCGTGCAAGTAAAATTATAGGAGTGCATAGTGGCCCGTATAGCAGGCATTAACATTCCTGATCAGAAACATGCTGTGATCGCATTAACTTCGATCTATGGCGTCGGTAAAACCCGCTCTCAAGCCATTCTGGCTGCTGCGGGCATCGCTGAAAATGTTAAGATCAGTGAGCTGTCTGAAGAACAAATCGACACGCTGCGTGACGAAGTTGCCAAATTTGTCGTTGAAGGTGATCTGCGCCGTGAAATTAGCATGAGCATCAAGCGCCTGATGGATCTTGGTTGCTATCGCGGTTTGCGTCATCGTCGTGGTCTCCCGGTTCGCGGTCAGCGTACCAAGACCAACGCACGTACCCGTAAGGGTCCGCGCAAACCGATCAAGAAATAATCGGGGTGATTGAATAATGGCAAAGGCACCAATTCGTGCACGTAAACGTGTAAGAAAACAAGTCTCTGACGGCGTGGCTCATATCCATGCTTCTTTCAACAACACCATCGTTACTATTACTGATCGTCAGGGTAACGCGCTGGGTTGGGCAACAGCCGGTGGTTCCGGTTTCCGTGGTTCTCGCAAATCCACTCCGTTTGCAGCTCAGGTTGCAGCAGAGCGTTGCGCTGAAGCCGTAAAAGAATACGGTATCAAGAATCTGGAAGTTATGGTTAAGGGACCGGGTCCGGGCCGCGAATCTACTATTCGTGCTCTGAACGCCGCTGGTTTCCGCATCACTAATATTACTGATGTGACTCCGATCCCTCACAACGGTTGTCGTCCGCCGAAAAAACGTCGCGTATAACGCGGTCGTTTTCTAGGATTGTTGGAGAAAGAAAATGGCAAGATATTTGGGTCCTAAGCTCAAGCTGAGCCGTCGTGAGGGCACAGACCTGTTCCTTAAGTCTGGCGTTCGCGCGATCGATACCAAGTGTAAAATTGAACAAGCTCCTGGCCAGCACGGTGCGCGTAAACCGCGTCTGTCTGACTATGGTGTGCAGTTGCGTGAAAAGCAAAAAGTTCGCCGTATTTACGGTGTGCTGGAGCGTCAGTTCCGTAACTACTACAAAGAAGCAGCACGTCTGAAAGGCAACACCGGTGAAAACCTGTTGGGTCTGCTGGAAGGTCGTCTGGACAACGTTGTATACCGTATGGGCTTTGGCGCCACTCGTGCTGAAGCACGCCAGCTGGTTAGCCACAAAGCAATCATGGTAAACGGTCGTGTTGTTAACATCGCTTCTTATCAGGTTAGTCCGAATGACGTTGTTAGCATTCGTGAGAAAGCGAAAAAGCAGTCTCGCGTGAAAGCCGCTCTGGAGCTGGCTGAGCAGCGTGAAAAGCCAACCTGGCTGGAAGTTGATGCTGGCAAGATGGAAGGTACGTTCAAGCGTAAGCCGGAGCGTTCTGATCTGTCTGCGGACATTAACGAACACCTGATCGTCGAGCTTTACTCCAAGTAAAGCTTAGTACCAAAGAGAGGACACAATGCAGGGTTCTGTGACAGAGTTTCTAAAACCGCGCCTGGTAGATATCGAGCAAGTGAGTTCGACGCACGCCAAGGTGACCCTTGAGCCTTTAGAGCGTGGCTTTGGCCATACTCTGGGTAACGCACTGCGCCGTATTCTGCTCTCATCGATGCCGGGTTGCGCGGTGACTGAGGTTGAGATTGATGGTGTACTTCATGAGTACAGCACCAAAGAAGGCGTTCAGGAAGATATCCTTGAAATCCTGCTCAACCTGAAAGGGCTGGCGGTGAGAGTTCAGGGTAAAGATGATGTTATTCTTACTCTGAATAAATCTGGCATTGGCCCTGTGACCGCAGCCGACATTACCCACGACGGTGATGTCGAAATCGTCAAGCCGCAGCATGTGATCTGCCACCTGACCGATGAAAACGCATCTATCAACATGCGTATCAAAGTTCAGCGCGGTCGTGGTTATGTTCCGGCGTCTGCCCGAATTCATTCGGAAGAAGATGAGCGCCCAATCGGCCGTCTGCTCGTTGACGCCTGCTACAGCCCTGTAGAGCGTATTGCCTACAATGTTGAAGCAGCACGTGTTGAACAGCGTACCGACCTGGACAAGCTGGTCATCGAAATGGAAACCAACGGCACAATCGATCCTGAAGAGGCGATTCGTCGTGCGGCAACCATTCTGGCTGAACAACTTGAAGCTTTCGTTGATTTACGTGATGTACGTCAGCCGGAAGTTAAAGAAGAGAAACCAGAATTCGATCCGATTCTGCTGCGCCCTGTTGACGATCTGGAATTGACTGTCCGCTCTGCTAACTGCCTCAAGGCAGAAGCTATCCACTATATCGGTGATCTGGTACAGCGTACCGAGGTTGAGTTGCTGAAAACGCCGAACCTGGGTAAAAAATCTCTTACTGAGATTAAAGACGTGCTGGCCTCCCGTGGTCTGTCTCTGGGCATGCGCTTGGAAAACTGGCCGCCGGCAAGCATTGCTGACGAGTAACCGGATCACAGGTTAAGGTTTTACTGAGAAGGATAAGGTCATGCGCCATCGTAAGAGTGGTCGTCAACTGAACCGCAACAGCAGCCATCGCCAGGCCATGTTCCGTAACATGGCAGGCTCTCTGGTTCGTCATGAGATCATCAAGACGACCCTGCCGAAAGCGAAAGAGCTGCGTCGCGTAGTTGAGCCGCTGATTACTCTTGCCAAGACGGATAGCGTTGCTAATCGTCGTCTGGCATTCGCCCGCACTCGTGATAACGAGATCGTGGCAAAACTGTTTAACGAACTGGGCCCGCGTTTCGCGAGCCGTGCCGGTGGTTACACTCGTATTCTGAAGTGTGGTTTCCGTGCTGGTGACAACGCGCCGATGGCATACATCGAGCTGGTTGATCGCTCTGAATCGAAAGCAGAAGCTGCTGCAGAGTAATCTGTAGTAACGTAAAGAAACCCGCTTCGGCGGGTTTTTTTATACCAGTAGTTCGGCCTCTTCCCTACAATATATGCATCTTTTTTGTTCATTCCGTCGAGAGCCGTTATGTGGTTACTAGATCAGTGGGCAGAACGCCATATTCTCGATGCTCAGCAAAAAGGCGAGTTTGTTAATCTACCCGGCAGCGGTGAGCCGTTGTTGCTGGATGATGATTCTCATATCCCTGCGGAGCTCCGCGCTGGGTATCGCTTGCTCAAAAATGCTGGCTGCCTGCCACCAGAACTCGAATACCGTAAAGAAGCCGTGATGCTTATCGATCTGCTCAATAGCGTGCAGCACGATCACCCGGATTTTCAGCTTTTACATCGCCGTTTGTCGTTACTGGAAATGAAGCTGCGCCAGGCTGGCTTAAGCACCGATTTCCTGCGAGGCGATTATGCCGCCAAACTGCAGCAAAAAATTAATGAGGTGTAATCATGTATCGCATTGGTGAAATCGCGAAACTCGCAGAAGTCACGCCAGATACGATCCGTTACTACGAAAAGCAGCAAATGATGGATCATGAGGTCAGAACCGAAGGCGGATTTCGGCTTTATACGGACAAAGATCTGCAACGGCTCAAATTTATTCGCCATGCCCGACAATTAGGATTTACCCTCGAATCCATCCGCGAACTGTTGTCGATCCGTATTGATCCTGAACACCACACCTGCCAGGAGTCGAAAAGTATTGTGCAGGCTCGCCTGAGCGAGGTTGAAGCCCGCATCGAAGAGTTACAGTCCATGCGCCGCTCGTTGCAAAAACTGAATGATGCATGTTGTGGTACAGCACACAGCAGTGTTTATTGTTCTATTCTTGAGGCGCTTGAACAAGGCGCGAGTGGTAAACCGACCACAACGGCCTGTTGATCTTCTGCATAGAGAGAGCTACACTCCGGCCGTTTTAATACACAATCTGGAGGCGTTATGAGCCGCTATCAGCATACTAAAGGGCAGATCAACGATAACGCTATTGAAGCTTTGTTACATGATCCGCTATTTCGCCAGCGTATTGAGAAAAACAAAAAAGGGAAAGGAAGTTATTTACGGAAAGCCAAACATGCAAAAAAAGGCTTTCAGGAGGCCAGTGGCAAGCAAGCGAATCGCTTATTTACCACTGGCCTTCTTGCATTTGCTTAACTGCGATTATTTTGCTCTTTCAGCAAATCGCGAATTTCACTCAGCAACACTTCCTCTCTACTCGGTGCCGGTGGCGCTTTCGGTTCTTCTTCTTGCTTACGTTTCAGCTTATTGATCAGCTTGATTGCAATGAAAATCGCAAAAGCGACGATGATGAAGTCAAAAATGTTCTGAATAAACACGCCATAGTGCATGACGACAGCCGGAACGTCGCCCTGCGCGTCGCGTAGCGTCCAGGCAAATGATTTGAAATCAATCCCGCCAATTAATAACCCCAGCGGCGGCATAATGATATCTGCAACCAATGACGACACAATTTTGCCGAAAGCTGCACCGATAATGACCCCAACCGCCAAATCCACCACATTTCCGCGCATTGCAAATTCACGGAACTCTTTCAAAATGCTCATATCCCTTCTCCATGTGCAGACTGTCGGATTAAGTCTAACAAATTACCGATCAATTTCCATTTGGGCAGGGTGATTGTAATGATTTCTTAAACCCTGATAAAAGCGGGGAATAATGTGTGGGCGCATCTAATTGCGCCCGGGTTATTACAGGAAGAATGGGCTCGGCTGGAATAAGCGCTCGACGTCCGTGATATATTTTTTGTCCGTTAAAAACATAATCACATGGTCGCCTTGCTCAATACGCAAATTATCATTGGCAATCATGACATCATTTCCACGTACCACCGCACCGATGATTGTGCCTGGCGGCAATTTAATTTCATCAATAACACGGCCGACAACGCGGGACGTCGTTTCGTCTCCGTGTGCAACTGCTTCAATTGCCTCTGCGACACCGCGACGTAACGATGAAACGCCAACGATATCCGCTTTACGCACATGGCTAAGCAGAGCGGAAATAGTTGCCTGTTGTGGCGATATGGCAATATCAATCACACTGCCCTGAACCAAATCGACATAAGCGCGGCGTTGAATGAGCACCATCACTTTCTTGGCTCCCATCCGTTTGGCCAGCATTGCAGACATAATGTTGGCTTCGTCGTCATTGGTGACAGCAATAAAGAGATCCACCTGATCGATATGTTCTTCGGCCAGTAATTCTTGATCGGAGGCGTCGCCATAAAACACGATCGTATTTTGCAGTTTCTCGGCCAGCTCCGCCGCACGTTGTTGATCGCGCTCGATCAACTTCACGCTGTAGTCTTTTTCCAGCTGACGAGCCAGACCGGCGCCGATATTACCACCGCCAACCAACATAATGCGTTTATACGGTTTTTCCAGCCGCTGAAGTTCACTCATAACGGCACGGATATGCTGCGATGCGGCAATAAAGAATACTTCATCACCTGCTTCAACAATCGTTGAGCCTTGCGGGCGAATAGGTCTGTCGTGGCGAAAAATAGCCGCAACGCGAGTATCAATATGCGGCATATGCTCGCGCATGGTTGACAACGCATTTCCCACCAACGGGCCGCCATAATAGGCTTTCACCACAGCCAGGCTGACTTTTCCTTCGGCGAAATTCACGACCTGCAATGCGCCGGGATATTCGATGAGGCGATAAATACTGTCGATAACCAACTGCTCCGGCGCGATCAAATGATCGATGGGAACGGCTTCTGAGTGAAAAAGCTTATCCGCGTCGCGAACATAATCTGGCGAGCGGATGCGGGCAATACGGTTTGGCGTATTAAACAGCGAATACGCGACCTGACAGGCAACCATATTGGTTTCATCCGAGCTGGTCACCGCAACCAGCATATCGGCATCGTCAGCGCCAGCTTCGCGTAGCACGCGGGGGTGAGAACCGTGGCCTTGTACGACGCGGAGATCGAATTTGTCCTGCAAACTACGCAGACGGTCGCCATTAGTATCAACAACGGTAATATCGTTATTCTCTCCGACCAGGTTTTCTGCCAGCGTGCCACCAACCTGCCCTGCACCCAGAATAATTATTTTCATCTGTTGTGACCCGTTGTTCCCATCACTGTTTGATTATCTTAGCGTAAAAGAAACCATCGCCTTCTTCCGCACCTGGCAGTTTCTGCAAGCCAGGGTTTTCCGGCGTACCCGTTTCGCTCAGTTGCGCATCAGTTGTGCGTTTGAGAAAAGCGGCAACCTGCTGACTGTTCTCTTCCGGCAAGATGGAGCATGTTGCATACACCAGCGTACCGCCTGGTTTCAAATGCGGCCAGATAGCATCCAGAATTTCAGACTGTAACTGCGCTAACTCGGGAATATCGCGATCGCGACGCAGCCATTTGATATCTGGATGGCGTCGAATAACACCCGTCGCTGAGCAAGGCGCATCCAGCAGGATACGATCGAATTGTTCATCACCGCACCATTGTCCCGGGAAACGCCCATCGCCCTGTTTTACCTGCGCTTTCATGCCCAGTCGTTTCAGGTTGTCGTAAACACGCGACAAACGTTGCTCGTCTATGTCTACCGCCAACACGCTGGCCTCGGGAGCGGCTTCGAGTATATGCGTGGTTTTGCCACCGGGTGCTGCACATAGATCGAGAATGCGCTCACCGTTTTTCGGCGTAAGGAAAGCAATGCAGCCCTGAGCAGAAGCATCCTGTACCGTAACCCAACCCTCGGCAAAACCCGGCAGAGCGGTGACTGGTGCTGGGCTCGCCAGGCGTACCGCATCGGGATAATCCGGATGCGGGGATCCTTGCAAACCGGCCTCTTCCAGCAATCTTAACCAGCCATCGCGTGAATTGTGCTGACGATTGACACGCAGCCACATCGGCGGTCGCTGGTTGCTGGCTTCGACAATGTGTTGCCATTGGTGTGGATAGGCTTTTTGCACACGGTGTAACAGCCACTTCGGGAACAGAAAATGATTTTCGCTTTGGGCGAACTCTGCCAGTAATTCTTCCTGTTGCCGCAGGAATTGACGTAATACGCCGTTAATCAAGCCTTTAAGCTGCGGACGCTTAATGACCACTGCACCTTCTACGGTTTCTGCCAGCGCCGCATGGGCAGGGATGCGCGTATGCAGAAGCTGATAAAACCCAACCATGATCAGATAGTGCACCGCGCGCTGCTTGCCCGTCATTGGGCGCGACATCAATTTATTGATGAGCCAGTCGAGCTGTGGCAATACGCGTAAAACACCAAAGCACAGCTCTTGCAGCAGCGCTTTATCTTTGTCGGAAACCTTTTGTTGCAACGGCGGCAGGATATTGCTGAGCGATTGCCCTTGTTCTATGACCTGCTCAACTGCCTGCGCAGCCATGCTGCGTAAATTTATTTGTTTTTTCATCGCGATAAAAATAAAAACGCCCGGCAAGCCGGGCTAAAAATACTCTCAGGCCAGAGGGTTACCAGGGACAAACCATTCCCGCCGTGAATTCAGCAGATCCTGCGCGCTCATTGCTTTCTTACCGGCAGGCTGCAGCGATTCAAGATTCAATATTCCATCGGCAGTTGCAACCTGAATACCCGCTTTCGACACTTCCACGATCGTACCGGGTTTCTCTGTTGTCTTAGACGGAATAACCGACGCTTTCCAGACTTTCACTGGTTGCTCATCAACCACAAACCAGCTCATTGGCCAGGGGGTGAAGGCGCGAATGCATCGTTCAAGCTGGGCGGCGCTGAGCGACCAGTCCAGGCGCGCTTCCTCTTTGCTGAGCTTCTCTGCGTAAGTGACCTGCGCTTCGTCTTGCACCTGCGGTTGTGCTGTGCCCTGAGCAAGCTGTTGCAGCGTCGCAATTAATCCCTGCGGACCGAGCTCTGCCAGTTTGTCATACAGCGTGGCGCTAGTGTCTTCATCGGTGATCGGGCAGGCGAGTTTAAACAGCATGTCGCCAGTATCCAGTCCCACATCCATTTGCATGATAGTGACGCCGGTTTCCGCATCACCTGCCCATAGTGAGCGCTGAATAGGCGCCGCGCCACGCCAGCGTGGCAGCAGTGAACCGTGAACATTTATGCAACCCAGGCGCGGCATGGCCAGCACTGCTTTGGGCAGGATCAGTCCGTATGCCACCACCACCATCACATCGGCGTTGAGGCTGGCAACCAACTGCTGGTTTTCCTCTGCACGTAACGATGCAGGTTGAAACACCGGCAGGCCTTTTTCTTCCGCCAGCACTTTGACTGGGCTTGGCATCAGCTTTTTACCGCGACCAGCAGGGCGGTCTGGCTGGGTGAAAACCCCCACCACCTGATGCTCAGAAGACAACAGCGCGTCAAGATGACGCGCTGCAAAGTCCGGAGTGCCGGCGAAAATAATACGTAGAGAATCTGACACGTTTATCCTTTTCAGCCCGTTTTATGCGCGGGCGTTCATACGATCCAGTTTTTCAACTTTCTGGCGAATGCGCTGACGTTTCATCGGCGACAAGTAATCAATAAACAGCTTACCTACCAGATGATCCATCTCATGCTGAATACAGATTGCCAGAAGACCGTCGGCTTCCAGTTCGAATGTTTTTCCGTCACGATCCAGCGCGCGGATTTTTACTTTTTCGGCGCGAGGTACCAGTGCACGCTGTTCCGGAATAGACAGGCAACCTTCTTCAATACCTGTTTCTCCGCTTTTTTCCAGCAGCTCAGGGTTAATCAACACTAATTGCTCGTCGCGATTTTCGGAAACGTCGATCACGATGATGCGCTGGTGAATATCAACCTGCGTTGCTGCCAGCCCAATACCTTCTTCTGCGTACATCGTTTCAAACATATCATCGACGATACGTTGAATGTCCGCATTCACTTCTTTTACCGGCTCGGCGACTTTGCGAAGGCGCTCGTCCGGAATATGTAACACATGCAAAACTGCCATAAATATCCAGAGTCGTGTTCAGGAGTTGGTGAGAATATTACCTCTATTCTAGACAAATCCCCCCGCGATTGACAGCATCAGTGACCAATCGCAAGGATTGCTAAAGCGGCTTATGGCAGGGGATAAAGGATGACGAGCACGGAGATTTGGCTACGGTTGTTACAGGTGACCACGCTATGTGGCGATCAATGGCTGAAAGCAGCACAGTGGCTGGAACAAAACCAGAGCGCATCCTTCGCTGAACTTCGACTCATCGGGTTTACAGAAGCGCAAACGCAGCGCTTTTTCTCTCTTTCTGCATGTGAGCTTGAAAAGAGCCTTAACTGGCTTGCACAACCGGGTAATCATTTAATTATTGCCAGCGATCCGGCGTATCCTGCACCTTTGCGTGCTATTCCTGATTTTCCCGGTGCTATTTTTGTTAAAGGCAATCCAGCGGTACTGGCAACACAACAACTGGCCGTTGTTGGGAGCCGCGCACATTCATGGTATGGCGAGCGATGGGGGCGGATTTTTTGTGAAGTGCTTGCTCGTGCTGGGCTAACGATTACCAGTGGCATGGCGTTGGGGATCGATAGCGTGGCGCACCGGGCGGCTTTACAGGTTAATGGAAAAAGCATTGGCGTACTGGGGAACGGTTTATACAGCCTCTATCCGCGCAAGCATGCTTCGCTTGCAGCAGAAGTAATTGAAAGCGGTGGTGCACTGGTATCCGAATTTCCCCTCGCGACTATGCCGAAGCCGGGTAATTTTCCGCGCCGAAACCGCATCATCAGTGGGCTCAGCCGTGGGGTACTGGTTGTAGAAGCCGCTTTGCGTAGTGGTTCGCTGGTGACCGCGCGGATTGCGCTTGAACAAGGCCGTGATGTTTTTGCATTACCCGGTCCTATTGGTAGCCCGGGAAGCGAAGGGCCGCACTGGTTAATCAAACAAGGGGCAATACCGGTAACATCGGCTGATGAGATCCTCGAAAATTTGCAATATGGGCTGAATTGGCTGTCTGAGGTACGCGAAAATGCAATTTATTCTCCAGATCAAGAAGAGGTGGCATTGCCATTTCCTGAGCTCCTGGCTAACGTAGGAGATGAGGTAACACCTGTTGACGTCGTCGCTGAACGTGCCGGCCAACCTGTGCCAGTCATCGCAGCTCAATTGCTTGAACTGGAGTTAGCAGGATGGATCGCAGCTGTACCCGGCGGCTATGTCCGATTGAGGAGGGCAAGCCATGTTCGACGTACTAATGTACTTGTTTGAGACTTACATCCATAACGAAGCGGAATTGCGTGTGGATCAGGACAAACTGGAACGGGATCTTACCGACGCCGGATTTGATCGTGAAGACATCTACAATGCACTTTTGTGGCTAGAAAAGCTGGCTGATTATCAGGAAGGCCTCGCCGAACCGATGCAGCTTGCTTCTGATCCGCTTTCTGTCCGTATTTATACGGCGGAAGAGTGTGAAAGGCTGGATGCCAGTTGCCGGGGATTCTTGTTATTCCTGGAGCAGATTCAGGTGCTAAACCTCGAAACGCGAGAAATGGTGATTGAACGGGTGCTGGCGCTGGATACGGCAGAGTTCGAGTTGGAAGATCTGAAATGGGTCATTCTGATGGTGCTCTTCAATATCCCTGGGTGTGAAAACGCCTACCAGCAAATGGAAGAATTACTCTTTGAAGCGAATGAAGGTATGCTGCACTAATCATTTTTGCAGCTTCAAGAGTCGTTATGGCCAAATCAGCACTCTTTTCGGTGCGTAACAACGAGCCCTGCCCACAATGCGGGGCTGAACTTGTTATCCGTTCCGGGAAACACGGTCCGTTTCTCGGATGTTCTCAATATCCGGAATGCGATTATGTTCGCCCACTGAAAAGCCAGGCGGATGGACATATTGTTAAAGTTCTGGACGGGCAGCAGTGCCCTGTGTGTGGGGCCGCGCTAGTGCTGCGTCAGGGACGCTTCGGTATGTTCATTGGCTGCAGCCAGTATCCTGAATGCGAACATACTGAGTTGATTGATAAGCCCGACGATACCGCAATCACTTGCCCACAATGCCGAAGCGGGCATCTTGTTCAGCGCCGCTCCCGATATGGTAAAACCTTTTATTCCTGCGATCGTTACCCAGATTGCCAGTTCGTTATAAATTTCAAACCGGTGGCGGGTGAATGTCTTGTTTGCCACTACCCGCTACTTATCGAGAAGAAAACCGCGCAAGGCGTGAAACGCTTCTGCGCCAGTAAACAATGTGGACAGCCGGTAACGGCGGAACAAACTCGTGAAGAATAACCTGCCAACAGATCCTATCGCTGCGGCGGTGGAGATCCTGAAGAAAGAACACGTCATCGCTTATCCAACAGAAGCTGTTTTCGGTGTCGGTTGCGACCCGGACAGTGAGATTGCGGTTTATCGCTTGCTTGAACTAAAGCAACGCCCGGTTGATAAAGGCCTCATCCTTATCGCTGCCAGCTTTGATCAACTTAAACCCTATATTGATGACAGCATGCTGACTGACGAACAGCGTCAGACGATTTTTGCCTGCTGGCCCGGACCGGTAACGTTTGTCTTCCCGGCGAAACCGAACACGCCGCGCTGGCTAACCGGGCGCTTTGACTCGCTGGCCGTGCGCGTGACTGACCATCAAACGGTGATTGCGCTGTGTGAGGCTTACGGAAAACCGCTGGTATCAACGAGCGCTAATTTATCGGGCTTGCCGCCTTGCAGAACAGCGCAGGAAGTTATCGACCAATTTGGTCCAGACTTCCCGGTTGTCGATGCCCCGACCGGAGGACGGCAAAATCCTTCTGAAATTCGTGACGCCCTTACCGGCGAACTTTTCCGTCAGGGGTAACTGTATGGAATCCTATGCCGTCTTTGGCAATCCTATTGCGCACAGCAAGTCTCCGTTTATTCATCAGCAATTTGCCCGACAACTGGGTATTGAACATTCTTATGGTCGGGTTCTGGCACCGGTAGATGGCTTTGTGCAGACGCTGGATGCTTTTTTTACTGCTGGTGGAAAAGGCGCGAATGTTACCGTGCCTTTTAAAGAGGAAGCATTTGCTCGCGCGAATGAACTCACAGAACGTGCCGCGATGGCTGGGGCGGTAAACACGCTTAAACGCCTTGAAGATGGTCGGTTACTGGGCGATAACACGGATGGGATTGGCTTGTTGAGCGATCTCGAACGCCTCTCTTTTATTCGCCCGGGGTTTCGTATTCTGCTTATCGGGGCGGGTGGGGCAGCGCGCGGCGTCATTCTTCCTTTATTGTCTCTGGATTGCGCCGTGACTGTTACCAACCGTACTTTTTCTAAGGCGCAAACGCTGGCTAAGCTCTTTGCACACACCGGTAGCATTGATGCTGTTGCTATGGATAATTTAGCGAGCCATGAATTCGATTTGATCATTAACGCGACTTCCAGTGGTATTGGTGGGGAGATCCCCGCGTTACCGAATGCGCTTATCCATCCCGAGCTTTATTGCTATGACATGTTCTATCTGAAAGGATCGACGCCATTTCTGAGTTGGTGTGAAAATTCAGGTGCGAAAAAATGTGCGGATGGTTTAGGCATGCTGGTCGGGCAGGCTGCGCATGCGGTGCTGCTATGGCATGGTGTATTGCCGGACGTTGAACCGGTAATCACTCTGTTGAAACAGGAACTGGCAAAATGAATCAGGCCATTCAGTTTCCGGATCGCGAAGGGTGGGATGACGCGGCTGGTGCTGTCTGTTTTCCTGCGTTGGTCAATGGTATGCAAATTACTTGCGCCGTAAAAGGAGAGACGCTAGCAAAGCGCTTTGGTGGCAAAACACCAGAACACTACCTGGCGGTATTTCGTGAACATCGTTGGGATCTGGAAGAGGAGGCGGAACAGTTGATCCGCCAGCAAGAAGAGGATGATCAGGGGATTGTCTGGTTACCTTGATCCAGATATTCATCTTTCCATTTCACGTAATTCCCGGCTGAGTATTTCAACCCTTCAAGCTCCGCTTCCGTCAGGGGGCGGATCTGTTTTACCGGGCTGCCCAGATAAAGGTAGCCACTTTCCAGACGTTTATTTTGGGGAACCAGGCTTCCTGCGCCGATCATCACATCATCTTCGACAACAGCACCGTCGAGTAAGATCGATCCCATGCCAACGAGTACACGATTGCCGATAACGCAGCCGTGCAACATTACCTTATGCCCAACAGTAACATCTTCGCCAATGAGCAGCGGATCGCCTTCAGGATTATAAGAAGATTTGTGCGTAACATGGAGAACGCTACCGTCCTGAATGTTGCTGCGCGCGCCAATCTCAACATAATTCACATCACCACGAATCACGACTAATGGCCAAATGCCCACATCATCAGCAATTCTGACGTCACCAATCACCACGCTGGTGGCATCAATCATTACCCGCTGGCCTAATTGGGGCCGCAGATCCTTATAAGGGCGTAAAACGGTAGACATAATTACCTCATCATAAACAGGCCGGGATAATGACTTTGATCGCAAGAAAGGCCTTCTGCAACCCTTTTACGTACCATTATTTGAGCAGATCGTACGGGATCGCAGCGAAAAGAATGAAAAAACAGCAGTCAGAAAAAAAGATCGCAAAAAGACTTGTGCAAAAAATTGGGATCCCTATAATGCGCCTCCGTTGACCCGACAATGTGAATCACTTCACGAGATAGTCGAGAAAACGAAAGAGAAAAAATCCTGAAAATCAGGGTTGACTCTGAAAGAGGAAAGCGTAATATACGCCACCTCGCGACAGAGCGCTAAAGCGCGTCGCACCTGCTCTTTAACAATTTATCAGACAATCTGTGTGGGCACTCAGGGTGACATGGATTCTTAACGTCGCAAGACGAAAAATGAATACCAAGTCTCAACGAGTGAACACGTAATTCATTACGAAGTTTAATTCATTGAGCATCAAACTTTTAAATTGAAGAGTTTGATCATGGCTCAGATTGAACGCTGGCGGCAGGCCTAACACATGCAAGTCGAACGGTAGCACAGAGAGCTTGCTCTCGGGTGACGAGTGGCGGACGGGTGAGTAATGTCTGGGAAACTGCCTGATGGAGGGGGATAACTACTGGAAACGGTAGCTAATACCGCATAACGTCGCAAGACCAAAGAGGGGGACCTTCGGGCCTCTTGCCATCAGATGTGCCCAGATGGGATTAGCTAGTAGGTGGGGTAACGGCTCACCTAGGCGACGATCCCTAGCTGGTCTGAGAGGATGACCAGCCACACTGGAACTGAGACACGGTCCAGACTCCTACGGGAGGCAGCAGTGGGGAATATTGCACAATGGGCGCAAGCCTGATGCAGCCATGCCGCGTGTATGAAGAAGGCCTTCGGGTTGTAAAGTACTTTCAGCGGGGAGGAAGGGAGTAAGGTTAATAACCTTATTCATTGACGTTACCCGCAGAAGAAGCACCGGCTAACTCCGTGCCAGCAGCCGCGGTAATACGGAGGGTGCAAGCGTTAATCGGAATTACTGGGCGTAAAGCGCACGCAGGCGGTCTGTCAAGTCGGATGTGAAATCCCCGGGCTCAACCTGGGAACTGCATCCGAAACTGGCAGGCTTGAGTCTCGTAGAGGGAGGTAGAATTCCAGGTGTAGCGGTGAAATGCGTAGAGATCTGGAGGAATACCGGTGGCGAAGGCGGCCTCCTGGACGAAGACTGACGCTCAGGTGCGAAAGCGTGGGGAGCAAACAGGATTAGATACCCTGGTAGTCCACGCCGTAAACGATGTCTATTTGGAGGTTGTGCCCTTGAGGCGTGGCTTCCGGAGCTAACGCGTTAAATAGACCGCCTGGGGAGTACGGCCGCAAGGTTAAAACTCAAATGAATTGACGGGGGCCCGCACAAGCGGTGGAGCATGTGGTTTAATTCGATGCAACGCGAAGAACCTTACCTGGTCTTGACATCCACAGAACTTTCCAGAGATGGATTGGTGCCTTCGGGAACTGTGAGACAGGTGCTGCATGGCTGTCGTCAGCTCGTGTTGTGAAATGTTGGGTTAAGTCCCGCAACGAGCGCAACCCTTATCCTTTGTTGCCAGCGGTTAGGCCGGGAACTCAAAGGAGACTGCCAGTGATAAACTGGAGGAAGGTGGGGATGACGTCAAGTCATCATGGCCCTTACGACCAGGGCTACACACGTGCTACAATGGCGCATACAAAGAGAAGCGACCTCGCGAGAGCAAGCGGACCTCATAAAGTGCGTCGTAGTCCGGATTGGAGTCTGCAACTCGACTCCATGAAGTCGGAATCGCTAGTAATCGTGGATCAGAATGCCACGGTGAATACGTTCCCGGGCCTTGTACACACCGCCCGTCACACCATGGGAGTGGGTTGCAAAAGAAGTAGGTAGCTTAACCTTCGGGAGGGCGCTTACCACTTTGTGATTCATGACTGGGGTGAAGTCGTAACAAGGTAACCGTAGGGGAACCTGCGGTTGGATCACCTCCTTACCTTAAAGAACCTGCCTCTGCAGTGTCCACACAGATTGTCTGATGAAATACGAGCAGTAAAAATCTCTGCAGGCTTGTAGCTCAGGTGGTTAGAGCGCACCCCTGATAAGGGTGAGGTCGGTGGTTCAAGTCCACTCAGGCCTACCAAATTTTCCCTGAATACTGCGTTGTAAAATGACTCGCATACTGGTTGTATGCTTCGCCATTTGACGCCTTGTCTCAGGAAAAATTACGGGTATACGGGATTTAACTACGATGGGGCTATAGCTCAGCTGGGAGAGCGCCTGCTTTGCACGCAGGAGGTCTGCGGTTCGATCCCGCATAGCTCCACCATCTTTACTGTTCGGCACAAGAAAACTTCAGAGTACACATTCTGTGTGTGCTGCGAAGTTTTGCTCTTTAAAAATCTGGATCAAGCTGAAAATTGAAACACTGAACAGTGCGAACTGTTCTGTGAGTCTCTCAAATTTTCGCGACACGCGGATGTTCACGAAACATCTTCGGGTTGTGAGGTTAAGCGACTAAGCGTACACGGTGGATGCCCTGGCAGTCAGAGGCGATGAAGGACGTGCTAATCTGCGAAAAGCGCCGGTAAGGTGATATGAACCGTTATAGCCGGCGATGTCCGAATGGGGAAACCCAGTGTGACTCGTCACACTATCATTAACTGAATCCATAGGTTAATGAGGCGAACCGGGGGAACTGAAACATCTAAGTACCCCGAGGAAAAGAAATCAACCGAGATTCCCCCAGTAGCGGCGAGCGAACGGGGAGCAGCCCAGAGCCTGAATCAGCTTGTGTGTTAGTGGAAGCGTCTGGAAAGTCGCGCGATACAGGGTGACAGCCCCGTACACAAAAGCACACAGGCTGTGAGCTCGATGAGTAGGGCGGGACACGTGGTATCCTGTCTGAATATGGGGGGACCATCCTCCAAGGCTAAATACTCCTGACTGACCGATAGTGAACCAGTACCGTGAGGGAAAGGCGAAAAGAACCCCGGCGAGGGGAGTGAAAAAGAACCTGAAACCGTGTACGTACAAGCAGTGGGAGCATCCTTCGGGGTGTGACTGCGTACCTTTTGTATAATGGGTCAGCGACTTATATTCTGTAGCAAGGTTAACCGCATAGGGGAGCCGAAGGGAAACCGAGTCTTAACTGGGCGTTAAGTTGCAGGGTATAGACCCGAAACCCGGTGATCTAGCCATGGGCAGGTTGAAGGTTGGGTAACACTAACTGGAGGACCGAACCGACTAATGTTGAAAAATTAGCGGATGACTTGTGGCTGGGGGTGAAAGGCCAATCAAACCGGGAGATAGCTGGTTCTCCCCGAAAGCTATTTAGGTAGCGCCTCGTGAATTCATCTCCGGGGGTAGAGCACTGTTTCGGCTAGGGGGCCATCCCGGCTTACCAACCCGATGCAAACTACGAATACCGGAGAATGTTATCACGGGAGACACACGGCGGGTGCTAACGTCCGTCGTGAAGAGGGAAACAACCCAGACCGCCAGCTAAGGTCCCAAAGTCATGGTTAAGTGGGAAACGATGTGGGAAGGCCCAGACAGCCAGGATGTTGGCTTAGAAGCAGCCATCATTTAAAGAAAGCGTAATAGCTCACTGGTCGAGTCGGCCTGCGCGGAAGATGTAACGGGGCTAAACCATGCACCGAAGCTGCGGCAGCGACACTATGTGTTGTTGGGTAGGGGAGCGTTCTGTAAGCCTGCGAAGGTGGCCTGTGAGGGTTGCTGGAGGTATCAGAAGTGCGAATGCTGACATAAGTAACGATAAAGCGGGTGAAAAGCCCGCTCGCCGGAAGACCAAGGGTTCCTGTCCAACGTTAATCGGGGCAGGGTGAGTCGACCCCTAAGGCGAGGCCGAAAGGCGTAGTCGATGGGAAACAGGTTAATATTCCTGTACTTGGTGTTACTGCGAAGGGGGGACGGAGAAGGCTATGTTAGCCGGGCGACGGTTGTCCCGGTTTAAGCGTGAAGGTGTGTGCTCCAGGCAAATCCGGAGCACTTTAACACTGAGGCGTGATGACGAGGTACTACGGTGCTGAAGTAACAAATGCCCTGCTTCCAGGAAAAGCCTCTAAGCTCCAGGTAACACGAAATCGTACCCCAAACCGACACAGGTGGTCAGGTAGAGAATACCAAGGCGCTTGAGAGAACTCGGGTGAAGGAACTAGGCAAAATGGTGCCGTAACTTCGGGAGAAGGCACGCTGATACGTAGGTGAAGTCCCTCGCGGATGGAGCTGAAATCAGTCGAAGATACCAGCTGGCTGCAACTGTTTATTAAAAACACAGCACTGTGCAAACACGAAAGTGGACGTATACGGTGTGACGCCTGCCCGGTGCCGGAAGGTTAATTGATGGGGTCATCCGTAAGGAGAAGCTCTTGATCGAAGCCCCGGTAAACGGCGGCCGTAACTATAACGGTCCTAAGGTAGCGAAATTCCTTGTCGGGTAAGTTCCGACCTGCACGAATGGCGTAATGATGGCCAGGCTGTCTCCACCCGAGACTCAGTGAAATTGAACTCGCTGTGAAGATGCAGTGTACCCGCGGCAAGACGGAAAGACCCCGTGAACCTTTACTATAGCTTGACACTGAACACTGGTCCTTGATGTGTAGGATAGGTGGGAGGCTTTGAAGCGTGGACGCCAGTCTGCGTGGAGCCGCCCTTGAAATACCACCCTTTAATGGCTGGTGTTCTAACGTGGACCCGTAATCCGGGTTGCGGACAGTGTCTGGTGGGTAGTTTGACTGGGGCGGTCTCCTCCTAAAGCGTAACGGAGGAGCACGAAGGTCAGCTAATCCTGGTCGGACATCAGGAGGTTAGTGCAATGGCATAAGCTGGCTTGACTGCGAGCGTGACGGCGCGAGCAGGTGCGAAAGCAGGTCATAGTGATCCGGTGGTTCTGAATGGAAGGGCCATCGCTCAACGGATAAAAGGTACTCCGGGGATAACAGGCTGATACCGCCCAAGAGTTCATATCGACGGCGGTGTTTGGCACCTCGATGTCGGCTCATCACATCCTGGGGCTGAAGTAGGTCCCAAGGGTATGGCTGTTCGCCATTTAAAGTGGTACGCGAGCTGGGTTTAGAACGTCGTGAGACAGTTCGGTCCCTATCTGCCGTGGGCGCTGGAGAATTGAGGGGGGCTGCTCCTAGTACGAGAGGACCGGAGTGGACGCATCACTGGTGTTCGGGTTGTCATGCCAATGGCACTGCCCGGTAGCTAAATGCGGAAGAGATAAGTGCTGAAAGCATCTAAGCACGAAACTTGCCCCGAGATGAGTTCTCCCTGAGACTTTAAGTCTCCTGAAGGAACGTTGAAGACGACGACGTTGATAGGCCGGGTGTGTAAGCGCAGCGATGCGTTGAGCTAACCGGTACTAATGAACCGTGAGGCTTAACCTTACAACGCCGAAGATGTTTTGGCGTGAGAGACAGAGAAGATTTTCAGCGAGATACAGATTATGTCAGGGCGTGAGAACGGTCTGACAACAGAATTTGCCTGGCGGCAGTAGCGCGGTGGTCCCACCTGACCCCATGCCGAACTCAGAAGTGAAACGCCGTAGCGCCGATGGTAGTGTGGGGTCTCCCCATGCGAGAGTAGGGAACTGCCAGGCATCAAATTTAGTGTGCTGATATGGCTCAGTTGGTAGAGCGCACCCTTGGTAAGGGTGAGGTCCCCAGTTCGACTCTGGGTATCAGCACCAGTTATAACGGTTAAAGTTCGGCACTTAGAAAAGAATTTGCCTGGCGGCACTAGCGCGGTGGTCCCACCTGACCCCATGCCGAACTCAGAAGTGAAACGCCGTAGCGCCGATGGTAGTGTGGGGTCTCCCCATGCGAGAGTAGGGAACTGCCAGGCATCAAATAAAGCAAAAGGCCCAGTCGAAAGACTGGGCCTTTTGCTTTTCTGCTTACAACCTTGCACATGATGGTCGCACTCAAACCATTTCCACCAGGTCAGTAGCACTTTGAGCATGAATAAATTTAAGCGCCACAGACCCAAAGAGGTAGCGATCAAGCCGTTTCCCTTCAACAGCCAGACATCTAACACCCTCACTCAGAAGTGTAACGCGTAGCGCCAATAATAGTGTGGTTTCCCCTGCGAGAGTCAGGAACGTCGGGCAAACAAGCAAGTACATACCATGCAAAGCACCACCTATATGTAAGGCGGTATTGATTAGCGTGCCCCAGAATCCGTAAGAAGTGCGTTCGGCCAACTCAGTGAGATAGATAGCCGGTCCCCAACTTTTTGCTAAGCATACTTGCACGACGCGCTTTTGCGTAGGCAATAAAAAAGGCCACCCGCATGAGTGGCCTGTAACAATCGGGGAGAGATCAATGAATAACCTGCGACAAAAACGCGCGGGTACGTTCTGATTTCGGGTTCGCGAAGAACTCTTCCGGCGGTGCCTGTTCAACGATTTCACCCCGATCCATAAAGATCACGCGATCGGCAACGGTGCGCGCAAAACCCATTTCGTGGGTGACACACAACATCGTCATGCCGGACTGCGCCAGCCCAATCATGGTATCCAGCACCTCTTTTACCATCTCCGGATCCAGCGCTGAAGTTGGCTCATCGAACAGCATGATTTTAGGCTTCATACATAATGAACGGGCGATCGCCACACGTTGCTGCTGTCCACCGGAAATCTGCCCCGGAAACTTATGCGCATGCTCGGCAATGCGCACACGTTCAAGATAATGCATTGCCAGCGCTTCAGCCTCCTTCTTGGGCATCTTACGTACCCAAATCGGTGCCAGCGTACAGTTTTGCAAGACGGTCAGATGCGGGAATAAATTAAAGTGCTGGAACACCATTCCCACTTCCTGGCGGATCTTTTCGATATTGCGGATATCTTCATTTAACTCAATGCCATCAACGACAATACGCCCTTGTTGATGCTCTTCCAGATGGTTAATACAGCGGATCGTTGTCGACTTTCCAGAACCGGACGGGCCGCAAAGCACAATGCGCTCGCCCTGTTTAACATTGAGATTAATGTCTTTCAGTACATGGAACTGCCCGTACCACTTATTCACATTTTCGAGCGTAATCATCGCGTCGCCAGATTGCATAGTTGTATTACTCATGGGGATCCTCAGTGCGGTGTACGCCCGGTGTTAAAGCGCTTCTCCAGATGTTGGCTGTAGCGCGACATGCTAAAACAGAAAACCCAATAAACTAAGGCAGCAAAAACATAGCCTTCGGTGGACATCCCAAGCCATGCAGGATCGACCGTGGCTTGCTGTACGCTGCTGAACAGATCAAACAAGCCGATGATGATCACCAGACTCGTATCTTTGAACAGAGCAATGATGGTGTTCACAAGCCCCGGGATCACCAGCTTCAGCGCCTGCGGTAAGATCACCAGCCCTTGCGTTTTCCAGTATCCCAGTGCCAGAGATTCCGCCGCTTCATATTGCCCCTTCGGCAGCGCCTGCAAGCCGCCACGCACCACCTCTGCCACATAAGCGGACTGAAACAAGATCACACCGACCAGCGCACGGATCAGTTTATCGATACTGGTACCTTCCGACATAAACAGCGGCAGCATCACCGAGGACATAAACAGCACGGTAATTAAGGGAACGCCGCGCCAGAACTCAATGAAAATGACCGATAACACGCGAACCACCGGCATTTTCGAACGGCGTCCCAACGCCAGCAAAATCCCCAGTGGCAGTGCGCCAGCAATACCAACAGAGGCGATGATCAATGTCAGGGTCAGACCGCCCCACTGGCGGGTTTCAACCCGTTCCAGCCCCAGAAATCCGCCAAACAACAACCACCACACGACAAGCGGATAAATTACCGCCCAGCAAGCGATATAACGCCCGCGACGCGGCAGCGCCTTCCAGAACATCGGTGCGATAGAGAGCAGGCCAACGAGCAGCGCCACATTAATACGCCAGCGTTGATCATGCGGGTAGAGGCCATACATAAACTGGCCAAAACGCTCGTGGATAAACACCCAGCATGCGCCTGCTTTCGTACAATCGGCACGTGTCGAACCAAACCAGTTCGCCTGAAACAGCGCCCAGTCCAGCAAAGGGGGAATCAACTCCCACATTAACCACAGACACAGCAGCGTCAGCAGCGAGTTTGACCAACTGGAGAACAGATTTTTTCGTACCCACACTATCGCGCCATTGCTTCCTGCAGGTGTCTGGCGCGTGGAGGGAGACAGAATTGCTTTTGTCATCAAGGTTCCTTAGCGCTCAATCAGGGCAATGCGGCGGTTATAGATGTTCATCAGTAACGAAATCGACAGGCTGATGAGCAAGTAAACCGACATGGTAATAGCGATAGTTTCAATCGCCTGGCCGGTCTGATTCAGCACCGTTCCGGCAAACAGCGACACCATATCCGGATAACCAATTGCCGCTGCCAGCGAGGAGTTTTTGGCGATATTCAGATACTGGCTGGTCAGCGGAGGGATAATCACGCGCAGCGCCTGCGGAATAATCACCTGCCGCAGCGTGACCGGATTAGGCAAGCCGAGAGAACGTGCCGCTTCGTGCTGCCCATAGGGCACTGACTGAATACCTGAACGAATAATCTCAGCGATAAACGCGGAAGTGTAGACCGACAGCGCAATGGTAAGCGCGGCGAGTTCCGGGATCAGCACCATACCGCCCTGGAAGTTGAAGCCGCGCAGATGCGGAACGTCCCAGTGCAGCGCTGCGCCAAACACCCAGTGCGCTACCAGCGGCAGCAGAATAATCAACCCCAGCGCGGCAGGCCATGTACGGCGTAGCTGCCCGGTTTTGATTTGATGCATTTTATTAAAGCGAAACAGACCGACGGAGATAGCCACCGCCAGGATTATCGCGCCCACGAACGCCAGCATGCCCTCGCCCATTTGTGGGGAGGGTATATACAGGCCCCGGTTGCTCAGAAACACCAGCTCCATTGCGTTGACCGCCTGGCGCGGGCCGGGTAGGTTACGCAGCACCGCGAAGTACCAGAAAAAGATCTGCAACAGCGGCGGGATATTACGGAACGTTTCGATATAGATGGTCGATAGCTTCCGCAGTAGCCAGTTTTCAGACAGACGAGCGAGGCCGAGGAAAAAACCGAGAAACGAAGCGAACACAATGCACAGCGCGGAAACCAGCAGCGTGTTAAGTAAGCCTACAAGAAATACACGGCCGTAGGTGTCACCTTGTTCATAATCAATAAGATGCTGAACAATACCAAATCCGGCTGCGCGATCCAGAAAGGCAAAGCCGGAGGTAATGCCGCGGTTATTCAGATTAGTAACGGTGTTGTGTATCAAATAAATGGCGACAACGACCACGGCGATAATCGCAAGGATTTGAAACAGCCAGGCGCGAACCGCAGGGTTAGAAAGGGAGATAGCGCCTTTCACGGTTGGGCGGCGATGGGACATAGGAAAACCTCAGTAACCTTGACTCTGGGCTGGGCGCCACGCAAGCGTAGCGCCCGTTACAGCACTTACGTATTAGCGCACTGGCGGAGCGTATTGAATACCGCCGTTGTTCCAGAGGTTGTTCTGGCCGCGTTTGATTTTCAGCGGGCTTTCAGAACCGACGTTACGTTCAAAGATTTCTGAATAGTTACCGACTTTCTTAATGATGTTGTAAGCCCACTTGTTATCCAGCTTCAGGTCTTTACCGAAGTCACCTTCTTTACCTAACAGGTGTGCCATATCCGGCGTTGCTGGGTTAGCGGCTTTCTCATCGACGTTTTTCGAGTTAACACCCATCTCTTCTGCGTTCAGCATGGCGAACAGCGTCCAGCGAACAATCGAGAACCAGTCATCATCACCACGGCGAACCACCGGCCCCAGCGGCTCTTTCGAGATCACTTCCGGCAATACGATCCACTCTGCCGGGTTGCTCAGTTTGATACGCAATGCATACAGCTGAGACTGGTCGGAAGCGAGTGTATCGCAACGGCCTGATTCCAGCGCTTTCGCGGATTCATCGGAACGGTCGAAGGTCACCGGAGTATATTTCATTTTGTTGGATTTAAAATAATCCGCCACGTTCAGTTCAGTATCGGTACCCGCCTGAATACAAACGGTTGCGCCGTCCAGCTCTTTAGCGCTTTTCAGGCCTGCTTTGTTGTGGGTCAGGAAGCCGATACCGTCGTAATAGGTTACGCCAGTGAATGACAGGCCCATGCCGCCATCGCGGGAAGAGGTCCAGGTGGTATTACGGGAGAGCATATCCACTTCGCCAGATTGCAGAGCGGTAAAACGCTCTTTGGCCGTCAGCGGGGTATATTTTACTTTCGTGTCGTCACCGAATACGGCGGCGGCAACGCCGCGGCAAACGTCCACGTCGATACCGGTGAATTTACCGCTCGCATCCGCGTAGGAAAAGCCAGGCAGACCGTCGCTGATACCGCATTGTACGAAACCTTTCTTTTTAACGGCATCCAGCGTTGCGCCTGCATGTGCCTGATTTGCGACAGCAAACAGTACACCGGCAGCGGCCAGGCTGGCGATCATCATCTTTTTCATAATGCATCCTGTGTGGCGAAAAATTTATCGTTATATAAGGCGTTCGGGAAACGCCTGAACCTGTCTGTGGCGATGGCCATACTCTTTAAAGCAAAGGTAGTGCCAGTTTTGCGCGTGCCGTTATTTGGCTAGCACAGGCGCAATATTGAGAGTGTAGACAGGAAAAAATAAAACCATTGCCCCGTTGTGGTGCAAAAATACAACCTACGCCACAAAACAGAGCAAAAAGAGAGCGCCGTTAAGAGGGAATTAACAGACAAGTTTCCTGCGTGAATATAAGCAATATCTTGATTGGCATCGCTTTGTGAAATGGGTCACGCAAAAATAGAGAAAAAGAGGAAAAAGTGAAAAACAGTAGGGGCAGATAAAAGGAAATCTGTACTTATTTTTTTATTACTGCTTGCTTATAGGGCTGAAAATTTACTTATGCAAAATTAACTGCACCTTAATAAAGCAAAAGCGCGGCGAACCGCGCTTTTTATAACTTTTGGCCTTTTAAACTATTTCGTCAGCGCTACGATACCGAGCGTCAGACCGGCAATCGCCGCTGCGCCGCCAGCAATTGCGCCGGCAGTTTCCCAGTTATCTTGAGTTGTGCCTTTCATACAGGTATTGGTATGTACCAGACGACCTTGATCATCGTACACCGGAACACAAGGAGAATCGTGGGCACAGCCTGCCAGGAAGGTCGCCAGTAATGCCACGGAAATGAATTTTTTCATAATATTACCTCGAAATAATCACGATCCCCGATATCAATAATTACGATATCTGTCCAGAATCGATAAAGCATATTTTACCATTGGCATGCGCAAATTCCCGGGTGCAATAATCTCAAATTATGTTCTTTGTAAAAATCATGAAGACAAAACTACGTCGCAGGTTAAATAGTGCAGAAAAGATGAAGGATGAAATAAAAATTCTATTGCAATGCGTAAGAGCTTGATTAAATAGGGATGGTGCATAGCATTATTTTTATAAGAATAATCTAGTTTACGGCTTTGGTAAAACAAAAGCGCCTGCAGGCGCTTTATTTAAATCAATCCATCTTCAGGAGAGGGGCTCGGGAGGGGAAAGTTTATTTCCGTAAGAAGTAATAGACTCCGCGCTCACCGGTTTACCTAATAAATACCCCTGCAACGTATTACAGCCCAGCTCAGTAAGAAATTTTTGTTGTTCTTCTGTTTCCACACCTTCCGCTACAACTTTTAAATTCAGCGTCCTGGCTAACGCTACGATGGCGGAGACGATGGTGGCATCTTCGCCTTCCCGGCTTAACTCACGAACAAACGCACGATCGATTTTTAATTCGCAGGCCGGAAGACGTTTCAGATACAGCAGGCTGGAGTAGCCTGTACCAAAATCATCGATTGAGGCTTGAACGCCCGCATCTGTCAGCTCCGTCAACACGCGCACACTCTCATCCGGATTGCTCATTGCCGTGGTTTCGGTCACTTCCAGGATTAATTTTTGCGGCGGCACATCATGTTTTTTCAGCGCCTCCATAATTGTTGCCACCAGAGAACTCTGTTCAAATTGCAGGGTGGAAAGGTTCACCGCCACAGACCAGTCAAGGTGCCCCATTTTACGCCATTCGCCAAGCTGACGGCAGGCTTCGTCCACTACCCAGTTACCAAGCGGCACAATCAGACCGGTTTTCTCCGCCAGCGGCAAAAAAACATCCGGAGTGAGCACGCCCTGGTAAGGGTGATGCCAGCGCAACAGCGCCTCAAAGCCGATAACCGGCCCCGCGGGGGCTTTAAATTTGGGCTGATAAACCAGCCGGAACTCCTGGCGCTCCAGTGCCATCCACAAATCATTGAGTAACTGCAGCTGTGTTTGCGCCAGCGTGTTCATCGAGGGCTGAAAGAAGTGGTAACCGTTACGTCCCATATGCTTGGTGTGATACATCGCCGCATCAGCGTTGAACATCAGTTCCCGTTCGTTCTTGCCGTCATGCGGATAAAGCGCAATACCGACGCTCAGCGTCACCATCACGTCATAGGGATCGATAGTGAAGGGCTTATCGATCACGCGTACCAACGAACTGGCAAGCGTTGCTGCTTCATCTGGCGCGCTGACTTCTGCCAGCAGAACAAACTCGTCACCACCAATGCGCGCCAGCGTGTATTGCCCTTTTAATTTTTGCGTCAGGCGATCGGTCACCGCGACCAGCAATTTATCGCCGACATCGTGGCCCCAGGCGTCGTTGACGGTTTTGAAACCGTCGAGATCCATAAACATCAGCGCGAAGAACGAGCCTTCGCGTTTGGCTTTGTTGATGGCCTGTTCAAGGCGATCTTCCAGCAACACGCGGTTAGGCAGACGCGTTAAGGTATCGTGCAACGCCAGCCGCGCCAGTTCGCGGTTTGCGGCCGCCAGTGAAGTTGCCAGTAGCGAGGTTTTCGCCTGCAGACGCGCATCAAACATCGACACCAGTAGCGTAATGCCCAGCACCGAGAAGGCCATCATGCCGACCAGTACGGCTAACCAGTTATTGTTAAAACCGTTATGCCCCATGGCATGTTGGTGAGGGATTTGAGCCGCCATCATGCCGGTGTAATGCATACCAGCAATGGCGACGCCCATTAAAATTGCCGCACCAAAACGCATCAGCGCAACCTGGGCCGCTTCATGACGTAGATGAAATGTGAGCCACAGAGCGGCGAAAGAGGCGACCAGCGCGATCGCTAACGATAAGGCGACCCAGTTCAGATTCCAGATAATGGCCGGGGAGACCTGAAGCGCCGCCATGCCGGTATAGTGCATCGCTGCAATACCCAGGCCCATGACAATTGCGCCCGGGATCAGGCGACGCAGATGCAGATGCGGGGCGCTCACCAGCCACAGCGCGAACAACGAAGAGCCGATCGCGATAACCATGGAGAGGGCCGTGAGAAACGGTTCGTAGCGCATGTTCATCGACATGTTCATCGCCAGCATGCCGATAAAATGCATCGCCCAGATGCCTATCCCCATCGCTACGCCGCCACCGCTGAGCCAGACCCATGACGATCCCTTGCTGCTGGTGGAAACTCGGCCGGCCATATTCAGGGCGGTATAAGAGGCTAAAATGGCTACGATAAAAGAAACAACAACAAGGATATAGTCGTATTGGCTATCCAGCATGGTGTCATCAACTCATTCACTAAGGGCGTTACGCATTACTACGATCGGACTGGCGAAAAGGGCTGAGACATTAGCATCGTATGGAGATGGCTCAAAATGATTTAAATCCCTGCGTTAATCAGGGTGATGGCTGCATTTTCGCGAATTTTCGCTACAAGCAATCACTTACAGATTATTGCAGTTAACCAGTTTGAGCGGATTTACGGAGTTCATATTGCGGCACTTATCGATCTCGGTGGTCATATACTCAACCCAGTACATGATTAAGCTATCCAGCATGAGAATCGACAGGGCGAAAGCCACCAGCCACCAATACTTGCGAATCATTCCGTATCTCCCTTTCTTGCAACCATTTGTTGAAATATACACGAATCCGTAACCCCGGAATGACAGGGAAAGCGGGGTTTTTAGCGCTATTTCAGGCAATAAAAAAGGCGCTGTCCCATGCCGGTTAGCGCCTTTTTATCAATACAACTCACTGATTAAAAATCAGTTCATGCCGTATTTTTTCAGTTTTTTACGCAGCGTACCGCGGTTGATGCCCATCATCAGCGCCGCGCGGGTCTGATTACCACGGGTGTATTGCATCACCATGTCCAACAGTGGCTGTTCTACTTCAGCCAGTACCAGCTCATACAGATCATTAACATCTTGACCATTCAGTTGAGCAAAATAGTTCTTCAGTGCCTGTTTTACCGAGTCACGGAGCGGTTTTTGGGTTACCTGATCCTGAGAGTTAACGGTAGAAACGGTCAGTACGTCAGAATTTACGCGTTGTTCGAACATAGTTCTGTCAGCTCTTTATTTCTGTTTACGCAAAATTTTCGAAGTATGCCTCCAACGCCTCCAGCTGTTCGCTGGCATTCTCAATGGCGTTGAATGTGCGCCGAAACTGGTCATTCGGAGCGTGCTCCTGGAGATACCAGGAGACGTGTTTGCGTGCAATTCGGTAACCTTTCGCCTGACCGTAAAAGTCATGCAGTTCCCGAACGTGCGCGCAAAGCAAGCGCTTAACCTCTGCCAAAGGCAGCGGGGCCAGCAGCTCCCCAGTGTCCAGATAATGCTGGATTTCCCGGAAGATCCAGGGTCTTCCCTGAGCTGCGCGGCCTATCATCAGGGCATCCGCCCCTGTATAGTCGAGCACAGCTCTGGCTTTAAGCGGGTCAGTAATGTCGCCATTCGCGATAACCGGAATGGAAACTTTCTGCTTAACTGCCCGAATACTGTCGTACTCAGCGTCTCCGTTGAACAAACAGGCGCGGGTGCGTCCATGAATGGTCAGAGCCTGAATACCACACTCTTCAGCCAGTTGGGCAATTTCTACGCAGTTACGGTGTTCTGGAGCCCAACCCGTGCGAATCTTCAGAGTGACAGGAACATCCACTGCATTAACTACCGAGGTCAGGATCGACTTCACCAGATCCGGGTATTGCAGCAGGGCGGAACCTGCAAGCTTGCGATTCACTTTTTTAGCCGGGCAACCCATATTGATATCAATAATCTGGGCGCCGCTTTCCACGTTAATACGTGCGGCTTCCGCCATTTCATCCGGGTCGCTGCCGGCAATTTGCACGGTGCGAATACCGGGTTCATCAATGTGCACCATCCGCAGTCGGGACTTGTCGCTTTCCCACACTTGTGGGTTAGAAGACATCATCTCGGATACGGTTAAACCGGCTCCCATCTCGTAGCACAACGTCCGGAATGGTCTGTCAGTAATGCCAGCCATGGGCGCTGCGATCAGGCGATTTCTGAGCTGGTGGTGTCCGATGCGCATGAGTTAAGAAATGACCATACTGTGACTGCAAGGCGGCGTATATTACGCATTTTTTGCACGAGATGAAAGGCCAAACTTTGAGCAATCCTCTGTTGTAGATCAAGGAATAGCCAGTCCATCGGGGCAATAAACGTATTAAATCATGTTTTTCATAGGGTTATGTAAAAGATAAAAATTTCACATAACGCATAAATTCGCACAAGTTATCGTTTTTTCGCGGGTGATAAGCGGCTGAACTGCTGTTTTTTCAGACAAAAATGACGATTTTTGCGAAGCTGCTCGCAATTTTTTGATCGGCATTTTGGCTGGTTTTTTCGACAGTTCAGCGCGCTGGCTCCGCGAAACGTGGCCCGCAGGCCGCGTTCAGTTTTACCTTTTCTGTCCCGTGATACGGCACCACTCTTCTTTCTCGACCACCGGATCCAGGGTAAAGAGTTCTGCATAGGCTTCGCACACGCTGTCTGCCTGGCTGGCAAGGATACCAGAGAGCCCCAGCAAGCCGCCCTCGACGGGCAATACGCTGATTAACGGCGCCAGTTCACGCAACGGGCCAGCCAGAATATTGGCAACCACCACATCGGCTTTCATCGCGTCTGGCTGGTCTTTCGGCAGGTACAACTCGAGACGCTCGGAAACGCCGTTGCGCTCGGCGTTATCACGGCTTGCCTGGATCGCTTGCGGATCGATATCAATACCGATCGCTTTAGCCGCACCCAGTTTCAGGGCGGCGATCGCAAGGATCCCGGAACCGCAGCCAAAATCGATCACAGTTTTGCCGACAAGATCCAGGCCATCGAGCCATTGCAGACACAACGAGGTGGTTGGGTGCGTGCCGGTTCCGAATGCCAGACCCGGATCGAGCATCACATTCACTGCATTGGCATCCGGCACTTCGCGCCAGCTCGGGCAGATCCACAGGCGTTCGCCAAAGCGCATCGGGTGGAAGTTGTCCATCCATTCGCGCTCCCAGTCTTTATCTTCCAGTTGCTCAATTTTATGGGCGAAACCTTCGCCGAGCAGCGGGTGTAGAGCGAGTTGGGCAACGACGTCCGCCATCTCGGTTTCCGCATCGAACAGGCCGATAACGTCGGTATCGCCCCACAGACGGGTTTCACCCGGCAGCGGTTCAAATACGGGCGTGTCGTGCGTGTCCTGGAAGGTAATGGACACCGCGCCTGCTTCCATCAGAGCATCGCTCAGATCTTCCGCATTCGCGCCGGTGGTGTTCAGTTTCAGTTGGATCCAAGGCATGGCATAACTCTTTATTCATTAATAGAAATAGGTGGGGCCTGCGGCGCGGGTTGACCGAAACGGTTCCCGACAATGAAGGCCAGCAAACTTAACAGCAGCGAGGGCACAATCGGATGGAAGCCCAGGTACTGAATATTAAAGGTGGCGAGCACGGCATACAGCGCACCGCCAACAATCATGGCGCTGAGCGCGCCGGTGGAATTAGCGCGATCCCAGTAAAGACCCAGCACCAGCGGCCACAGAAATACCGCCTCAAGCCCACCAAACGCTAACAGGTTCAGCCAGATGATCATCTCTGGCGGACGCCATGCCGCCAGCATCATCAAAATGCCGAGTACCAGCGTTGTCACGGTGGAAATGCGTTTTAAGCGTGGCTCATGACGAATTTTAGTCGGCTGCGCGCTTAACCACAGATCTTTGATGATCGTCGCGGAAGCCTGCAACAGATGCGCGTTGACATTGGACATGATCGCGGCCATCGGTGCGGCAAGGAACAACCCTGCGGCCCACGGTGGCAACACTTCGACCATCAATGTGGGAATAACCTGATCCGGCACCGACAGATTCGGTAGCACAGCACGACCCAGCGCTCCCGCCAGATGCATTCCCAGCATCAACAGCGCGATGACAATGGTGCCGATAATGATCCCACGGTGCACCGACTTGCTGTCTTTATACGAAATACAGCGCACAGCGGTATGCGGCAGACCGATAACGCCAAAACACACCAGCACCCAAAACGAGGTCATAAACGCCGGGGAAAGAATGTCGTGCGCGCCCTGCGGGCTAACCAGTTTCGGATCGATATGCTGCAAGGTAGCAACGGCGTTATGCAATCCGCCCGCCGCATGGATCACACCGACCAGTAACACTAGCGTACCAATCAGCATCACCAGACCTTGCATGGTGTCGTTTAACACACTGGCGCGAAAACCGCCAAACGCCGTATACAACGCGATAGTAATGCCGAAGATCAGCAGGCCCGATTCGTATTTGATGCCGGCCGCTGTCTCCAGCAGACGCGCGCCGCCGATAAACTGCACGGCAATCGCACCGACAAAGGCCACCAGCAGGCTGACGCTGGCGATCCACACGACCGCGCGGCTCTGGTAGCGTGCCATCAGCATGTCGTTGAGCGTAATGGCATTGTAGCGACGTGCCAGAATTGCGAATTTTTTGCCGAGAATGCCCAGCGACAGCCAAATGGTGGGAACCTGGATCATCGCCAGCAGCACCCAGCCAAGGCCGAATTTGTACGCGGCTCCTGGCCCGCCAATAAACGAACTGGCGCTGACATAGGTTGCGGTCAGCGTCATCGCCAGCACAAATCCGCCCATGGAACGGCTACCGAGGAAGTACTCGCTCAGGAAAGTACCGCTGCTACGCTGGCGCATCGCATAGAAAGAGAGGCCGAAGACAACGATCAGGTAGATTATCAGCACGGCGATAATTTCAGTTTGCATCGTTATCCTCCAGAGAGATATCGCGGAAGATAAAACGCACCATCGCCCAGCAAAGTAAAACAAATACCAGCGGCGTAAGCAGGCAGGCCAGTTCAAACCAACGCGGCAGCCCGGTGAAGCCCTGCTCTGTACCTGGTAGGTAAGCGCATACTAACCAGGCGGCAAGATAAAGAAGGGTCAGCCACAGCGCCCAACGGGCTTCTTTGTGAGCCTGAACAAAACGGTTGTCCATTTTTGTCCCTTGTAAATGAAGAAAGCGGGGATTGTACCCTATGGGCAGGTTCCGGGGAGAGAAAAACAAAAAAGGCCGGAAGATCCGGCCTTTTGCGCTGATTGCAGATTATTTTTCCTGCAAACCGAGTTTTTTCTCCAGATAGTGGATGTTGGTGCCACCATGCTGGAAGTTCTCGTCGCTCATAATACGCATCTGCAGATCAACGTTGGTTTTGATCCCGTCGATAATCAGCTCCTGCAACGCATTCTTCATGCGCGCAATCGCCACATCGCGGCTCTCGCCGTAGCAGATAAGCTTGCCAATCATTGAATCGTAATACGGCGGTACGGTGTAACCGGCGTAAATATGCGATTCCCAGCGCACACCAAACCCACCAGGGGCATGGAAGCGAGTGATTTTGCCCGGGCTAGGCAGGAAGGTGTTCGGATCTTCGGCGTTAATACGGCATTCCACCGCATGGCCTTTCACCACCACTTCTTCTTGCTTAATGGACAGCGGCTGACCGGCTGCGATACGCAACTGCTCTTTGATCAGGTCAACGCCGGTAATCATTTCGGTAACCGGGTGCTCAACCTGAATACGGGTGTTCATCTCGATGAAGTAGAACTCGCCGTTTTCGAACAGAAACTCAAACGTACCCGCTCCGCGATAGCCGATATCGACACAGGCTTTCGCACAGCGCTCGCCGATATAGCGACGCAGTTCCGGGGTGATGCCCGGTGCTGGTGCTTCTTCGACCACTTTCTGGTGGCGGCGCTGCATGGAGCAGTCGCGCTCTGCCAGATAGATAGCGTTACCCTGACCATCGGCCAGCACCTGGATCTCGACGTGGCGAGGATTTTCCAGGTATTTTTCCATGTACACCATGTCGTTGTTGAAAGCGGCTTTCGCTTCCGCACGCGTCATGCTGATGGACTGCGCCAGGTCGGCGTCTTTGCGCACAACGCGCATACCGCGACCGCCGCCGCCGCCGGAGGCTTTGATGATAACCGGGTAACCGATGCGCTTAGCATGGGCGCGGTTTGCATCCATATCGTCGCCCAGCGGGCCGTCTGAACCCGGTACGGTCGGTACGCCAGCTTTCTTCATGGCGGTGATTGCCGACACTTTGTCGCCCATCAGGCGGATGGTGTCTGC